>CAZVEF010000090.1:0-9818 GCA_964625715.1 uncultured Spirochaetaceae bacterium | reverse complement strand
CCGGAGAGGAGCCAGATCGTCGTCGAGAAGAGGACCGATGTCCCGGCACCCGCGATGGTCCAGAAGAGCGTCGCGCAGGCGATGAGCCCGATCGCCGCGGAGACCGCCGCCCCCGCGATGGCGGAAAGGCCCGCGAGCAGGCCCGCGGCGAGGCTGGTCGGCGCACCGAGCGCGATCTCCGGCCAGCCGAGCAGACGCAGCAGGAGCGTGCTGAAGACGAGCTGTGGGACCATCCGCAGCAGCACCGGCGCGGTTCGGTCGGCGACCCCGCGCGCGAGCCAGGCGAGCGGGAGGCTCACCGGGCGGGCGAGCTCGTAGGCGATGTTGCCCGTGCGGATGAGGTGCGTGATCTCACGGTCGAGCCTGAACGGCAGCACGAGGAGCAACGCCTGCGCGAGCCAGATGTACGAGACCGCCTGCTCGGCGGAGAGCGGCTGCGCCGCGTCCGAGGCGCGGTAGAACGCCGTGATCACCATGATGTTCACGATACCGAAGAAGATCTGCGTGCCGATCCCGGCGAGCGCGGCGGCGCGGTATTGGAGCTGCGCGCGGAAGCGGGCTGAGAAGTACGCGAGGTAGGTTCTCACGCCGACGGACTCTCCGGGGAGCTCGACCCCGGCGCGAGGTCGGCGTCCTCGCTGCGCCGCGCGTAGATGCGGTTCACGACCTCCTCGATCGGTGGGGTGTCGACGTAGATGTCGCGCACCGAGTACGCGGCTGTGATCAACGACAAGAGGCTCGGCACCGGAAGGCGGGCCGGATCGATCGCGAAGACGAGCCGCCCCCGCTCCTGCCACCACCGGCCGTCGGCGCGTTCGAGCGCGGTGAGGAGCTCGCTCGGTGGAGGCGCGGCGCTCCCGCCCTGAGCCGGCTCGACGTCCACCGTGAGCCGGCGTTCGACGGCGACCTCGTTCTGCAGCAGCGCTGGCGAACCGTCGGCAACGATCCGGCCTTCGTTGATGACGATCAGCCGCGACGAGAGCGCCTCTATGTCGTCCATGTCGTGCGTGGTCAGCAGCACCGTCACGCCGTGCTCGCGGTTGATCGTCCGGACGAACTCGCGGATCGCGAGCTTTCCCGGCGCATCGAGCCCGATCGTGGGCTCGTCGAGGAAGAGAATTCGGGGCCGATGCAGAAGGCTCGCCGCAAGGTCGGCGCGCATACGCTGGCCAAGGCTGAGCTGGCGCACCGGTTGCTCGAGAAACCGCGCGAGTCCCAGCCGGTCGACGAGCTCGTCGCGGCTCGATCGGTAAGTCGCTTCATCGAGCCGATAGATGTCGCGCAGCAGCTCCAGGCTCTCGACCACCGGAAGGTCCCACCACAGCTGCGTCCGCTGCCCGAAGACGACCCCGATGCGGCGCACGTGCTCCCGCCGCTCGAGCCAGGGAACGCGGCCGTCGACCGTGCATCGGCCTCCATCGGCGGTGAGAATGCCCGAGAGAATCTTCACCGTCGTCGATTTGCCCGCTCCGTTCGGCCCGATGTAGCCGACGAGCTCGCCCGCCTCGATCGCGAAGCTCACGCCCGCGAGCGCCTCCGTCGTGATCCGGCGCCGGAAGACGAGGCCGGCGAGCGCGCCCAGCGTGCCGGGGCGCCTCTGTGTACGGCTGTAGGTCTTTACGAGCGAGTCCACTTCGACGAGCGGCATGAGCGAGAGTCTCCATCGCGGGTGCGCACAGACGGGGAGCACGATCGTACCACCGACTCACCCGTGGTCGCAAGCCCTGCTATCGGGGCTGCGATCAAAGAAAAGAGCCGCCCGGAGGCGGCTCTGACTTCGAGGTCGTGTGGTCGGTCGCGATGCGCGCGCTACAGCACCATCGACGATCGGCCCCAGTCGAAGTGGTTCATCCTTATCTCGTCGATCGTGGGAAGCTTGTACTCGACGACGTTGCGACCTTCGCCGACGTAGACACCGTGGTTGATCGTCTGGTAGCCGAAACTCTCGGTGCGGCTGCGCTCGACATTTTTCACCTTCTTCGTCTGGTTTTCGCTCGTAACCGAAGCGATGCAATGCTTGAGGTGATCGAGGTTCGTGTCGTAGACGCTGCCGAGGTTTCCGGTGTCTTCGAGATTGTCGAAGTTGATGACCTTCAAGTCGCAGAAGGCGATCTTGGGGACCGATATCTTGATGTCCGGGTGGGTCATGTGCTGGCTGAACGTCTGCGGATCGTAGGCGCTGACGACGAGCGGGCGGATCGGGCAGAGCTCCTGGTAGACCCAGTACTTGCGCTCGATCGGCGGTGCTTCGTACTCTCGCGGCTCGACCTTGAGCGTCCGGCCGTCATTCGTGACGAGATAGAGCTCCTTCATCGCCGAGAGGGGCACATTCTCGAGCGTACGGTACGTGCTCATCCAGAGCGAGTGCTTCGGCTCGCCGTCCTCGTGGCGCACGCAGTTTTCCTCCGCGTGCTTCCAGTCGAAGAACTTCCCGAAGCCACCTTCGATCTCGATGAACACCAGCTTCTCGTGCGAGCCGTTCTTGCGGCCCGTGGCCATGTACTGCCCGAACTGCTCCGGAGTCAGCTGCGACGCAATGAGGGCCTCGAGCGGGAAGATCGATAGGTAGAATCTTCTGTCCATAGTCAGCTCCTTTTCGCTCGGTGCGGTATCCTTCTTCCAATATAGACCAAATACCTCGTTCCGAGTAGATCAAGCCGAGCCATCCGGGTACGATAGGCCGATGGGCGAGCGTGCCCCCGACTGTCTCAGATGCGCGCACTTTCACGTCACCTGGGACCCGCGATTCCCGCGTGGCTGCCGTATCTTCGGAATCAAGACGCGGCGCATGCCGAGTCAGGTCGTCTTCGAGACGACCGGTGCCCACTGTCCCGCTTTCGAGCTCGAACCGCGCATCAAATCGAGGAACGCAGGCAATGAGACCCGACCGTGAACTACCCGCCCGTCCGCACCGAATCGCCTCTGCATGGCTAATTCCACCCCCTCTCCGGTACCTGTCGCTGGTCGACAAGCCCCTTGCCCGCAGGGCCCTACGGCTCCTCGTCGTCGCGGCGATCGTCGTCGCGGCCGCGGGGTGCGACAGGTCGGCTCCCGACGAGCCTCAGGAGCCGGCAGACGCGGATGCGTCGGCGGAGGCGGCCGAGCTCGCCGCCATCGGAGGCGTGCAAGACGTATGGGCCTTCGAGTTTGGACTCGATGCCGATCGCGACACGGTTCGTGAGCACCTGGGCGCGCCGGCTGCGCGGACCGAGAGCGAGGAGTCAGGACGCGCCGGGGCCCTCCGGATCGTTGTGTGGCGATATGACCGGCTAGAGGTGACTTTTCTGGTCGATGCGGCGACCGAGAGCGAGTACCTGCTTTCGGTGAAGGTCTTGGACCCATCGGTGCCGACCCGGGGCGGGCTCGAGGTGGGCATGGAGCTCGAGCGCGCGATCGACCTCCTGGGCGAGCCACGCGTCATCGACGACGGCTCGCTCGTCTGGTTCTACCGGAATACGACGATCGAGCTCGTCGTCTCCGACGATGAGGTCGAGGCGATCCACCTGGCGCGCGCCCTACCTTAGCGTGTCATCGACCTTGCAGATCGATCCTTCGCAACTCCCGATGGTCCGGTCATTTGGACGATCGCCGGCAGAGCCGCTCGTCGTGCAGGCGCGCGAGTAATGCAATCTGCGCCCAGGACGTGATATACGTCCTCATGGACCTGCAAGGTCAATGACAGGTATAGCCCGTTGCCGCACGGTAGGCCTTCCACGAGGTCTCCACGAGCTCCTCCACCGAGCTGTGCGTCGCCGACCACCTCAGGATGCGCTCTGCCTGTGCGGCGGTTGCGATCAGCTCTGCCGGGTCACCGGGACGCCGGTCGGCCACGCGCGAGGGGATGGGCCGTCCGGTCACCTTTCGCGCAGTTTCGAGCATCTCCTGCACGCTGATACCGACGCCGCTCCCGAGGTTCACCGTGAGGGACTCGTCGTGCTTGCTGACCCACTCAAGCGCCGCGAGGTGCCCCGCGGCCAGGTCAGTGACGTGGATGTAGTCGCGGATGCACGTGCCGTCGGGCGTATCGTAGTCGTCGCCGAAGACCTGGAGCTCGTCACGCATGCCGATCGCGACTTCCATGATGACCGGCAGCAGGTTGGCCGGATCCTGTTCGAGCCCGCGAACGCGACCGGCGCCGTCGTACCCGGCCGCGTTGAAGTAGCGCAGTGCTGCAAATCGCACACCGCGCAGCTCGTCGTACCAGCGCAGGATCCGCTCGATCTCGAGCTTGGAGAACCCGTAGTAGTTCATCGGGTTGGTGGGATGCTTCTCGTCGAGCGGGACGTACTCCGGCTCACCGTAGACTGCCGCGGAGCTCGAGAAGACGAACCGCTTCACGCCGACATCCGTCATCGCGTTCAACACGTTTATCGTACCGGCGAGGTTGTTCACCGAGTACTTCTCCGGGTTCACCATCGACTCGCCGGCTGCCTTCGCCGCCGCCAGATGGACCACCGCCTCCGCCGGCCCCGCTGCCTTCGCCGAGCCTGGACCGGGCTCGCCGGCCAGCACCGCGCGCAACTCCAGCGGGTGCTGGATGTCACCGTGGACGAAATCGGCTTCCGGGAAGAGATTCTCCCGGAGACCGTGCGAGAGGTTGTCGAAGACTGTGACCGAATGGCCGGCGTCGAGCAGGGTTCGCGCTACGTGACTACCGATGTAGCCGGCGCCACCGATGACTACGATGCGCATGATGCCTCCTATGGACGCGTGCTCCGCGGGGGGGCGACCCGCGGTCAATCCCGAGCATAGGCGGCCGCGGCCGATGCGTCAAACGGCGGCGGCGTGCGGAAAGCGCCTTCCGACTTGCTCTGCCGTTCGTCACGCCGCCGCGGGTTCTGGACAGCCCACACCGCACCGACTATGTTTTCCTCATGGCGATTGACTACGACTTCACCGTTCCTACTCTCGGCGAACCCAGGATCGAGTCGCCGGTCACCTATTCGCGCGTCCAGGGCGATTTCATAGCCAACTACGTGCGCGACGACGAGCGCGTGCTCTACGACATAGAGGCTGACTTGTCGAAGGACTGCAAGAGCTACACCGAACAGCAGATCCTCCAGAAGGCAGGACCACGGGAACGGATCTTCTTTATGCCCAGCCACGTGCACGCGGGCATTGTGACCTGCGGCGGCCTGTGCCCGGGGCTCAACGACGTCATTCGAGCGATCACCCGTTGCCTCTGGTACCGCTACGGCGTGCGCCGCATAAGCGGCATCCGCTACGGCTACCAGGGCCTGCTTCCAGAGAATAACATCCCCACTATAGACCTCAACCCTGATGTGGTCGACGACATCCACAAGATCGGCGGTACCGTTCTGGGGTCTTCGCGTGGTGGGGGAGAGCGCACCGAGGAAATCGTCGACACGGTCGAGCGGTTGAACCTGAACATGCTCTTCACGATCGGCGGCGACGGGACGCAGAAAGGCGCGCTCGCGATCGCCCACGAGATCGAGAGACGCGGGCTGAAGATCGCGGTCGTGGGCGTGCCCAAGACGATCGACAACGACCTCGCCTTTATCCAGCGCAGCTTCGGCTTCGAGACCGCCGTGGCCGAGGCGACGGGCGCCGTCTCGTCGGCGCATTCGGAGGCGCACAGCGCGATCAATGGCATCGGGCTCGTGAAGGTCATGGGTCGAGATTCCGGGTTCATCGCCGCGCATACCGCGCTCGCGAGCCACGACGTCAACTTCGTTCTCGTTCCGGAGGTGCCGTTCGAGTTCGAGGGGGAGTCGGGGTTCTTCGCCGCGCTGAAGGCGAGACTCGAGCGGCGTAACCACGCCGTGATCATCGTCGCCGAGGGTGCCGGGCAGGAGCTTCTGAGCGACGACGAGACCACCGACGCGAGCGGTAACCGCAAGCTTGGTGACATCGGCATCTTCCTGAGAGATGAGATAGGCCGGCACTTCGACGAGATCGGCATGAAGGTCAACCTGAAGTACATCGACCCGAGCTACATCATCCGCAGCGCCGTCGCAGCACCCACCGACTCGCTCTATTGCTCGCGGCTGGGCAACAACGCGGCGCACGCGGCGATGGCCGGCAAGACGCGAATCGTCATCAGCGAGGTGAACAACGTCTTCGTCCACATCCCGATTCCCATGTGCGTGAGCGAACGGAATCGTATCGATCCCGAGTCGAGCCTCTGGCGCGACGTGATCGAGGCGACGCATCAGCCCTTGATCATGAAGACCGACGCGTAGGGGCGGTTCTCGCAGCCTCCCTACGCGAGCCCTGCAAGGCGGAGCATCGCCAAGTATACCGCGTCGATCGCCGGACCGATCGGCAGGAGGTCGAGCCCGGTCACGCGCCCGAGGACGATGAGAGCGAGAAGGAGCCCGACGCCGTACTTCGTGACGGTCGCGGTCAGCGTGGCGTCGCGCTCTGAGAGAAAACTCGTGAAGATATGCGAACCGTCGAGCGGCGGAATGGGCAGCGCGTTGAAGACGGCGAGCGCGATATTGATCACGCAGAAGGTCACGCCGACGTCGATGATCGTATCGCGCGCTGCACTCATCGCGAGCGCCTCTGAGTAGACGATGAGCCGAAGCACGAGCGCACCGGCGAACGCGAGCAGCAGGTTCGAGATCGGCCCCGCGAGAGCCACAAGAATCTCGTCGCGGACCGGCTTCCCGAGCTTCGAGCGGTCGAAGGTGACCGGCTTTGCCCATCCGAACCCAATGACGACAATCATGAGAAACCCGACCGGGTCCACGTGGCGCAGCGGATTCAGCGTTACGCGGCCCGCTCGCTTCGCCGTGTCGTCGCCGAGAACCAGCGATACAGAGGCGTGGGCGAGCTCATGGACCGTGAGCGAGACGAGGATGACGGGAACGATGGTCAGGATGTTTACAGGCGATCTGTCGAGCACGGCAATTCCTTCGAGTCGTGAGTATGGAGGTTCGCAGGCTCGAAGTCCAATGCTGCCCTTCCGGCGCCTCACGGTTCATCCGCATCCGGGGTACAGCAAGCGCCCGAGATCCCGGTGTGAGTTCGGGGTCCGGACGCAAAAAGCCGGCACTGACTGCCGGCTCTTTGATTCCGTCGCATCGCGAAGATGCGTTCGGTTGATCACATTGCTTCAGGCATTACGCCTCGAAAGATGGGGTGGAGTGCCGGTCCAACCGGCCTTGTCTGACGGGTGGGTCGTACATACCTCCTCCTTGCCGCGGATGCCAGCCAGCACCCTCGAACACTTCTCTTAAATGATACCACACGCTTGACCGTCAGTCAAAAGAGATCAGCGGTTGGGGTTGGATGCTTCCCGAACGAGATCAACGACCGCTCGACCGTGGTCGCCGATCCGATCGGCATCTGGGGACGGTGCGGTCTCGCTGAGCCGGCCGAGCATCGATTCTGCCGCATCGAGGTCCCCCCTGACAGCGAAGAACACCACCGCAAGGTGCAGAGCCTGCGCGCGAATGGCGGGATCGAGGTCACCGGCGTCGTTGAGTCGCGACAGCAACGCGCCAACGAGTCGATCGTTCTCCGGTGACTGGTCGCGGAGGAGAACCATAGCCGCGTTCAGGGCGTCCTGCGGCAGAGATGCCTCGCTTCGCAGGACGCGCTTTGCGTGCTCACGAGCCTCCAGCACGTCGACCGGCACGATCTGCCCGTTGCCGAAGATCACCCATGTTGCGTCGTAGGCGTCGACAAACCCAGTCCGGGTCCATATAGCGCGTCGGGTGCCGGGCGTGTGGCCGTCTCGCGCGACGACGGCGTTGCTTCCCACCGTCACCGCCGTGACTGCACCGTCGTACGGCGTGCTTGCCTCGCGCGGGCCGAGCCTGGCGAACATCCGAAGTGGTTGCCCGTCATCGAGGTATCCGCCGAGCGCGGCTTCCGCAACGAGTGGGTTCGGCGCAGCAGTGGACGGCAGAGATCCAAAGAACCGATGCATCAGCTCAACACCGTCGGGCCCCGATGCCACACCGAGCAGTCTGAACGCGGTGAGGAGATCCGCTGTCGCGACCGCCCGCGAGAACGGCGTGGTCTCCAGCGGTTCGATGGCGCTCGCCGCCGTCCGGAATGCGAACTCGTCAGCCTCCAGAGCGTCGAGCCGGATGTTCTCCTCGCCCGGGAAGTAGATGTCGCGGGCGAGCCGGGCGAACGCGGGGAAGTTGTCGTTCACACTCGCGAGATGATGGGCGGCGTAGTTGTGGATGGAGTCAATTGCGAGTCGACCATCACGCCCATCGGATCGGACGAGCCACTCCCCGAGGTAGACGATGGTGCCGGACTCGACAACGAGGGGTGTGGCGAGACGAGGGTCGCGGCCAATCGAATAGTCGGTACGGCCGCACACGATTGTGGCTGCACGGTATGTGCCCGGCACCACCTCGAAGAGGCGCAGGCCCTCGTCTTCGGAGATTCGAAGCTGCTGGCTTTCCTCTCCTTCGAGGACAAGCGCCATCCTGGAGCTTGTACCTTCCTTGCGTAGCTCCGCGAGTAGATAACCCATCTCTGAGTCCGGTTCGGAAGGTGGATCGAGAGTCGCACACGCGGTGACGATGATCAGGGCGGCTCCGATGACCGCGCTGCGGACGACGATGCCCATGCATGCCTCCATAACGTAATTCTGAACTCATCATACCGCAACACGCCTGATCAACCAAGACAATCGGCGCTCCTTGAGTCGCGAGGCGGGTCGAGCTGGCGGCGACTGCGCGTGCTGCTGACGCGCTATCGGCATCGGGTCGGGTGCGCTGCGTTCAGGACACCTCCGGATTCCCTCACGCCGGTCGGCACGCTACAATGGCGAGGTGCAATCGCGGATTCCCACGCGCCACCGCCTTCGGCTTCTCGTCGTCTACTCCGGCGTCGTCCTCCGGTATAACGTCGCTATTGCGGCGCTTGGCGCGACCGCGCTTCTGCTGCTGCGTCGTGCGGGTCTGGTCGAGGGAGCTGTGAACGCGCGCGTGGCGCTGGAAGTGGGGGCGCTGATCCTCGCGACTGCCGGCCACTGGCTCTCGGTGCTTGTCTTCGTGTTCGCTCATCATCGGGAATACGCTCTTTATCGAAGCGGCGGATGGGGACCGATCGGTCTACAGATTGCATCGTGGGTCCTCGCGATCGTCGCAGGCGCCGCGATCTTCGTGACGGTGAGGGTGTGATGCTCGAAGTCGACAGTCTGTCTCACGCCTACGGATCGCACCGTGTTCTCTCCGGAGTCTACCTGCGTGTCCGGCGGGGCGAGATTCTCGGCGTAGTCGGTCGCAACGGCTGCGGCAAGACCACGATGCTGCGTGCGATCCTGGGGGCGTTGCGTGCGGACCACGTGCACCTCGGCATTGACGGCGAGGTCGTACACCGCGCGTTCCGCAGCGGCGCAGTAGCCTACCTTCCCCAGGAACCCTATCTCCCGCGCCGGATGCGGGTGCAACGAATCGTTTCGCTCGCGTTGCCTACACGAGAGGCCCGGGGGATCGTGGGGCGACACCGCCGGGTGAAGCCGCTCCTGAAAGAGCGCGTTGCCGCACTCTCCGGCGGGGAACAGCGCTACCTGGAAGTGTTGCTTGCGGCGTTCTTCCCCTCGGCGTACAGCCTTCTGGACGAGCCGTTCACCGAGATCGAACCGCTACACCGTGGGCCGCTGCGCGAGGAGCTCCGTCGCATCGCTGCCCAACATCACCGCGGGATCGTGATAACCGATCACGCCTACCGGGACGTACTTGCGACGGCGGATCGGGTGGTCGTCTTGTCTGACGGTGTGGTCCAGACCGTCGATGGGGAGGCGGATCTCAGACGTTGGCGCTACACCCTTTAACTGTCATCGACCTTGCAGGTCCGCGAAGGCCAAATCGAGCCTTGCGTACTTT
>CAZVEF010000089.1:0-9986 GCA_964625715.1 uncultured Spirochaetaceae bacterium | reverse complement strand
CCGGCTGCGCGCGTGCTCTTCGCGCCGGACGTCGCCGGCCCCTCCGATCCGCCCGTACCCGTTCGCGCGGGCGCACCCGTTCGCGCCGACGCCGAGCGCACGGTCCGCTACGCGGGCACGCTGGACCCCGAGGCAACGACGACGATCCTGCCCAAGGTGAGCGGGCGCGTGACGGCGATCCCGGTGCGGCAGAATCAGCTCGTCGGCGCCGGCGACGTGATCGCGCGGATCGAGGACGAGGTGCTGCGCCTGCAGGTCGAGCAGGCGCGCGCGGCCTTCCAGGCGGCCGACGCGCAGTACCGCCAGACGGTCCGCGGCGTCCGCTCCGAAGAGCTCGAGATCGCGCGCGCGGAGGTCGAGCAGGCCGAGACCGAGCTTGAGACTGCGCGCTCCAATCTCGAGCGCACCGAGCGGCTCTACGAGGCGGAGGCGGTCTCGCGCAGCGATTATGAGTCGGCGGTCGACCGCTTCCGGTCGGCCGAGACGCAGGTTGCAAACGCGCGGCGCCGGCTCGATCTGATGGAGTCCGGGGCGGGCGACGAGGAGCTCGCGACGGCTCGGGCGAACGCGGACGCCGCCGCCCGACAGCTCGAGCTCGCCGAGCTGCAGGTCGACTATGCGACCGTGAGGACCCCTGTCGCCGGGAGCGTCGCGCGCGTGACCGCGGAGGTGGGGCAGATGGTGGGAACCGAATCGCCCATCGCGGCGGTGGTAAACGATCGGCTCATCTACGCCCGGATCACGATCCCCGAGCGCTTCTACGGCGACTTTCGAGGCAGCGAGGGTACGATGCCGGTACGCGTTCACCCGGAAGCGTATCCGGACGACCCGCCCTTCGAGGGCACGGTGAGCACCGTCGCCTCGATTATCGACGCGGCGAGCAGAACTTTCGAGGTTGAAGTGGCCATCCCCAACGCCGACGGGCGGCTGCGGCCGGGGATGTACGTAAACGCGGTCTTCGTGCTCGAGTCGTGGGCCGACGCGGTGCAGGTCCCCGACGCCGCGGTTTACCGCCGTGACGGCGACACCGTCGTCTACACCGTCGAGGCCGCCTCCGCGCCGCGCGCGCGCGCCGTGCCGGTTCGCGTGGAGGACCTTCCCGGAGGGCAGACGATCGTGCACGAGGGACTCGACGGTTCGGAGACGCTCATCGTCGAGGGGGCGGCGTTCCTCACCGACGGCGACCGTGTCGAGGTGGTCGAGGAGCCATGAGTATCCCCCGCGCGAGCGTGCGCCATCCGGTGACGACGACGATGGTGTTCGCCGGGCTCCTGCTGCTCGGCCTCGTGTCGCTCGGCCGGGTGGGGCAGGAGCTCTTCCCAACGGTCGATCTCCCCACGATGCTCGTCTACACCGCGAGTCCCGGCGCGGGGCCGACGGAGGTCGAGAGCCTCGTCACCAAGCCGGTCGAGGACGCGGTCGCCGGGATCAACGGTGTCGAGTCGATCTCGTCGGTCTCTGCGGAGTCGATGTCGCAGGTGACCGTGTCGTTCGTCCAGGGGACCGATCTGGGAACGGCGGTCATCGACGTGCGCGAGGCGATCACGTCGGCGGAAGGCTCGTTCCCCGACGGGACCGAGCAGCCGGTCATCTTCCGCTACAGCGCGTCCATGACGCCGAGCCTCGAGCTGAACCTCGTCACGTCCGCCGAGCGAATCGACCTGCGCGAGCTCGCCGAAGATACCATCCTTCCAGCGATCGAGCGGGTGCCGGGTGTCGCGCGCTCGCAGGTCTTCGGCGGGCGGACACGGGCGGTCCTCGTCGAGCTCGACCTCGAATCGATCGGCAAGACCGGCGTTCCTGTCACGCAGGTCCTCCAGGCGTTCGGCGGCGACAACCTGACGGTCCCTGCGGGAAGCGTGGATGTGGGCGACCGCAGCGTCGCGCTGCGGACGGTAGCCGAATTCGAGACGCTCGACGACATCGGCTCGCTCCTCGTCGGCTACCAGGGGCGGGTACCCATCCACCTCCGCGATCTCGCGACGATTACGCTCGACTACGCGCCTGGCGAGGAGCTCGTGACCGCGCGCGGCGAGAACGCCGTGCGGCTTTCCATCCGCAAGCAGCCGGACGCGAACACCGTGGAGGTGAACGAGGCGGTCCTCGCCGCGCTCGACCGGCTCGGCGAGGTCATACCGCGCGGCGTGGAGATCGAGATCCAGGAGAACCAGGCGGACACGGTACGCGAGAGCATCGGCGGGGTTGTGCAGGCAGGGTGGCAGGGCGGACTGCTCGCGGTTCTGATCCTGCTCTTCTTCCTGCGCAATCTGCGCAGCACCGCGATCATCGCGACGGTCATCCCGGTCGCCGTCATCGCGACGATCTCGCTCATCGACTTCGGCGGGATGACGCTCAACATCACGAGCCTGATGGGGATCACGCTCGCGATCGGCATGTTCGTCGACAATTCGATCGTCGTGCTCGAGTCGATCTACCGCAAAGCGCTCGCCGGGTACTCACCGACGGAGGCGGCGGTGGACGGCGCCGAAGAGGTCAGCAGGGCGGTGACCGCGAGCACGCTCACCAGCATGGCGGTCTTCCTGCCGCTGCTGTTCGTGGGCGGGCTCGCCGGCGAGCTCTTCGAGGACCTGTCGCTGACGATCGCGTTCAGCCTGTTCATGAGTCTCGTGGCCGCGCTCTCCTTTATCCCCATGCTCTCGTCGAGGTTTCTGCACGTCGAGCCGGTAGAAGGCGGCGAGCGCGACGCGGACCACGAGATCTCGCTCGCCGACGTCGAGGTGCGAAGCCGATTCGGCCCGGTGAGGCGGCTCGCCGGCGGTATTCAGCGCGCGCTGCGCTCGCTCGACGACGGCTACGAGCGCCTGATCACGTGGGCGCTTCATCGCCGCATACTCGTGGTGGGGCTCGCGCTCGGCCTGCTCCTCGTGAGCGTGGGCAGCGTTCTGCTTCTGGGAACCGAGTTCCTGCCGGTTGCCGACGAGGGAAACTTTTCCATCGATTTCTCGACGCGTGAAGGTACGAGCGCCGAGTTCGCGCTCTCGAAGGCGCGGCGCATCGAGTCGATCGTCCGCGACGTGGCCGGCGACGATCTGCGGGCGCTCTCGGGTGCGGCCGGCCCCGGCGGAGAGCGTGTGGCGTCGAACGAGGGGTCGGTCGACGCCGCGCTCGTGCCTGTCGACCAGCGCTCGCGCGACATCTGGGAGATCACGCGCGAGATCGACCGGCGCATCGAGCGCGAGGTCCTCGACGTAGACTCTCGCACCGTGATCGTGGGTATGAGCTCGCTCGCGAGCATGGCTACCGGCGTCTCGAGCGACGTCGTCGTAGAGCTCACCGGCAGCGATCTGGAGGCGATGCGCGAGCATGCCTCGCTGATCGCTTCTCGTGCGCGCGAGATCGTTGGGCTGCGCAACGTGCGCAGCAGCGCCGAATCCGGGATCCCCGAGACCCGATTCGTCGTGCGGCGTGAGGAGGCGGCGAGCCTGGGGGTGTCGGCACGCGAGATCGCGACGACGATCCGCGCGGCGTACAACGGGGTGGAGGTTACCACGTATTCCGCCGGCGACGACGACCACGAGGTCCTCGTCCTGCTCGACGAGGAAGGCCGCTCGGATCCGGCGAACGTGAACAACCTCTTTCTTCTGAACGCCTCGGGAACGCGGATCCCGATGCCGAATCTCGTACGTCGGGTCGACGACCGCGGGCCGGTCGCGATCGACCGCGACAGTCGGTCCCGGATCGTGAGCGTGCTCGCCGACCTCGACGGCACGCGGGCGCTCGGCGACGTCATCGCCGATATTGAGGACGAGCTCGCCGCGGTTGGCCCACCCCCGGCCGGGATCGAGCGCGCTATCGAGGGCGCGAGCGCGGAGATGGGGACGAGCTTCCGCAGCCTCGCCTTCGCGCTCGCGATCGCGGTCGCGCTCGTCTACATGGTCATGGCGAGCCAGTTCGAAGACTTCGTGAACCCGCTCATCGTCATGGCGAGCGTGCCCTTCGCGGTGATCGGGCTCGTGGGCGCGCTGCTCGCGACGAACACGACCTTCAGCATCCTTGCCTTCGCCGGGGGGATCCTGCTCGTCGGTATCGTGGTGAACAACGCGATCGTGCTCATCGACTACATGAATACGCTGCGTGCCCGCGGGCTCTCGCTCACCGAGGCGATCGTGAAGGGCGGGCGGACCAGGCTCAAACCGATTCTCATGACGAGCCTCACGACGATTCTGGGGCTGCTGCCCATGTCGCTCGGCTTCGGCACCGGTGCGGAGCTGCGATACCCCATCGGGCGCGCCGTCGTGGGCGGGCTCATGACGAGCACGCTGATCACGCTCGTGCTCGTCCCCGTGCTCTACAGCGTTTTTGAGAGCAAGGTGAAGCCGGCGATCGCGGAGGCGATGGAGCCGCAGTGGCCGGTGAGACAGGAGTAGAACCATGAAGTACAGACCACACCAGACCCGATTCGTGGCGCGCCCCCGTAGGGTGAGACGCGCGCGCCGGCTTCGGTTCGCACTCCCGGTCCTCGCGACGGCGCTGCTCGCCTCGTGCGGCGGCTACTACTACCGCGCGACGGTGCAGGGATTCGTCGTGGACGAGGAGAGCGACGCGGGGATCAACGAGGCGACCGTGCGGGTCTACACCGACGAGATCGACGAACCCGACGCCGACGGGTACGTCGTGCAGACCTCCACGGTAACGCAGGGCGGCAGCGCCGGCTACTACTCGTCGACGGTGATCTGGCGTCGGGTCTTCGGGGCGTACGGCACCGAGGGCGACACGACCACGCTCTGGCTCGCGGTCACGCACCCCGACTACGGGCCGCAGATCGTCTCGGCCGAAGGCATCCTGAGCGAGGAGGATAACCTCATCGCAACGACCAAGCTTTCCCAGACGAGCTTCGACCTGCCGGCGCTTCGCGGACGCGTCGTGGACGGAAACGGTGCCGGGGTGAACGGTGTGCGCGTCGTGCTCGACCTGCCGCAGGTCGAGGGAGACGACGACGACACCGACGAGGTCGCGCTCACCGCGACGGTGGACGGCACGAGCGGAACGTACGAATTCTCGCCGGTCGAGTGGTCGGACGCGAACACCGCCGACTCGAACGGCGAGGTGACCGCGACGATCCGGGTCGACGACCCGGAGTGGGGTGATCCGGACTACACCGGCGATCCCGCGACGAGCGACGACGACTACATCGTCGAGCGACAGGTGGTGCTCGTGCCCGGCGATCAGACGCGTGTGGTGACCTCAGACATCCGGGTCTCCCGCCTGCCGCGAACCGAGTTCACGACGACGGTGGCCGGCCGGCTCGTCGAGCGGCTCGTCGACGGCACCGGAGGCTTCGTCGAGGACCGGCCGGTGCAGGGGGGTGGGGTGACGCTCTCGTTCGTGCGCCGGCTGGAGACGGAGCCGGACACCGAGACGGTGACCCTCGCGGACACCACCGACGCGCAGGGAATGTACAGCTTCACCGTGACCTGGGTCGACAACGCGCCGGGCGACTTCGACGACGCCGACGAACGCCCCGACGCGACGGTAGGCGCTCAGACCGACGGGATCGCCGACGGCGAGGACGGGCTCGTCGTGGAGGTCGCCTACGACGACGTCGACGTGCCGCCCGGCACGCTCGAGTTCAGCACCGCGAGCGGAGACTTCGACGTGGTCTCCGGCCCGCGCGGCGGCGAGAATCGGCTGCCCGACGTGATCCGGACGGCGGAATGAGGTGTGGAATGGCGCGAACGCCGGTGCGGTGTACCGTGCCCGTCGCCGTCGCCCGGGCCGCCGCGCTCATCGCCCTGCTTGCCGCCGCGCGGCTTTCCGCGCAGGAGCCGCTCACCCTCGAAGAGGCGATCGAGCTCGCGCAGGGCGCGAGCCAGCCGCTCGAACGCTCGCGTCTGGAGGTCACGGGCGCTCGAGCCGGCGTGGCGGAGGCGCGTGCGGCGCGCGGGCCAAGCCTTGACGCTTCGGCCGGGGCCGCATGGCTGGCCAATCCGCCGGAAGGCATCACGATCCCCGCGGGCGAGTTCGGTACGGTGACCGATCCCGGAAGCACGTTTCCAACGCGCGTGCCCGACCAGCCGATCGAGCTCGTCCCGGACGCCGAGCGCCTGGGGCTCTCCGCGTCGCTCACGGTCGAGCAGCCGCTGTTCACCTGGGGCAAGCTTGTCGCGGGCGAGGACGCCGCGCAAGCCGGGCTTGAGGCGAGTGAGTCGAGGCGAGAGCTTGCCCGCCGTGACGTTCGCCGGGCGGTGGTGAGCGCCTACGCCGCGGTCGCCGCTGCTCGGGCGAGCGAACCGCTCGTCGCGGAGATCGTGAGCATCCTCGAGGAGCGTCTGGGCGACGCGCGCGAGCGGCTCGACGCAGGCGCGATCACGAGGCGTGCAGTACTCGCGGAGGAAGCGGTGCTCGCCGAGGCGGAGGTGCAGCTCGCTCGTGCGCGCCAGGGGATGCGCACCGCGGAGATGACGCTCGAGTGGCTGGTTGGGCGAGAGGTCGGCGAGGTCGCGGGGATCGACCTTCCGGACTCGCTCGCCGAGGAGGCCCGGCTGGTCGAGCGCGCGCGGGATGGGCATCCGCGTCTGGCGGAGCTGCGGGCGACCGCACGGCAGGCGGAGGTCGGCCTCCGCGTGACCGAGGCGTCGCGCCCGCCGCTGCCCGATATCGGCCTGAACGTGAAGGCGGAGGTGCAGGGGCAGCGCGTTCCGTTCGTCCAGGCGAACTGGATCGATACCTGGGACGCGAACCTGACGGTATCGATCGGCGCGTCGGCGACGCTCTACGACGGGTTCGCCAACGCGGCGCAGCAGAACGATGCGCGCTCGCAGTACGACCGTGCGCTGTCGGCCGTAGCCGAGTACGACGACTCGCTCGCCCTTCAGATCCGCCGGCACCTGGAACGCTATCACGTTGCACAGGCGAGCCTTCGCGAGGCACAGGCTCGTGTGGCGAGCGCGGACGAGGAGCGTCGCGTGGCCGAGGCCGGTTACGAGAACGAGCTCGTCACGCGCGGGGAGCTTCTCGGGGCGCGCGCGGGTGTGCTCGAGGCCGAGCTCGCCTCCGTAGCCGCACGCCTGGAGATGGCGCAGAGCCTCGCCGAGGTCGAGTACCTCGCCGGACAGGTCAGGTGAACACCTCCTGGATCCGGTCGACGAGATCGTCGAGCTCCTCCTGCGTGAGTTCGCGTCCGTCCGCGGTCCTGATGGCTTCCTGCACCGGGTACCCCTGGTTCGCGTTCCCCATGTGGACGAGGTAGGCGGTCTTGTCCCACTCCGCAAGCTCGTCCACGTTGAGGTCGCTGCGTACCCCCTGGAGGTCGACGATGTCGTCGATCTGCTGCGGAAACAGCAGCACGAGCACGTCGTCGCGGTAGACGCCCTTGCCCGTCATCAGCTTCTTCTCGTCGGCGAAGATTCGCACCCAGGCGACGGTATCGTCGTTCTGGTCGAACACGTATCTGTCGAGCAGCTTGTACTTCATGCGCGCTCCGGGGTTTGGCTTTGACCGCCCCGCAAGGCGGCAGTATGTTCCCCTCGGCCAAAGGTACCCGTTCGCCCCGCAGCGAACAACGGGCGCAAAGGAGAGACGATGCGTTTTCGACTGAGATCCGCAGCCGCGCTCGTGGGCGCGCTCGTGGTGGTGGGCGCGTGCACCGAATCGCCGGACGAGCCGACGGTGCAACCCTCTGCCCGGCCGGTCTCCGGATCGAACCTGCTCGACGACATCCTCGATCGCGGAGTCCTTCGGGTGGGCACGACCGGCGACTTCTACCCGAGCCACTTCGACGAGGAGACCGAGGAGCGCGCCGGGTACGATATCGACCTGACGAGACGACTCGCTCGGGACATGAGCGTGGAGATCGAGTACGTGGAGACCGACTGGCCGAGCCTCGTCAGCGGGCTCACCTCCGGCCGCTACGATATCACCACCGGCGCGACGTTTACCGCGGAGCGCGCGCGCGCGGCGAGTTTCACGCTGCCCATCGTCCGCACGGGTACCGTAGCGCTCGTGCGAACGGCCGATCATCACCGTTTCGACAGCTGGGATGCCGTCGACACGCCGGGGGTGACCGTCGCCGTGAAGCAGGGGTCGATCTTCGAGGGCCAGGCCGATGGGATCGCACCCGACGCCTCCGTCGAGACCGTCGTTTCGCCTTCGGGCCTGCACGAGGCGCTCCTCGCCGGGCGCGCCGACGTCGCGATCACCGGCCTCGTCGATGCCGCGGCGCTCGTATCGGACCACGACGAGCTGCGCATTGCGCCGCCGGAGCCGAGGTACGCGAGCTACGCAGCCATGCTCGTGCCGCGCGGTGCGCATGAGCTACGCGCCTTCGTGGACGCGTGGATCCGCTCGCAGCAGCACTCCGGTTTTCTCGACGAGCTCGGCGAGCGGTGGAACCTGAGGCTTTGATCGCGGACGGGGCGTCCTCCATCCGGGCGATTGCCCCGACGGTCGCTCTCGGCTATTCTTGGAGCGTGGACGGCGCGTACGAGAGTGAGGCGGGAGCGTTTCGCGACCATCGGTTCTTCATCGTCCTCGCTGTGGTGAATCTGGTCCTGGGGCGGATCGCGATGCACGCCTACGGCGACGAGTTCACGTGGTTCCGCGACGCCATCAGCGACCTCGGGGCCACGCTCACGCGCAGCGGAGCGCCCAATCCCGTGTCACCCCGTGTCTTCGCCGCACAGCTCGTCGGCTCCGGGGTGATTATGGCCGCTCTCGCACGGCACCTGCGCGCGCGAGGCCTGGAGCGATCGGCGACCGACGTGCGGTTGGCCCGGCTTGCGGCGGTCGGGTTCGTTCTCATGCCGGCGCCGCACAACGAGCCCCTCTACCACACGATCCACATGGTGGGAGCGGCGTTTGTGGTGTTCTCGCTGTGGGTCCTGTCGATGCGCTACCTGATCCGGTGCCGCCGATCGGGGATGGTGAAGGGGTACCGGATGGGCGTGGTCGCGCTCCAGGGCACGGTGCTCCCCTACGCGCTGCTCTTCGCGCTCGGTTCGCAGCATCGCCACGTCGCGCAGGTGCTCACCGTTGCCGCGCTGTACGCGACCCTGCTCGGCGCGACCATGGCCCTTGCGCGGGAGGCGAGCCGGCGGTCCGAGGCGCCGGCTCAGCTCCCCCTCAAAGGTTGAACCAGTCGCGCAGGAGGCCGTCGCGGAAGATGAGCTCGGCGAAGCCGTACTGCCAGAACTCGTCGCCCCGGCGCAGCTCGATTTCAGAGGGGTCCGGGAAGATCGCGAGCACCTCCTCCTTCGTCATACCCACGCGAAGCCGCGCGAGATCGACCAGCTTCACGAACGGTTCCGGCAGCTCGACGTCGATAGACGTATCAACCTCGCGGATCTCCCAGCCCGGGTCGACGGCCGGCGGTTCGGGTGTCTGCGCGGCGGGGGCCATGGGCTGCGGCGGCGTCTCGCAGGCGGCGAGCAGGCCGATTGCGAGCGCCGCCGTGACCGCCAGGACCGCACAGCGAGGGCCTGCACTGTGGAGCGTTCGTCGTTGCATCGGGTTCGAGTCTATCACGGGTGCGCGCTGTGGTTCACGGTCCTCCGACGCTGCGGTGAGCGCCGATCGCGTCAATGGGTACATTTCGGCCGATGGATCGAACAACCGGGAACGGGCGACGGTCGCGCTGGGACGAGCGGTACTCAGGCGACGAGTTCTTCTTCGATACCGAGTCGAACGATTTCCTCGCAGAGGTCGCGCCCCAGCTTCCGCGCGCCGTCGTGGGGCTTGCGTCCGGCGGCGCCTTCGTGCTCGAGGCCTGCACGCCCGATCAGCTCGCGTACCGGACCGGGGCCGGTCGGTGCGGGAGTGGCTGATGACCGAGGTCGATCTGCGCGAGGACCTTGCGGGGCTCTCTTCGAGCTGCTCGCCGAGCGGCAGCGGACCGTCCGGGAGGGGCGCGGGGACGACGGGCCGTCTGCGGTGATTGAGGCGCTCGGCTGGAACCGTTGGGGCGGGCTCCGGCCGGCTGCAGCGGCGAAACCCGCCGCGACGGCCCCCCGTGCCGCGGCGAAACCCGC
>CAZVEF010000088.1:0-10139 GCA_964625715.1 uncultured Spirochaetaceae bacterium | reverse complement strand
ATCAACAATTTCGGCACCAGTATTCAACCGGTAGGCATGTGCGCTGGTCCCGCGCGGGAGTTGCCGTGCGGCATGTTCGTCAGGAACTTTGACGAGAGGAGGAACCGATGAGTAAAGAGAACCGGACGGTCGAACGATCGGGAGTAACGGTCGAGTGCGTCCAGGGCGATATCGTCGCGCAGCCGGACGTCGACGCGGTGGTCAACGCGGCGAACGCGCAGTTGCAGATCGGAGGAGGAGTTGCCGGGGCGATCCACCGCGCCGCGGGTCCACAGCTCGCCGAGGAGTGCCGCCCCTACGCGCCCATCCGTCCCGGTGAGGCGGTGATTACCGGCGCCGGACAGTTGCCGAACGGGCACGTGATTCACACGCTCGGCCCGGTCTACGGTCGCGACACTCCATCGGACAAGCTTCTCGCCGAGTGCTACCGGAATTCGCTGCAACGGGCGGAGGAGCGCGGGCTCGCTTCGATCGCATTTCCCGCCATCTCCACGGGCGCGTTCGGCTATCCGCTGGAGGAAGCGGCGCAGATCGCGATGGAGACGGTCGCCGAAGGAGTCGACCATCTGGCCACCGTCAACCGAATCCGGTTCGTTCTCCTGGACCGCCGCGCGCTGGAGCTTCATACGGAGGCGATGCGGCGGGCCTTCGGAGACCGGTAGCCGACGTCACTACCCCCACTCTCCTCACGATGACCGACGATTCGACGCCGGGTCGGGCGCATAACCGTGACAGTTCAGGTACGCAGCAGGACGATGATAGTACGGAATGATCATCATGAGGAGATAACCGGCACCCGCACGAAGGATCACGAAGGGGCCACATGGAGATCGGAAAGCGCGGGATCCGGATTCTATCCCGATCTCCACCCGTCTGCGGTTCCTCCGATAGAGAAGAGGACCGGCGAACAATGCAGCACGCACGAGGTGACTCCCATAGTCAATCCTGCGAGAAAATGGACCATGCCGATGGGCGCTGTACCGGAGGAAGGACACCGGGCGCGATGTTGTGGTTTCGGCGAGGCAGGACGGGACGAAGCACCGCGAACGTGATAGGCTGACCCCGATCGTCGATGCCCGAGCCCACAGCTCCACGTCGGCCCGCACAGCACGAGGAAGACAGATGCGCGCAGAAGCCGAGGGACAGCCCGCCGAACCGACACCCCGCCAGCGGATCCCGCGACCGCCGGGTGATGTGCGTTCACCCTTCAGCCGGCTCGCCCGCATGCTGCGCGTCTGCCTGCGACACGGACGGTACGCCCAGGCGCTGCTGTGGGGAACAGCAGGACCGATTGTCTTCTTCCTCACGCGCTTCTTCATGTGGGTCGACACGATCGTCTACCCCAACCTCCGCACGATGGAGCTCACCGAACCCGTGTTCATCGTCGGGCACCCGCGCAGCGGGACGACCTTTCTCCAGCGGCAGTTCTACCGGACCGGCAAGGCGAGCATGTTCCGAACGTGGGAGCTCTGGTTCCCCTCGCTCACGATGCGCCGATTCTTCGGCCCGGTGATCAGCGTACTTCGCCAGCTGGGCCTCGCCCAGCTGCGGGGCCCCGACAGCGGTCACGAGGTACACCTCGATAGCGTCGAAGAGGACGAGGCGATCCTCCTCCACTGCCTCGACACCGAGACGATGGCGTTCGTCTGCCCGTGGCTTCTCGTCGACGACGACGTCGCCGACTTCGGCCTGCGCCTGGGGTGGATCGACCGCCACGTGACGCGGAAGACGATGCGCTTCTACGACGAGTGCCTCAAGCGCCAACTCATCCACACGGGTCTGCCCCACGTCGTGGCGAAATCGACCCCCACGGTCTTCCGCCTTCCCGAGCTCATGGAGACGTTTCCCGATGCGCGTATCATCTACGTGTTCCGCGATCCGGAGGAATCGATTCGCTCGTACCTCGCGATGCACGAACGCTACGTAGGCTCGGCACTGACCGATCAGGAGGCGCGAACCTACTTCCGGCGTAAGTACGAGTGGGGAGTCCATCTCTACCGCACATTCGAAGAGAAGAAAGGGTGCGTGCCCGAGGACCAGCTCATGATTCTGCGGTTCGAAGACTTCGTCGAGCATACCGAGGAGACGATGGCGCGCGTCCTCGAGTTCGCTCGGATCGATCATCCGGGCGCCCGGCTCGTCCCGCGCAGGCGACACGGCACGAGACACCGCAACCCGCCGCTCGAGCGCTTCGGCCTGCACCCCCGACACGTCGCGCGCGACCTCGATTACCTGCGCAACCGGTATGCCAGGCGGCGGCGCGCGCAGCGACGCTACGAGTGGTAGGCCTCCTACCGAAGGCCGACACGAGCCCGACGATCACAGCTCCACGAATCCAGCGTCCATGTTATCGGGTTCGGTGAACAGCCGCTGACCGCGATTGAGCTTGCGAATCTCGTGCATCTCCTCATCGCTGAGCTCGAAGTCGAAGACCTGGAAGTTCTCCTCGATCCGCTCCGGCGTGACCGACTTGGGAAGCACGATGATCCCGCGCTGCAATAGCCACCTCACCGAGACCTGCGTCGGGGTCTTCCCATGCGCCGCCCCAATCTTCTGAAGCGTCTCGTTCTCGAGCACGTCGCTGACGTGCTGGCTCTTGAACGGAGCGTACGCTTCGAGCGCGATACCCTTCCCGTCCAGATACTCCTTCAGACGCGTGTTCTGAAGGTTGACGTGACACTCCATCTGATTGACCGCGGGCGTGATCCGTGCGGTCGACAGGAGCGCATCGATGTGATGAATGTTGAAGTTCGACACGCCGATCGACCGGACCTTGCCGGCGTCCACCGCGTCTTCCATGGCCGCATAGACCGCGGCGTTTCGCTCGTAAGTGTACGGCCAGTGGATCAGTACCAGGTCTACCCAGTCGAGCCCCATCCGCCCGAGCGACTCGTCGATCATCTTCGCCGCTTCTTCGCGCGTGTGCGCCCCGTTCCAGACCTTCGTGGTCACGAACACGTCATCGCGGGGCACCGACGACTCGGCAAGCCCCCGGCCCACCTCCTCCTCGTTGCCGTAGATGACCGCGGTGTCGATATGCCGATACCCGGTCGACAACGCGTGAAGCACCGCCTTGTAGACGTCGTCGCCCTTGGCCCGGAACGTGCCCAGGCCCACCGCTGGAATCGTGTGTCCGCCGTTCAGTTGAATCTCCATAGATGCTCCTTGTCCTGGCATGTTCTTCCAAATTACGAAAATCGCGACGTTCGGCAAGATCGCGCCGGACGGCGGCTGAGTCCTCACCGCACGTCGAGGCGCGGCTCGCCGTACTCGCCGAGCGACAGCGAGAACTCGAAGGGACCCGTTTCGGGCAGCGTGACGCCCATCGTCCCGGCGATCTCACCGAGGAACTCGCGAGCAACAGGTTGCAGACCCTCGACCGATCCGTCCAGCATGAACGAGGCCGGGTCGACGGCGTCCTCTTCGTCCAATCGTGCGCGGCCGCTAAGCGCTACGGCGGCGAGCGGCGCGTCGAGCGTCAGGTCCCGCAGCTCGATCATCCCCCCGTCCCGCAATTCGGCGTCGAGCAAGACCTCCTCGACGCTGATTTCACCGTCCGGGATGAGCTGTGCGGCACCGGGGAGCGTCCAGGCGAGCTCTTCGACCATCGACGGTGGGAGCGCAACCGCGCAGCGTCCGACGGTCAGGGTCACGGTGCCCGCCATCCGCGCGAGCTCGGGCTCCATCCACTCGTCGGCGAACGACATGGCTCCGCCGGTGGTGAAGTCGACCGACGGGATATCGACGAGCACGGTCTCTCCCTCGTAGGGTCCCGGCACGACGAGCGCCCGGGGAATCGCGGGGACCGCGTTCGTGAGGTCGAACTCGATATCGCGGAGCCAGGCGTCGCCGGAAGCCGGATCGCCCGCATACCGCAGCGATGCAGTGCCGGTCTGAGCCACCAACGGCGCGGCCAACCGGTAGTCGCTGAGGGTCATCTGCCGGAGCTCCGCGTCGTGCTCGAGGACGATGTACGCCTCGTCGAGCACCAGGAAGTCCCGGATGTCGCCCATCCAGCCGATCTCGCGCAGTACCTCCAGAAGCGCCCGCTCGACGCCGGTGAGCTCGGTGGCGTGCACCATCGCCTCGGCCCGTCGAACACGGAGGAGCTGTCGGTCGAACGACTCATCGAGCATCGATCCGTCGAGATCGCCGGCGACCGCGACGCGGATATGATCGGCACGAAGCCCGGGGCCGTCGGGAACCGTACCTACGACACCGGCCGCCTCGAGATCGAGCGAGGACAAGACGACGTCGTTGTAGTTCCCCGTGAGGAGCGCCTCCCGCGCGCGCAACGCTTCGAGCCGCGGGACACGAACGGTCACCGCACAGGCGCGCAGACCGACACCGCTGATCGGCTCATCAATCGCGACCTCCCGGGCGGTGACCGTGCCGGCGATGCTCGAAACGTCGAGCGCATCGTACGAGACGATATCGTCAAGACCCTGCTCGGCGAGCGCTGCGGCAAGACCGTCCTCCACGCGTTCCTCGAGCCGCGCGTCGACGACCAGCGAAGCCGCGAACAGCCCGCCTGCGATCACGAGCACGACCCCGCCTGCGATCGCCGGGATCAACCACCGGCGCCTGCGCGGTCGCACCGGCGGTCCCGACTCGTCGGGCGCGTGCACGTCGGCGGTCTCCGGTACCGACGGTTCAAAGCCCGCCGCGTTGCTTCCGGCCGCGGACTCGCCCACGCCTGTGAGATACCACTTGAAGCGCCGGATCTGCCCGTTGAGCCGGTCGTGCTCGGCCTTCGTCGCGTTCGCCTGCGCGGTGAGGTCGCGGATCCGCGCGTCCCGCGCCGCCGGGCCGCCCGGCACCTCGGCGGCCGACCCCTGCAGCTCCCGAATCTCCCGGATGAGCCGCTGGAACCGTTCCTTCGTCTCCGCCCGCTCTCGCACCAGCCGCGCTGCCTCTCGCTTCGCCTCCGCGGTGAGCGATGCGATTCGAGCCTCCAGCTCTGCAATCTCGCCGCCGTGTCCCGCCGCGCGTTCATCGACGGCGCGCGCCCGCAGGTCGGGAAGCGATGCGTATGCTCGTTCGTCTGCCATGGGAATCGATTATGACAAAGGCCGGCTGGGATTTCCACTCCAAGAGGGAGCGGGCGCATCGCGTCCATTTCGAAGAAATCGTCCAAACGAGCCGATCCTCGTAGTCGCCGGCATCGGGCCGAACCCCCGAGAGCTTTTTGACGATCACACGCTCGGGTGCTACGATCATCGGAAAATCCGCGAACGCCCGGTCGAGCGGTCCGTCCGCCGGCCCAGTCACGCGCCGAGGAGGCCCACGTGAGCAACGAGCACTACCCTACCCTCACGCTCGACCTCGTCCGCGCGAGGCGGCAGGGCATGCCTCCGGCGCTGCGGCGTATCGCCGACTTCGTCCTCGATCACGCCGACCGCGCGTTCAAGATGTCGACGACCGAGCTCGCGCGCGAGACCGGGACGAAGAGCGAGTCGACGGTGGTGCGCTTCTACCGTGCGCTCGGCTTCGAGAGCTACCACGAGTTCAAGGTTACGCTCGCAATCGACGTGGGCGGAAGCCGCGTGCTGCACGCGGTGGAAGACATCGATCGCGACGACACGACCGCCACGCTCATCGCGAAGTACTTCGCCGGGGTCGAGCAGACGCTGCGCACGAACGCGCGCGTACTCGACGCAGCCCGAATCGACGCGTGCGTCGATCTCCTCGGGCGGGCGCGCCGCGTGTTCCTGCTCGGGCAGGCCGCCTCCTCTGCGGTCACCCTCGACGCGTACCACAAGCTCAGCCTCCTCGGCATCGACTGTCACTGGAGTGTCGACCCCCATGCGAATGCCATCGCACTCGCCGACGCGCAGCCGGGCGACGTCGTCTTCTGCGTCTCGCACTCCGGCGAAAGCCTCGACGTGGTCGAGCCGATCGGCGCCGCCCGGCCGACGGCAAAGGTGATCGCGCTCACCGAGTCGCCCGACTCGCCGCTGGGCCGGCTCGCGGACGTCGTACTACCGGTGATCACCGAGGAGATGAACTATCGCACCGACGCGGTCATCGCGCGCGTTGTACAGACGTGCATCGTGGGTACTCTTTTCCTCGCGTTGCTCTTGCGCCGGGGCGACGCGGGCGAGCAGCGCGTCGCCCGCGCTCGTCGGTCGCTCTCGCACCTGAAGTACTGAGGAAGCGACGGTGGTGCGGGCACCGCCGGCCACCGAGAGCACCCGTTTGGCAATCGAAAGAATTTCGATTAACACGACAAGAACGGACCAATCATAGAAGAACTTTCTTGACAGTACCTGCGGTTGCGTAGCATGCTGAGATGGGCGTTCGGCCCGCAACGAGGGTTCCATGTCCGCACGCAACACTCCGTCATTCGATCTCGTCAGCCTCGGCGAGCCCTTGATCGGCATCTATCCGACCGAGCACGGCCCCGACATCTGTCGAGCCGCGCTGGGAGGCGATACGTCGAACGTAGCGCTCGCCGCCTCGCGCCTGGGACTCGGCGTTGCCGTCGCCACCGCCGTGGGCGACGACCCGTACGGCGCCCGCTTCCTGCGGACCTGGACGGATCGGGGCGTCGACACCTCGCTCGTCGCGCGCGACCCGCAGCGCTTTACCGGGCTCTACGTGATTTCGTTCGACGAGGACGGACACCGGTTCGCGTACTACCGCGCGGGATCGGCGGCGAGCGCGTACGAACCTACCGACGAGATGCGCGCATCGATTGCACGGGCGAAGGTCGTGCACCTCAGCGGTATCAGCCAGGCCATCAGCCGGCACATGACCGAGCTCTCATTTTCGCTCATGGCGGCGGCAAACGCATCCGGCGCGCTCGTCTCCTACGACGTCAACTACCGTCCGGCGCTCTGGGCGCCGTCGCTCGCCGGCGCGGTCGCAGAGCGAACGATCCGGGAGCACGCGGACATCGTCTCGGCCAACCGCACCGAGATCGACCGTCTCGGCCTCGCCGTCTCCCCCGAGGCCTTTCTCGCGGACACGACGGCTCGATGCCGCGCGGCTGCGGTGCGCAACGGCGAGTCGGGGTCGACCGTTCGCCTGGGCGGCAAGACGGCGCACGCTCCCGCGTGTCGGGTCGACCTCGTTGACACCGTGGGCGCCGGAGACGCGTTCGACGCCGCGTTCATCGCGACCATTCTCTGGGAGTTCGATGCGGACCGGGCGGTGCGGTTCGCCAACGCCGTGGCGGCGCTCACGTGCACCGCCACCGGCTCGACCGACGGTCACCCAACACGCGAAGCAGCCGAGCGTACGATGCGCGACTGCTTCGGCGACACATAGGAGGAGCACGCATGAGAGCACGAGACT
Organism: uncultured Spirochaetaceae bacterium; assembly: GCA_964625715.1. Taxonomy (GTDB): domain Bacteria; phylum Spirochaetota; class Spirochaetia; order DSM-27196; family SLST01; genus SLST01. The sequence goes on along the minus strand of CAZVEF010000088.1, from coordinate 2,840 downwards.
ACACTGGCATCATTCCCCCGCTTCTGACCCCCTACACGAAGGACGGCGAAGTCGACGAGGCTGCCCTGCGCAGACTGCTCGACTTCGTCCTACCGCACGTGCACGGCCTCTACCCGGTGGGAACCTACGGTAGCGGGCCGTTCATGACGATCGACGAGCGCAGGCGCGTGCTCGAGATCATCCTCGACCACGTCGCCGGGCGCATCCCGGTTGTCGCGCACGTGGGCGCCCCGTCGGCGCACGTCGCGGTCGAGCTCGCGAAGCACGCGAAGGAAGCGGGCGCGGCGGGGATCGGGGCCATCTCGCCCTTCTACTCGCCGGGGCTTCCGGAGGACAACCTCTACGCGTACTTCGCGGCGCTCATCGACGCGGTCAACGAGGAGGAGTTTCCGGTCTTCGTCTACAACAACGCGCACTACTCGCAGAACACGATCACCCCCGCGCTCCTCGCCAAACTAGCCGAGCACGGGCTCCGCGGCTGCAAAGACAGCTCGTTCGACCTGGTGAACTTCTATCAGTACACCGACGCGGTCGCCGACTACGCCGACTTCAACGTGATCGTGGGCACCGAGGCGTTCATGGTCGCCGCCTTTGACGCGGGGGCGATCGGGACCGTGTGCGGCATCGGGAACATCTTCCCCGAGCTGCTGCGCGAGACCTACGACACCTACCAGTCGGGTGACCGCGCAAAGTCGATCGAGCTGCAGCGCCGCATCCTCCGGGTGCGCACGATCATCAAGGCAGGGCCGACGGTGCCCATCATGCATGCGATTCTCGGGATGCGCGGCATCGACGCCGGATTCTCGCGTACGCCGCTCGTTCCGGTCTCCACGGCGCTCGCGGAACAGGTCCGCGAGGAACTACAGAAGATCGGGATGCTGTAGACGAGCCGGCTCAGGGCGCAAGAACAACGGTCGCTCGCTGATCGCGCCCGGCTCGGGGTCGGCAGCGGGGTTCCAGCGAAAGGCGAGCGGCGGCCTAGAGGCCACCGTACCCGATGACATCGAACTCTATGACGCTTTTCGCGCGCTCGACGTTTCGGCTGATCGTCGTACCCGACTGCCACGATCGACTCAACCGGTCGGAGAGGCGGCGCAGCAGGACGCGGGAGAACCACGCCCCCACTCGCCTGCCGAACCTTCGGGTGAAGCTCACGACCGCGTCATCGGGAGACGCCGACGGACGCTCCTGCTTCAGGAAATACCAGTGATCGGAGACCTCGATGTAGAGATCGCCGACGGGCCGCTCGGGGAAGGCGCGGGTCGCCTGCTGCCGCTCGAGCGCCTCGAGCAGGGGGGTCATGACCGTCTCGCCGTACGAGTACGCAGCGCGACTCCAGTCGACGGCTCCGTCGCTGCGAAGGTCGAGCAGATGCTTGTGCGTGCCAATATGCTCTTCGATCCGGTCCCACGCATCGCTGCGCGCAAACTGCACCCCGCGTCTGCGCAGCTGCTTCTCGACGAGGGCCCGGAGTTCATCGTGTGCGTTGTGATCGTTCTGCGTTGTTCGTGTTTCGTTCATCGTCTTCATCTCCGGCTCAATATACCGCCTTCTGCGACTTTCTCAAGTTTTTTCCTTGACAAACCGAGGATTTCCCCCTTATCAGGCACGATTCTTCTTGCCCTCCAAAATGCCTGATACATACCCTTTGCCGGTAGGAGGACACATGAACCGTTTTCATCAGCTCGTCCTGCTCGGCGTCGCGCTTGCGTCCATCGCAGGCGGGGCATTCGCAGAGGGCGGCCAGGAATTCACCGACGAAGAGCTGGACCAGTTCGACGTCTGGACCGGCGAGAGGATCACGTTTACCAAGCCCGACGGCGCCGACCCGACGCTCGAGGAAAACCAGGACCGCGTCACGGACAGCGTCTGGATCACGCGCGGGAATGACGGCGGTCAGATCTTCAACATCGCACAGCGTGACCGGTATTCGAAGCAGGAGAGCCCGGTTGGAACGCTCTGGGCGGTCGGCACGACGGATGATCTGCCCGACCTCGAGTTCGCGCCGTTTCGACCCGCCGTGGGCTCGCCGAAGGAGGTCGCGGGCAAGGACCTCGTCGTGTTTATCGAGGAAGAGGGTATCTTCGTTGACATGAGGTTCCTGTCGTGGTCGAAGGAGAAGGGCGGCGGCTTCAGCTACGAGCGCACGACGCCGTAAGGCGCTCGTGACGACGCACGTAAGGCGCTCGTGACGACGCACGTAAGGCGCTCGAGTAGGGGCGGCCCGACCCCCGGTGAGCTTGTCCGGTGCCGGGTGCTATGATCCGGGCCGGTCTGGTCGCCGTGCCGGAGGTTGCACGAGTCGGCTCGATCGGCATACGGTGAACGCGGAGGAAAGACTATGGCCCCACTCGTATTCCCACGGTCGGTGACACCCCGATCCGGCTCGTTCTCCTTCGGCGGCGACTGCACGATCGCCGGCATCCACGACGAGGATCGGCTGCCGGCGCGTCAGCTCATCGACGAGCTCGCGCCGAGAGGCTGCCGCGCGCGCTTCGCCACGCGCACCGACAACGCCGGGGTCGTCGTGCGCCGTAAGCGCGCGATCGCCAACCCGGAGGGCTACGAGCTCTCGATCGCCCCGGAACGTATCATGATATCGGCGCCGACCGCCGCCGGCGCCTACTACGCCATGCAGACGCTGCGCGAGATCGTCCGTGCGGAAGGACCCACGCTCGCCGCGCGCGAAATCGCCGACGAGCCGGACTTCCCGCGGCGCGGCTTCTACCTCGACTGCAGCCGCGGCAAGGTGCCGGAGGTCGACACGATTCGGGAGCTGGTCGAATGGCTCGCGCACTGGAAACTGAACGAGCTCCAGCTCTACGTCGAGAACGTCTTCA
>CAZVEF010000087.1:0-10143 GCA_964625715.1 uncultured Spirochaetaceae bacterium | reverse complement strand
TGTTTCGCGAGGTCCATCACCGCGTCAAGAACAACCTCGCGATCGTGAGCTCGCTGCTCGAATTCCAGAAGGGTCCCGACGCAGCCTCCCGACAATCGCTTACGACCATTCAGAATCGGGTGAGATCGATGGCGCTGCTTCACGAACAGCTCTACAAGACCGGCGGCCTCGCGACGGTAGACTCCGCCGACTATCTGAACGATGTGATCGACTGGATACGCACAACCGTCGACACCGCGGCGACCCGGGTGGAGCTCATCTCGCAGATCGACGCCACAGAGTTGCCCGTGGATGTCGCGATCCCGCTTGGGCTCGTCGTAAACGAGCTCGTCTCGAACGCCCTCAAGCACGCGTTTCCCGGGCGCAAACGGGGCACGATCGATGTGCGATTCGATCATGACCCGGCCGGGGGTGCGACACTCGTTGTCGCCGACGACGGGGTCGGCTTCGACGGTTCGACTCCCGCTGGCGACGGGATCGGGTGGCAGCTCGTCCGCAGCCTCACCGCGCAGATCGGGGCGACGGTCGAGATCGACAACGGGGAAGAGACGGGAACCCGCGTCTTGGTTGCGCTCCCGGCCGCGGACGGTGGGCAGCCCCCCGGCAGAAGGGGCGGCACCGCCGGGGCAAGTGTATGGCGACTGAAGGAGCCCTGCAATGAGACAGACCAGGGACGATGAGCCCCACAAGCGGACCATCCTTCTCGTGGAGGACGAGGTAATCATCGCCCTGAACGAGAAGATGACACTCGAGCGCCACGGCTACGAGGTGGTGACCGCGACCACCGGTGAAGAGGCCGTCGAGCTGGCGACGAGCGACCCGCGGATCGAGCTCGTGCTCATGGACATCAACCTGGGGTCGGGGATCGACGGGACGGAGGCCGCGGGGCAGATCCTTGCCGCGCGAGAGCTGCCGGTGGTCTTTCTCTCCTCGCACACCGAGCCCGAGATCGTGGAGAGAACCGAGAAGATCACATCCTACGGGTACATCGTCAAGAACTCGGGCGAGACGGTCCTGGCGACCTCGGTGAAGATGGCGTTTCGCCTCTTCGACTCGAGGAAGCTCGCCGACGATACGTTCACCCACTCCATGAACGGCATGTGCGTGCATCGGATGCTTTACGACTCGGCCGGTGAGCCTTCCGATTGTGAGTACTTGAAGGTGAATGATGCCTTCGAGCGGCACACGGGGCTACCGGCGCAGATGGTTGTCGGTCGTACGGTCCGGGCGCTCTACCCGCAGCGAGAGGCTCGTGAGTTGATCGACCTCTACGCCGGAGTCCTCTCCTCCGGCAAACCGGTTCGGCGTGAGCTCTGTTTTTCGCCGACGGACCAATGGTTCGAGCTCAGCGTATTCCCCACCCGGCATAACGAGTTCACGGTCGTTATTCAGAACGTCACGGCGAGGAAGCACAGCGAGCAGATCATCGCCGCCGAGAAAGAGTGGCTGAACGTAACGCTTCAGAGCGTGGGCGACGCGGTGATTGCGACGGATGTGGACGGCAACGTCGCCGTAATGAACGCGGTGGCTGAGCAGCTCACCGGATGGAAGGCTGATGAGGCGCAGGGGCGGCCGCTTTCGGACGTCCTGTGCATCGTGAACGCGCTCACGCGCGGCGCGTGCGAGGACCCGGTGGAGCGCGTGCTCCGCGACGGTGAGGTCGTGGGTCTTGCCAATCACACGGTGCTCGTCTCAGCCGACGGAACCGAGTATCAGATTGCTGATTCAGCCGCCCCCATAAAGGACGCCGACGGTTCGATTCTGGGCGTGGTGCTCGTCTTCCGGGATGTCACCGAGGAGTATCGCGTAGCGCAGGCGCTTGCCGACAGCGAGCGCGATATGGCGCGGGCCCAGGCGATGGCGCGGCTCGGCTCGTGGCGGCTCGACCTACGTTCCGGCATCGTGACCGCTTCGGAAGAAGCCCGGAGGATTTACGGGGTGGGCGGGGGCGAGTTGGCGCTGGAATACGTACAGTCGTTCCTCCTCTCTGAGTACCGGCCGAAGCTCGACGCCGCGCTCAAGGCGCTGGTCGATGACGGCACGCCGTACGACGTCGAGTTCCGGATACGCCGGCCATCGGACAACGCGGTCCGATGCATCCATTCGGTCGCCGAGTACGACGCGGAGCGCCGCATGATCGTCGGGACGCTCCGCGACATCACCGAGCGCAAACAGACGGAAGAGGCGCTGCGGGAGAGTGAACACCTCTTCCGTACGCTTGCGGATTCCGGACACGCGCTCATATGGACCTCCGGCGCAGACAAGGCGTGCAACTACTTCAACCGGCCGTGGCTGGAGTTCACCGGCCGGACCCTCGAGCAGGAGTTGGGAGACGGGTGGATTGAAGGCGTGCAACCGGATGATCGGGACCGTTGTGTCGAGACCTACCTCGCCGCCTTCGAAGAGCGCAAGCCGTTCAGCATGATATACCGGCTCAGACGGGCCGACGGCGAGTACCGCTGGATCCAGGACGACGGGACGCCGCGCTACGACAGCCGGGGCGAGTTTCTCGGGTACATCGGCCACTGTCTGGACATCACCGACCTGAAAGAAGCTGAGGAGGCGACTCGCCGGGAGCACGCGAGATTCGCGATGATCGCCGAGACGAGCCCCGTCGGGATCACCACCGTCGACGAGGCCGGGAACACAACGTACGCGAACTCGGCTGCGGAACAGATACTCGGACTGCCCCGCTACGAGATCACCTCGCGCACCCACGACCAATCGGCGTGGACGGGTACCGACCCGGACGGGAGGCCGTTGCCGCAGGAAGCGCAGCCGTTCTATCGCGTGAAGGCTACGGGGCACCCGGTGTACGACGTCAGGCACAGCATCGTCCGACCGGACGGCGTCCGCGTGGACCTCTCGATCAACGGCAGCCCGATGTTCGATGAGGACGGTGAGTTCCGCGGCATGGTAGCCACGATCGAGGACATCACTGAGCGCAGGCGAGCCGAGCGGCGGGTGGAGGCGCTCGTGGCGGAGAAGGAGCGAGCGCTCGCCGAATCGCACCACCGCGTTATCAACAACATGGGCATCGTCACCAGCCTGCTCTCCCTCCACGCGAATGCGGTGTGCGACGAGACTTCCCGCGCAGTCCTCCGCGACGCCGCTGCGCGCGTGCAGTCGATGGTCACCCTGTACAATCGCCTCTATCGGCGCGACACGGACGGCCCGGCGAGCCTGGAGGAGTTTCTTCCGCCGCTCGTCGAGGAGATCGCCGGGGTGCTCGATCACGACGATTCGCTCTCCGTGGACGTCGCCTGCGACGACGTCGAGCTCGATCGCAAGGCGCTCCAGACGATCGGTATCGTGCTGAACGAGCTCATGACGAACTCGGCGAAGCACGCCTTCGCCGACACGCAGACCGGCCACATAACCGTTACCGCTTCGGCGAAGCACGACGGCCTCGCGATCGTCTACCGGGACAACGGGTGCGGAGCGCCGGACGATGCGGTATCGGACGAATCGAGCGGGTTCGGGATGCAGCTCGTCCGCGCGATGGTCGGGCAGATGGGAGGGACGGTCGCGGTCGACAGCGACGGCGGAATGCGCGTGACGATCGAGATTCCGGAATGCGGCCGTTGACCCTCTCTATCTGATGAGGTCACCGCGCCCACGACCGGCGGGGCGAAAATCGGCACGACGGGCGGGCGTCGTGCCCGGTGACCGAGAACGGCATCGTCCGGATCACGGCCAGTACCGCCTGCAACCCGCGCCGGTCGCTCGCCCCACCGACGCTGGCTTGAGCACCAGGATTCGTGACAGTTCACAAGGGCAGCGTTCACCGCCCGCAGCAGTGCTTGTACTTCCTGCCGGAGCCGCAGGGGCACGGTTCGTTGCGGCCGACCTTCTCGCCGACCCTGACGAGCACGCCGTCGGGGCGCATTCCGAGTCCGCTCGGCTTCGGTCGGTCGACGGGCCGACGGCCCGGATCATCCCGAGACTCGACGTCCGCGTCGCGCATGCGAAGGAAAGCGCCCTTGGCGAGTATGACCTCGGTCTCGAAGACCGGATCGTCGAGCAGCTTGTAATCCTCCGATTCCTGCATCTGCATGAAGTGGAGTTCTCTGCTCTGCTCGAGTTGCCTGCGAATCCTGTCCAGATAGTCGGTCCCCGAACGCTCGAGGAGACCTTCGCGCTCGAGACGCTGCACGACCCGGATGAGCTCTTCGGGATGGATCGCGCAGATCGCTTCGGCGAGCGAGTCCGCGATGAACGCGTCTCCCGACGCGACGACCGCGTCGGCGAGGCGTTCGAGGTAGCACACGACCTTCGAACGCTCGAGACGGCCCGTGAGATAGAGCGTGGCGAGCGCACGGATCGCGCACCCGCGGCCGGATACGATGAATCCGTCGTCTTCGGCGGCCCGGACGAGCGGTTCGGGCTCGTGGCGGCAGAGCGAAGCGAAGAGCGCGGTGCAGGCCTCGATGAAGTCGAACGCGTCGCCGAATCGGTAGGAGAACGACGAGTCCTCGCGCATCGCTTCCTCGATCGCCGAGAAGAGCGGCGCGTCGGGTAGGCGTCCGACGAGGTAGAGCGCGTAGATGTGCGGTGCCCGTGGTCGCCGCGGCTCCGTCCAGTCTTTCTGAAGCGCTTCGACTACGATCTCGCGCAGCGCGGGAGCAAAGTGCTCGATGTTCCGATCGATGAACCTCGCGGCTTCGGTGGTCGCGCTCGTGTTCGCGGGCCCCGACAGACGCGCGATATACTCGGCGACGATCGCCGAACGCTCTTCGGCCGACCCGTCGTCGATCGTCTTCTGATCTGTCCGGGAAGGCAGGCCTTCGATCAACTCCTCCGCCCTGGCACGAGTCTCGTATTCGCCTTCGGGGTCCGACCCCGGTCCGTAGTACCCGCAGACGCCCATTCGCGGAGAGTTGGTCAGCGGCGCGAGCCCCTCGGTGTCGAGATCATCCGCCTGCACGCACGACTCGCAGAGAAACGCGTCCTCGCCAAAGCCCGCGTAGCGGTCGATCGCGATCGCCTCTGCTCCGCATGAACACTCGATCGTCGGGGGATCGTTGCGCGCCGCGAGCACGATACCCGAGTCGGAGTCTGCGTGCTCCACCGGCGCGAGGATTCGGATACGGAGCTCGGTCGTCGAGCCCAGGTCGTATTCGTAGTGGATATCAGTCACTCCCGGCAGATTCGAGAGCGCGACGTCGTCACTTCGTTCCCCGTAGAAGGCGTCGGGATTCGATGTGAAACACACGTCGCCGATACGGAAGATGCTCAGGTGTCCGCAGCACTCGAGCCAGATCTCGCGCAGGTACTCATCGAGCTCGGCGAGCGTGGTGCGCGGCCGGACGAGCAGGTCGAGGCGGTAGTCGGCGTCGTGCGGGTCGACGACCGAGAGATGGCTGAACACCGCCGTCTGCCCGTCGAGCGCGGAGCGCGCCTTGCACGCGGCGACATGGCGGGCGATACCGGCGTTCGCGTAGTGCTTCCCGCAGAAGCGGCACCGTGACGTGGCCATGCGTCGATGGTATCAAGAGAGCCTGACTTGGTCACCATGCGACGTGCTCCCGATCGCTTGGCGTGTGAACTGTCACGAAGCTTGGGGCCGGCCCCTACTTCCCCACCTCCAGCATCACCGTTACGATCGCGCGCGCATCGACGGGGACGCTCACGCGCCCGCCTTTGGCCTGGATCCCGCCGCCTTCGATCGGGCGCTCCAGGAGATCGACGAGCGTAGCCGCGGAGACGGTGCCGACGCTCGGGTCAAGGCTCATGGTCGCGGTCGACGACGATCCGCTCGGATTGTAGAGCCGCACGACCAGGGCATCCTCTGCCTCCGCGTTCTTGATGCCGCTCACGACCGCGCGGTCGGACTCCACCGTGACGAAGGCCCCGGCCGGGGGCAGCGTACCTTCGTGGGCGTCGGTGTTCACCACGGCGAGCGGCCGGCAGAAGGCGGCCGCCCTCCGCGACAGGTCGGCCGGGTCCGGGCGGCCGTCGAGGCCGAGGAGCGCGCAACGAATGGTGTGCTCGCCGATCTCCGGAAGCGGGTCGGGATCGTAGCTGCTGCGGATGAGCGTCAGGGCGAGCTCGCCTTCTCTGAACGAGTGGCCGTGCTTGCTGTCGTTGAAGAGCGCGAGCCCTCCCGACCTCGTCGACACCGCCGCCCACGCGAGCGCAGGGACCTCTTCGCCGTGTTCCGTCACCCGGTCGATCGAACCGAAGGGGACCTCGTACGACGCTGAGCCGTCGGTCATCGTCGTGGGAAGCCGCAGGCTCAGAACCGGTGTGCCGATCTCCGGTCCGCCGCGCTCGAACCACGTTCCCTGGATGTTGAGGTGAACGAGCGGGTCGCAGGAGTGCACCCGATACGTGAGCGTCAGCTCCGAGCTGCGGATACGGTACCTCGCGGCGAGACTCGCCGCGAACGGACCGTCGGTTTCCCGCGTGAGAGAGACGAGCACCGGCTGCTCGGCACGCATGAGATGGTTGATCTGCCAGGCGCTCATCGCACCCGGCCGCTCGACCGCGAAGGAGAGCAACGGGCTCGCGGTCGGCTGGTCGATCACGACCTGTCCGCCGCGTCTGCGCACGAGGCGCCTGATTCCTCCCGTCGCGGGGTCGAGCTCCAGCCGCAGATACTCGTTCTCGAGCCCCTCCGGGCCGCGCTCGTGCGTCGCGTAGCTGCACACGTTGCTGATTCCCAGGTGCATCGACGCGGCGCTCGCGCTCTGATCGCGGACGTGGACCCGGGCAGGATTCGTGCTGGGGCCGGCATGAGCGTCGTGGCGCACGATGTAGCGCGCGTACCCGAGGCCGGCGACGACCGCAGGGAAGGCAACGCGTCGGTACTCGTGTCCCCAGTACGCACCACCCTCGAGCAACTGCGCTTCCTCGGTTGAGCCGTCGGGACCGGTCACGGTGAATCGGCCCGGTTCCTTTCCCCGGCCCCAGGCGCCGCCCTGGTCCCAGAGCACGGCCTCCACGATCTCGCGACGAGCGGTTTCGAGATGGTTGAACACCACGACCGCCTGCGAGCGGTCGCTCTGGGCGTACGTGTAGTGGCTCAGCCCGCCGTCGTGCGAACCGTGCCCCGCTCCCGCGCCCATGGTGCGAGCCTCGGTTCGACCCTCTGCCGCTGCGGGGGAATCGTCGGCATCCTTCGTGTCCACCAGTCCGGCGATCAACCGGAGCGCCTGAGTCTCGGCGGCGCCGGCCGCCGCGACGATTCTCTGGTAGAGCCCGTGTGTGTAGGTTCTCGTGTCGTGCACGCCGCTTCCGGGGAGGATGTCGTGGAAGTGGCTGAACAGGTGATCCCGCCATCGCTCTTCGAGGATCGCCCGTGGATACGGCATCGATCCGAGGCGGGACGCGAGGCTCGAGGCGAGCTCCGCGGCGAGCAGCCGCTGCTCGCCCAACCGGTTTCCGCGCTTGATGAGCGCCTGCGTGGTATAGCATCCGGTGAACTCGTAGTTGAGCTCCCGGTCGAGAACGGGGAGGGACTTCGCTTCCCTCTCCACCCGTTCGAAGTACGCCTTCGCCGTGGAAAACCGGATCGTCGGGAAGAGCGGCCAGCTATCCAGGTCGATCGCCCGCGCGACATCGGCTCTCGTGGGCCCGCCTCCATGATCTCCGACGCCATAGACGAAGAGCGCGAACGGGAGTCCGGTCTCCTCGACTCGTGCGGTCAGCACCTCCGTGCCGATGTGTGGCCCGACGACACCGTTGTACCCGTAGTACATGTCGTTGTGGACGATCACCTGCGACCCGCCCGCGCCCCTCCAACGGAAGAGGCCCGGTTTGGCGGGTCCGCCGTCGGAACCCGGTCGGTGCAGATAGACGAAGCGCACGCCTCCTCCGACGAGGTAGTCGGGGACCGTGTGCGCGTGCCCGAAGGTGTCCGGAGCCCAGTCGACCGGAACGTCCTCCGGCGAGAGGCCGAAGAGCCGCTCCATGTAGGCTCGCGTGTAGAGCAGGTGCCGAGCGAGTGACTCGCCGGTCACGAGGTTCTTGTCGGTCTCTACCCAGTGGCTCGCGGTCACCTCCCAGCGCCCGGAGGCGACGTGGCGCTTCGCCTCCTCGAGAAGGTCGGGTCGGTGCTCCTCGAGGATGCGGTAGACGCTCGCCTGGCTCTGGCTGAACACGAACGAGGGAAACTCGTCGAGCAGCCGCAGAACTGTCGTAATCGAGTCGATCGTGGCGGCCACGGTCTCGGGCCAGCCCCACATCCAGTTCATGTCCATGTGCGCGTGTCCTGCGCAGTAGACGGTATAGCTCTTCGCGACCTCTCCCAGCCCGGAGAGCTCGGCCTCCGCCGCGCGGACGGCGGTACGAACGGCGTTCACGTCGCCGCTCTCGAAGCTCGCGTCGACGCGGGCGATCATCTCCGACAGCACGCCCTTCCACTGGACAGCGAGCCTCCCGTCGCGCGAGAGGAGCCATTCCGCAAAACGGCGTTCTGAGGTGAATCGCTCGTGCTCGTACTCGAGCTGGGAAACTACCGACTGAATATCCATACCGGTCCCTCCAGGGAAGCTTGAAGGGCCATGCTATCGCACGTGCCCGCGGACAAAAAGGGAAGTCTACTTCCTCTTTTCTCTTTGTTCCAGGCGTGCGACGATACACCGAGTCGGCCGCCGGCCGACTGCCCCGGCAACTACCCCGGGAAGGAGCATTTGTGAAGCCACACCAGACGACATACGTGGACACCTGCTTGTCCGCGCTGCAGAGGATCACAGCCGAGGTGAATCTCACCCTCCCGCTCGACACCCTGCGCCAGCAGTTTCGCAGGCTCCGCCTGCCCGGCTTCACGTGGCCGGCCCTCCGGATCGGGGAGAAGGTCGCCCGCGCCCCCGTCGTTCAGGGCGGAATGGGCGTGGGTATTTCGCTCTCCGGGCTGGCATCGGCGGTGGCCGAGGCAGGCGGGATCGGCGTGATCGCGGCGAATGCCATCGGCATGCTCGAGAAGGACTACTTCAAGGATGGCAGGGCGGCGAACCTGCGCGCGCTGCGACGCGAGATCCGGGCCGCCCGGAAGCAGACCGACGGCCTGATCGGCGTGAACATCATGGTTGCGGTGAACGACTTCCACGATCTGCTCGACGTCGCGATCGACGAGCGGGTCGACCTCGTGTTCATGGGAGCCGGCCTGCCTGTGAAGGAGATCCCGGTGGAGCGCATGCGCCGCAACGGGGTCAAGGCGGTTCCCATCGTGAGCTCCGCACGGGCCGCGGAGATGATCTTCCGAATGTGGAAGAAGATCTACGCCGATGTTCCCGACGCGGTCGTCTGCGAGGGCCCGCTCGCCGGTGGCCACCTCGGCTTCTCGGCCGAACAGATCGACGACCCGGAGTTCCAGCTCGAGCGGCTCGTGCCGCCCATCGTAGAAGCCCTCGCTCCCTACGAGGCGGAATTCAAGCGGTCCATCCCGGTCATAGCCGCCGGCGGCGTCTACACCGGTGAGGACATCCACGAGCAGCTCGCGCTCGGTGCCGGCGGCGTGCAGATGGGCACGCGCTTCGTAGCCACCGAGGAGTGCGATGCCGACGAACGCTTCAAGCGGGCGTACGTCGCGTGCACGGAGGATCAGATTGGCCTCATCAAGAGCCCGGTAGGGATGCCCGGACGCGCGATCCGCAACGAGTTCATCGCGGACGCGGAGGCCGGCAAGCGGCCGTCGTTCACCTGCGCGTGGCAGTGTCTTTCGAGCTGCAAGGCGCAGGAGTCGCGGTACTGCATCTCGATCGCGCTCAACAACGCGCGCCGAGGTCGGATCGAGAAGGGCTTCGTCTTCGTCGGCGCCAACGCCCATCGCATCCGGGGCATCGTTTCGGTCAAGTCGCTCCTCTGCGAGCTCGCCGAGGGCTTCCGGGCACGAGCGCGCGAAGCGGTCACGCAACGCCTGGAGTCGATGTTCGCGTCGGTACGAGATGCCCGCGAGTCGGCCGCAGGTCGCTTCCGCGCGAGCTACGACCAGATGCTCGCCCGTCTCGGCGAGCTGCAGGCGTTCGTAGCAACGATGAGCTCGCCGTCGCGGTCGCATTGACACGCGAGCGCGACGCCGCTATATTGACCTCCCGTTCGCAGCAACGGAGAGATGTCTGAGTGGTCGAAAGAGGCGGTCTTGAAAACCGTTGAGCCGCAAGGCTCCGTGGGTTCGAATCCCACTCTCTCCGCTACAGA
>CAZVEF010000086.1:0-10265 GCA_964625715.1 uncultured Spirochaetaceae bacterium | reverse complement strand
CGTAGCGCTCGGTGATCGAGACCTGATCCGGCTGCTCCTCGATCACCTCCTCGTCGCGCAGCAGCGGCAGCGGCGGCCAGTCGGTCTTTCCGGCCTGACGGCCCATGTCGTTACTGTAGGGGATGCCGTAGTAGCCGTCGAACCCGTGGCGGGTCGGCAGGAACTCGGGCTGATCGCCGCAGTGCCACTTGCCGATGATCCGCGTCGCGTAGCCCTGCTGCTTCAGCATCCCGGCTATCGTCGTCTCGTCCGGGTTCAGGCCGATCGGCTGCCCCGGGAAGAGCACCCACCGTCCGTCGAAGTCGCCGAACCCGATTCGCCGCGGATAGCAACCGGTGAGCATCGCGCCCCGCGACGGGGAGCATACGGGAGAGGCCATGTAGAAGTCGGTGAAACGCATACCCTCCTCGGCGAGCCGGTCGAGGTGGGGCGTGCGGTGCTGCGGGTGACCGTAACAGGAGAGGTCGCCCCAGCCGAGGTCGTCGCAGTTGATGAGGATGACGTTTGGCGTTTCTGGCATAGCACATCGTAGCGTGGCGGGCAGCGCATAGCAAGCCGGCGCGGCGGCGAGCGGCGGCGATGACATGCCAAACGAGCGCGCTTCTGGTAGCATGCCTGCATGGCTGTCACGATTCACGGCGCCGGGTGCGCCCTGATGGACTACCTCTACCGCGACGTCGACTTCGCCTCGGACGCGGTGCGGGCGCTCCTGCGACGGAAACCGGGCGACGGCGGGCTCACCATCGGTGGGCTCGTCTTCGCCGAGGCGCTCGAGCGCTTCGCGGGCAGACCGATCGACGAGGTTCTGCGCTCGATCACCGGCGGCCGCGCTCCGGACCGACAGAACGTCGGCGGCCCGGCGATCGTCTCGCTCATCCATACCGCCCAACTCCTGCCGGAGGCGACGGTCCGATTCTTCGGCGCGACCGGCGACGACGAGACCGGGGCGACGCTGCGCTCGATCGCCGAGAAGACCCCGCTCGATACCGGCCACCTCGCGACACGGGCCGGCGCCACCCCGGCGACCTACGTCCTCTCCGACCCCGCCTACGCCGGCGGACACGGCGAGCGCCTCTTCGTGAACCAGCTCGGCGTCGCATCGCACGTAGCCCCGGCCGACCTCGGACCCGAGTTCCCGCGCGCGGACATCGTGCAGCTCGGCGGGACGGCGCTCGTCCCGACGCTGCACGACGAGCTTGAGGCGCTGCTGCGCGATGCCCGCAGCGCCGGCGCGCTGACGGTGGTCAACACGGTCTACGATTTCCGCGCGGAGCTCGCGCGCCCGAACGAGCGTTGGCCGCTCGGCGGCGACGGAGCGTACCGGCTCATCGATCTCCTCGTGACCGACGCGGAGGAGGCCGCGCGGCTATCCGGCGCCGGTACGCCGGCCGCCGCGATCGACTGGTTCCGCGCGCGCGGCGTGGGCGCGGCGATCGTGACCAATGGGCCGCAACCGGTGTGCTACGCGGCGGCCGGGCCGCGATTCTGGCCCGCGGAGTACGCTGCGCGGGAAGTCTTCACCGGCTTCGCACGCGGGGACGCCGCGCGCGAGGGCGATACGACCGGCTGCGGTGACACTTTCACCGGCGGGGTCGTCGCGTCGATCGCCGAACAGCTGGGACGCCTGCGGACCGACGCCGCGGCCGGATCGCAGGCGGAGGACGACCCGCGCGCACGCGGCGGTGAGCCTGCCGCGGAAGCCGGCGGCCGCCTCGACCTCGACCGGGCCGTCGTCCGAGGCATCGCAAGCGGCGCGTTCTGCCTCACACACCTCGGGGGCACGTTCCTCGAGTCACAGCCCGGCGAGAAGCTGCGACGCGTCCGGGAGGTCGAAGAGCTCTACCGCGCGTCGGAGGCTCGATCGTGAGGCCGCGGCTCGTTCTCTTTGGCGCCGGGAACATAGGCCGCAGCTTCATCGGGCAGCTCTTTGCCCGCGGCGGATACGAGGTCGTCTTCGTCGACATCGACGAGCGCATCGTCGCCGAGCTCAACCGGCGCGGCGGCTACGACGTCGTGATCGCGCACCCGGACGGCCACGAGACGACGATCGAGGTGGAGGGCGTGCGAGCGGTGAGCGCGAACGACCGTGAGGCGGTCGCGCGCGAGATCGTCGACGCTTCGATCGCGGCGACCGCGGTGGGCACCGGAGCGCTGCCGGCGGTAGCCGGCCTCATCCGCAGCGGGGTCGAACGCCGGCGGCGGGAGCGGCCGGAGAGCCCGCTCGACGTGATTCTCGCGGAGAACGCACACGACGCGGCCGCGATCGTCGCCGACGCGCTCGGCTCGGGTCCCGGGGGCGAGGAGAACCGCCGCGCGGTCGGACTGGTCGAGACGAGCATCGGCAAGATGGTCCCCATCGTACCGTCCGAAGTCGCCGCTCGCGACCCCCTGCTCGTCTACGCCGAACCGTACAACACGCTGATCGTCGACGCGCACGGCTTCCGGGGCACCGCCCCCGACGTGCCCGACCTCCGGTCGGTCGAGAACATCCGTGCGTACGTGGAGCGCAAGCTCTTCCTGCACAATCTGGGACACGCGGCGGTCGCGTACCTCGGGTTCCGCAACGCCCCCCGAATCACGCTCATCGCCGAAGCGGTCGAGCTGCCACCGGTCCGCTCGGCGACGCGCGCGGCGATGAGCGAATCGGTGACCGCGCTGGCCGCCGCCCACCCGGACACGCTCGACCACGCCTCGCTCGAGGAGCACCGCGAGGACCTGCTCACCCGCTTCGCGAACCGCGCACTCGGCGACACCGTCTTCCGCGTCGGTCGCGACCTGTCGCGCAAGCTCGGCCGCGACGACCGCCTCGTAGGAGCGATGCGGCTCGCCGCCTCGCACGGCCTGCCTTTCGATGCGATGGCCGAGGTCTACCGGGCGGCGCTCGGCTTCGCCGCGACCGACGCGGCGGGCAAGCCCTGCCCCGCGGACCTCGCGGTCGTCGAGCTCGCCCGCGCGCGGGGGACCGGAGCAGTCTTGCACGAGGTATCCGGTCTCGACGAGCGAGACCCGGTGGACGCGCGGGTGATCGAGCGCGTGCTCGCCGCCGGCTGATCGGACCGGCGCTGTTTCGCCATCGCAGAAGCTCCAAAAAAGAAGTTGACACCGGAACAGCGGAGAAGTAGCGTCAATGCTGGGCCTGGACGGGATGACCTGATGACAGACCGACCGCATGTACAGATGCGCCTCCGCTTCGCGCTCGTCGGAGTCGCCGTGGGTACGTTCTTCCCCGCCGTCTCGGCGCTCCTCGTGTTCGCCTTCGGAGTTCCCTCCATCTATCTGCTCGTTATCGTCGGACTCGCGATCCCGGTTCTGGGCTGGGTCGGCGGATTCATCGGCTCGCGCGAAGACCACCTGAGCGCGCTTGCCGCCGACCTCGAGCACCAGATCGCCGAACGCACCGCCGCGATCCGGAATATGCTCGACGTCACCGGCGACGGATTCCTCACCTTCGGCCCGGACTACCGCGTGCACCCCGAGTACTCGAAGCCGTGCGAGGAGATCTTCGGCGGGCCGATCGGCGGCAAACGCCTGCCCGACCTGCTCTACGTCGAAGAGCGGCCCCGCGGCGAGTTCGTCGACGGTCTCGACCTCTACTTCACCGGAAAGGCAAAGGGCGAGGTGATCTTCGACCTGCTCGACACACGCGTCGAGGTGCGAGACCGGATCATCCGGCTCGACTATCGGGCCATCGACGAGACGACGGTCATGTGCGCGCTCACCGACGTAACCGAGCAGGAGCGCTTTGAAGCCGAGCTCGAGGAGCAGGAGCGTCGGCGCAACCTCATCCTCCGAGTCGTCTCGAACCGGGAACACTTCGCCGGCTTCCTCGAGGAGGC
Source organism: uncultured Spirochaetaceae bacterium (assembly GCA_964625715.1). Classification (GTDB taxonomy): domain Bacteria; phylum Spirochaetota; class Spirochaetia; order DSM-27196; family SLST01; genus SLST01. The sequence continues at coordinate 6,429 of CAZVEF010000086.1, read as the reverse complement.
GAACGATCTGTTCCAGGTGCTCGACGCGGTCACCTCGCACCGCTCGAGCCAGATTCCGCAGGAGACTACGGAGAAGCTCGCCGCCCAGGTTCACACGTTCAAGGGCAACGCGAGCTTCCTCGGCTTCGTGCGGACGGCGACGGTCGCGCACGATTTCGAAGACCAACTCGCGGCGCTCCCGATTCTTCAGGACGATCTCGATCTCTCGTCCGAGGTCTTCGTGTTGAAGCGACAGTATTACGAGGAGTACAACGCAATCGCGGATACGCTCGGCGAACGGTGGATCAACGATCTCTCGACGATCAGCGTGCCGGCCGCAACGGTGCAGAAGGTCGAGAAGTACGTACGGGCGAAGTACGCCTCTGACGGGACGCTGATCGCCGCGATGGAACAGCTGCGCAGCGTTCCGTTCGCAAATCTCTTCTCGCGCTACCCGCAGCTCATCCAGGACATCGCCGGGCGCCGGGGAAAGCGTGTGCGCAACGTGGAGATTCTTGGAGGCGAGTTCCGGGTGCTCCCGGATCGGTTCAAGCCACTGGCGAGCGCACTCACGCACGTTGCACGAAACATGGTCGACCATGGGATCGAGAGCCCCGCGGAGCGCGAGCTGAAAGGCAAGCCGACCGCCGGCGAGATTCGAATCGAGCTGACCCGCGACGCGGACGCGATCGTGATCGTCTTCACCGACGACGGGCAGGGCATCTCCTTCGCCGCGGTGGAGGAGCGTGCAAAGGAGCGGGGGCTCATCGATGCCGGGGCCGAGCCCACGCGCGCGGACCTCCTGCGAGTCCTGTTCAGCTCCGGGTTCTCGACGTCCGACGAGGTCGGCACGGTGTCGGGTCGTGGCGTGGGACTGAACGCGGTACAGCGGGCGGTACGCCGACTCGGCGGGAGAATAACGGTAGAGACGAAGCCGGGGCGCGGCACCACGTTTCGGGTCACCGTACCGGCGCGCCCGCAGGAGCGGCCGACAAGGAGCGATTCATGAAGGCGGAATACGCGAACGTGTTCATCCGCGGAGCGACGAACGTGTTCGGCCACGAGATTGGCGTGAGCCTCTCGAGAAAGAGCCTGACCCGCAAGAGCGCGCCGGTGCCGAGCCTACCGGTCTCGATCGTCATCGGCATCACCGGCAGTATCCGCGGCCAGGTCGTCTACTCGATGGACTCGAACTTCGCCTTCGCGGTCACGAAGGCGATGATCCCCAATAAGCTCCCGTCGGAGCTCCGAAAGCTCACCAACAGCGCGGTGAGCGAGGTGGCGAACATGATCACGGGCCAGGCGAGCATCTCGCTCGCCGGCGAGGACAAGCTGATCCACCTCACCCCGCCGGCGGTATTCAGCGGGAGCGACATGACGGTCGACTTCCTGTCGATCCCGACGATTTGCCTGAGCTTCATCTCCGAGATCGGCTCGCTGGAAATCAACATCGCATTTACCGAAGACGGTGGCTCGGCATGACGACCGGGATGATCGTCGACGACGCCGCGGTGATGCGCATCCGACTACGCGACATCCTCGAATCGAAGTACAAGGTCATCGCGGAAGCGTCGAACGGGCAGGAGGCGCTCGAGCTCTACGATCAGTACGAGCCGGACTTCGTCACGCTGGACATCACGATGCCGCAGCTCAACGGGATCGAGGCGCTCGAACGCCTGCTCGCGGTGCATCCGGAGGCGAAGGTCGTGATCGTGAGCGCGGTCGGCCAGAAAAGGATGGTCTTCGACGCGATCTCGAAGGGGGCCAAAGACTTCATCATCAAGCCGTTTGAACCCGAGCGCGTGCTCCTCGCGATCGACCGGCTCTTCGAGTAGGCCGGTGTTCGTTCGACGTCCGGCGCCCACGCCTCCGCCTCGCGGCCCGCGGCTGAGCACGCGACTCGTGATCGTCGTGGGCGTCGTGTTCACCTCCTTCTCCGCGATCTTCGTCCGCCTCTCTGAAGCGCCACCGCTCGCGATCGCGACGTGGCGCATGGTCTTCACGACGGTCCTGCTCGCCCCGCTCTTCCTGCACGAGAGAGCGCGCGCCCGGTCGAGAGCGCCGGAGGCCGCCGGAAACGACGCGGCGATCCCCTCGCGCAAGGCGGCGATCCTCCTGTCGCTCGCGAGCGGAGCGTTCCTCGCGCTCCACTTCGGGCTCTGGATCACCTCGCTCTCCTACACGTCGGTCGCGAGCTCGACGGTCCTGGTCACGACCCACCCGATCATCGTGGGCCTGGTCGGCTTCGTGCTGCTCGGCGAGCACCTCTCACTGGGGGCGTCGCTCTACATGCTCGGTGGTCTGGCGGGAAGCATCGTCCTCGTCTGGGGAGGCTTCGGCGAAGGCGATTCGGCGTTGATGGGCAACGTGCTCGCCTTCCTCGGCGCGGTCACCGTTGCCGGCTACATGCTCTTTGGTCGGGTGGTCCGTCGCAGGCTCAGCGTGAACGTCTACACGATGATCGTGTACTCGACGTCCGCGGCGATGCTCGTGGGCGCTGCGCTCGTGGCGGGGGTGCGACTGGGCCCCTACCCGCCCCGCGAGTACCTGCTCTTCGCAGCGCTCGCGCTGTTCTGCACGCTTCTGGGTCACAGCCTCTTCAACTGGGCGCTGCGGTTCGTGAAGCCCACGGTGATCTCGACGAGCATCCTGGGCGAGCCGGTGATCGCGAGCATCCTTGCGCTCGTGGTGTTCGGGGAGGTCCCCACGATTCTCACGCTCGTCGGCGGCGCGATCATCCTCGCCTCGATCTACCTCTTCGTCCGCGAAGACGCGGCCTCGGCTCGTCGTGAGGCTGCAAGTGGCTCGGAGCGCGGCGGGGACGCGCAGCGCACCCACGACAGCCCGCCGGTCGGATAGCCTCGATTGCAGGGGCGGCGCGAGCCTGGGCGATTACTTGACAACTTATATCGGCAATTTATGATCGAAGGCCGAAGGAATCTTGAGTATACTGTTGAGAGTCAGAGGGATTGCCGTGGACGCCAACCAGCTGGATCTGAACAACGCGAGATTCGTCGACGACCTCTACGAATCGTGGCTCGCCGACCCGTCGAGCGTCGACGCCGAATGGCGCGACTACTTCGCGGCGCTCGACAACGGCGGCGTTGCGGGGAAGGGCCTGGAGCTCCGAGGTGTGCGGGGAGCAACCGGGAACGCGCCGCAGGCGGCGCTGCCGGGACACGCCCCCGGCGCCGCGGCCCGGGCGAACGAGGCCGCCGACGTTGCCTACAAGCAGAGCCGCGTGGACAGCCTGCTCTGGGCGTACCGCGACGTGGGGTACATCCACGCCGACATCAACCCGCTGCGCGAGTACAGCACGCCCGACCTCTACTACATGTTCTACACGATGGAGGGCACGTACGAAGGACTCTCGCTCGACGAGTTCGGCCTCGGCGAGGACGACCTCGATACCGAGTTCTCCGCCGGTCGCTACCTCAGGCCCGAGCGCGACACGCTGCGCAACATCGTCGAGCAGATGAACCGCATCTACTGCTCGACGATGGGCGTGGAGATCCTCCACATTCAGAACCGACCCATGCGGCGCTGGTTGATCGAGCGGCTCGAGAGCCCGGCGTTTCGGCGCGAATGGAGCGACGCGCAGAAGCGCAGATTCCAGAAGGACCTCATCAAGGCCGAGGAGTTCGAGCGGTTTCTCCAATCGAACTACATCGGACAGAAGCGCTTCTCGCTCGAGGGCGGGGAGGTGCTGGTCCCCGCGATGCGCTACCTCATCGACTCGGCGGCGATGCACGGCCTGCAGGAGATCGTCGTGGGCATGGCGCACCGCGGACGGTTGAACCTCTTCACGAACGCGCTGCGCAAGCCGGGGGTGGAGGTCTTCGCGCAGTTCGAGGACAACTACCAGCCGCAGACCTACGGCGGCTCCGGCGACGTGAAGTACCACCTGGGCCACACCTTCGACCTGGATACCGGCGACGGGAGATCGATCCACATCAGCCTCGTCGCGAACCCGAGCCACCTCGAGGCGGTCGACCCGGTCGTCGAGGGCAAGGCGCGCGGGATCCAGCGCAAGCGGGGTGACAAGAATCGGAAGAAAGTCCTTCCCGTACTGATCCACGGCGACGCGGCGTTCAGCGGCCAGGGCGTGGTCGCGGAGACGTTCAACCTGAGCCAGCTCCGCGGCTACCGCACCGGCGGGACGGTGCACATCATCGTGAACAACCAGATCGGCTTCACGACCGCGAGCCGCGACGCACGGAGCACCTTCTTCGCGACCGACATCGCCAAGAGCCTCCCCTGCCCCGTGTTCCACGTGAACGGGGACGATCCGGAGGCGGTGGTTCGCGCGGTCGACCTCGCGATGCGCTACCGGCAGAAGTTCGGCTACGACGCGGTCGTGGACATCCAGTGCTACCGCAGACTCGGGCACAACGAGGCCGACGAGCCGTCGTTCAGCCACCCTTTGATGTACGACATGATCAAGGACCACCCGAGCGTGGCGAAGATATACGGCGAGAAGGTCGACGGGGACGGCGCGTTCCCGCATGCGGACCAGGACGCGTTCAAGGAGACGTACGTCGGCGTCCTCAAGAAGGAGCTCGAGAAGGCGCGCGGCGGGCAGAAGCCGAACATAGAGGACGCGTTCGAGGGCGGTGAGTGGCGGCGATACAGCCACGAGCACTCCTTCGACCGCGTCGATACCGGCGTTTCGAAGGATCGGCTCGATCACATCGCAGACGTTCTCACGACGATCCCGGACGACTTCAACCTCCACCCCAAGCTCAAGCGCTTCGTGACCGATCGACGGAAACGGTGGGAGGACGGCACGACGCTCGACTGGGCGTTCGCCGAGAGCCTCGCGCTCGGCAGCCTGCTCATGGAGGGGCATCCGGTCCGGTTGAGCGGCGAGGACTCCGGTCGCGGCACGTTCAGCCAGCGCCACGCGGTCTGGTGGGACGTGAAGAGCCCGCGTCCCAGGACGCACGTCCCGCTGCGCGAGCTCTCGGTCGATCAGGGCGCCTTCAGCGTCTACGACAGCCCGCTCTCCGAGTACGCTGTGCTCGGGTTCGACTACGGCTACTCGCTCGCCCAGCCGAACATCCTCGTCATGTGGGAGGCGCAGTTCGGCGACTTCGTCAACGGCGCCCAGGTGGTGATCGACCAGTTCATCGCCGCCGGCGAGAGCAAGTGGTTCCGCCAGTCGGGGCTGGTCATGCTCCTCCCGCACGGGTACGAGGGCCAGGGACCCGAGCACTCGAGCGCGCATCTCGAGCGGTTCCTGCAGCTCTGCGCGCACGAGAACATGCAGGTCTGCTACCCGACGACGCCGGCCCAGTACTTCCACGTCCTGCGCCGTCAGATGAGGCAGAGCTTCCGCAAGCCGCTCGTGCTCATGACGCCCAAGAGCCTGCTGCGCCACAAGGCGTGCATCTCTGCGACGGACGCGCTCGAGAGCGGTACGTACGAGACCGTACTCGACGATCCCACCCCGGCGAAGCAGACCGAGAACCTGCTCATCTGCGCCGGCAAGGTCTACTACGACCTCGCCGGGCGGCGCGAGGAGCTCGGCGACGAGCGCACGAGTATCGTCCGCGTCGAGCAGTACTACCCGTTCGATCGGGAGCGGTTCGCAGCGGTCGTGGCGGGGTACCCGAAGGCGCGCACGGTACGGTGGGTACAGGAAGAGGCGCAGAACCACGGCGCGTGGTCGTTCGTGCGCGACCTCATCGCAGAGCACCTGGGCGCCCGAACGCTCGAGTACGTGGGACGCGCTGCCTGTCCGAGCCCGGCAACCGGATCGCACAGGCAGCACAAGGAGGAGCTCGAGCGGTTCCTCGAAGCGGCATTCTCATAGCACCAGCGAAGGATTCGGCATGAAGAAAGAGATCGAGGTTCCCGAAATTGGCGAGTCGGTGTCAAGCGGCATCCTCGCCTCCTGGCTGAAGGAGGACGGCGAGGCGGTCGACGAGGGCGAAGAGCTCTTCGAGCTCGAGACCGACAAGGCGACGCTGGGAGTGCCCAGTCCCGCCGCCGGTGTTCTCTCCCGTGGCGTCGCGGAGGGCGACGAGGTCGCGGTGGGCCAGGTAGTCGGGCGGATCGATACCGATGGCGCAGCAGAGGCGACCGCGCCCGCACCCGGCGGTGAGGCCGGGCGGGCTCAAGAGGGCGATTCCGCGGCCGCACCGCGCACCGGCGCCGCGACAGACGCAGCACCGTCGGCAGAGAGCGCCGGCGGGGCGGCGGAGAGCCCGGCGGCAACCGCGCCGGCGGCCGACGCGCTCTCGCCGGCGGTCCGCCGCGTCGTCGACGAGCACGGGCTCGACGCGTCGAAGATCACCGGCACCGGCCCGGGAGGCCGCGTCACGAAGGCGGACGCCGAGAAGGCGGCGAAGGCGCAGCAGGCCGGCGGCACCGCAACGGCTGCGAGGCCGCCGGCGCTCGGCGAGCCGTCCATGCAGGAGAACGAGCGGCAGCGGCGCGTGCCGCTGA
>CAZVEF010000085.1:0-10297 GCA_964625715.1 uncultured Spirochaetaceae bacterium | reverse complement strand
AGGCGCCGACCGGATTCGAACCGGTGAATGGAGGTTTTGCAGACCTCTCCCTTAGGCCTCTTGGGTACGGCGCCCTGCGTTCACTACGTTCGCGCCGGCAGTTTCGCCGCGCGAAACGTGAACCGTCTCGCTGCGCTTGATCGGTGCTCGCGTTGCGAGACCCTCAAGGTAGCAAAACGGGGCGGGGGTGTAAAGATTGTGAACTGTCACGAAGCTCGGGGCCGCTCGTCGAGCAACCTTCTTCCGGGCATACACTTGCCGCTCCGCCGGCCGCGCTACTCCTCGGTCACGACGAGCTCGAACTCGAGGTGCCCCTCGCCGTAGGGCTCCACCTCGGCGAACCGGCCGTCTCCGTCGATGATCACTTCGTTCGGGTACGTGGTGACCACCGCGTAGTAGCTGCCGCTCGCCGTGAGGCGCACGTTGGCGATCTTCGCCGCGTTGTCCACGCCTCCGTCGTCGTCGCTCGCGACGAGGCGGCCTTCGGCGTCGAAGAGAGCGAGCATCGAGTCGGCGGCGAACTCGGGGCGTCCGCCGGTGGAGAGGGTGACGACCTCGAAGGTCATGTCGACCGGTCGCGTGATCTCCACCTCGAAGGCTTCGTAGCCGGCCGCCACGCGTCCGGTTCCCGTGCCGGAATCGCCCGTCGGTTCGACGAGCGTCGCGCCGACTCGCACCTCGTCGAAGCTGTCGGCGCGCTCCTCAGCGTCAAACGGGCCGGTCGGCGTGTTCGGGCCGTCCCCGTCGGCGCTCTCCCGGACGACAAGATCGAAGCCGAAGGCGGACTCCCCGCCGCCGGGGAAGCCCTGCAGGCGGTCGTCGGGTCCGTACACGGCGTAGGCGGGCCACGCGGAGACGATGGCGTAGTAGATGTCGCTCCCGGTCAGCGGAACCGATGCGACGAAGGACGCGCCGCTGTATCCGCCGTCGTCGTTGTGTGCGACGATAGACCCGGAGGCGTCGGTGACCGTGAGCAGGGAGTCCCGGCCTGCGATCTCCTCGGTGATAACGACCTCCATGTCCACGATGACGGGGCCGGGCAGATACATCTCGAAGACCGCGATGTCGCCGTCGACGGTGCCGGCGACGATGGTCTCCTCGCCGGCGAGCTCGACGGGCTCCCCCATCGAGAAGACGTCGCTCAGTGTGTAGGCGATCTCGGGCCCCTGCTCTGGCTCTATGTCGCGTGAACCGGTCTCGACGATGAGGTCGAACGCGATGCTGCTGAGGCCGGGTTCGTCGAAGCCGGCGAACATGCCGGAGGCTTCGGTCTCCGCGAAACGGGGGTGCGTCGTGACGACGAGGTAGTAGGCCCCCGGCTCGGGAATCTCGACGCCGTTCAGCATGGACGCCAATCCGTACGGTCCGTCGTCGTTGTCGGCAAGGAGGCATCCTCGCTCGTCAAAGAGAAACAGCACCGAGTCTTCGTCCTCGTACTCGAGGCCGGGACGAGTCTCGGTGACGTCAACCTCGACCGTCACCGGTCCGGCCTCCTCGGCGGTGAAGACGAACGACGCGAATCGGTCGGCGACCTCGCCGGAGGCGATGCCGAACTCGCCGTCGAAGGCGATCGGACGCGCCGCCGTGGTGATGTCCTCCCAGCTCTGCGCGGCGAGTGGGGCCGCCACGGCTACGGCGGCGAGCAGCGCCAGGACGACGGCGACCGGGCGTCCGGCGGCACGACTCTGGGAGGTCGGGTGGGTGATCGTCATGATTACTCCTCGGCGGCATCGTCCGCGTCGAGCAGGCTGTGAAAGCTCGCGCCGGTCAGGCCGCGCAGTATTCCGCCGAGCGCGCCCATCGGATCCGATTCCCGGTTCAGGATGGCGTAGACGGCGCTCGTGATGGGGAGCTTGAGCCCGTGACGCGCGACGAGCTCCCGGGCGCTGCGCGCAGCGACCACCCCCTCCGGAAGGTATCCCACCTCGTCGATGCGCGCAACGAGATCGTCGATGTCGGTGAACCCGTCGAGCACCGAGTGCTCGACGATATCCCGGCCGAACCGGCGGTTGCGGCCGTACGGGCTGCGGCACGTAACGTCCAGGTCTCCCACGCCGGCGATGGAGGTGAACGTTTCCGGGTGCGTCGCGCCGAGCGCGACGGCGAGCGTCTGGATCTCGTTGAGCCCGGCGGCGAGCAGCAGGCTCTCGGTATTGTCGCCGAATCGCGCACCGGTGACGCTCTTCAGCGAGTCCATCATCCCGAAGGCGATCGCGATGACGTTCTTCATCGCGGCGGCCACCTGTACCCCCACGACGTCGAGCGAGCTGAAGACCATGAGCGGGTGCCGATTGAGGAGCCGGCGAAACCGGATCGCGTTCTTCGGATTGAGCGACGCGCTGATCAGCCCGGTGAGCTTTCCGCGTGCCACCTCTTCGGCGTGGCTCGGGCCCGAGATGTACACGAGGTTGCCCTTGTAGAAGCCGGGAAGGTAGTCTTCGAGCGTCGGGACGATGAGGCGGACGCCGTTCTCGGTTGCGATGAACCCCTTCGTGAGCACGCCGATGGCGGTTCTTCCCTCGGCGATCTCGCCCACGCCGAGCAACCGACGCGTGATCGGCAGGACGTAGAGCGAAGGAGCGGCGATGACGATGAACTCCTTGCCGCCGGCGACGGCGAGCAGGTCGCTCGCCGCGGTGAGGCTGGTTGGAAGCGCGACGTCCGGCAGGTAGCGCGCGTTGACGTGGTCGTCGTTGATCTGGGCCGCGACATCGGCCTCGTAGGCCCAGAGCTCTACCGCGTGATCGTGCTCGGCGAGAACCTTCCCGAGCGCGGTGCCCCACGCGCCGGCTCCCACGATCCCGACGCTACTACCCAGCGGTACGCTCCTCTACGAGCCGGGCGAAGTCGTTCACGCGCGCCGCGATGACATCGATCCCGGTCTGCCAGAACGCAGGGTCCTCGATGTCGAACCCGGCCTCCTTCGTCACGTCGTTGGCCGTTGCCTGGCCGGTCATCTGCAAAAGCTTCTTGTAGCGCGCCGGGAACTCATGCTCGTCCTCGGTGTATTTCGACGAGAGCGCGAGGCCGAAGAGCTGTCCAAAGGCGTAGGGGAAGTTGTAGAACGAGAGACCGGTACGGTAGTAGTGTGGCTTCACCGCCCACATGTACGGGTGCAGCAGCTCCTCGTCGAGCCCGTCCCCGTACGTGTCCTTCTGCGCCTGCAGCATGAGTTCGGAGAGCTCATCCGGGCTGAGCTCCGATCGCTCGCGTCGCTCGAACAGCGCGCGCTCGAACTTGTACCGCGAGAGGATGTCCACGATCACCTGTGTGGCGCTCTGCAGGAAGAGCTCGAGCACCGCGAGACGGTCCTCGTCGGTCGACGAGGCCATCGCCCGGTTGAACACGATCATCTCGCAGAAGATCGACGCGGTCTCGGCGAGCGTCATGGGATAACTGCGCTGCAGGTACGGGAGCTCCTTCAACACGAAACCGTGGTACCCGTGGCCGAGCTCGTGGGCGAGCGTGAACAGGCTGTCGAAGCTGCCGTCGTAGTTCGCGAGGATGCGGCTTTCGCCTGCACGCGGGAGCGAGATGCAGAACGCGCCGCCCACCTTCCCGGGGCGCGGCTCGGCGTCGATCCAACCCTCCTTGAAGGCGTGCTCGGCGAAGTCTCCGAGCTCCCACGAGAAGGTGCTGAACTGCTCGACGATGAAGTTCTGCGCCTCCCGGAAGGTCCACCTCCGGTCAGTCGCACCGACGGGAGCGAACAGGTCGTAGAAAGCGAGTTTGTTCTGCCCAAGGAGCTTCGCTTTCTCCTTGAGATAGGTCCGGAAGACGCCCAGGTTCGCCTCCATGGTGGAGATCTGGGCGTCCAGGGTCGCCCGCGTGATGCGCGACTGGAAGGCAGCGTGGTCGAGCGGACTCTCGTAGTTGCGGCGCTTGTCGAGGATGACGGTGAAGCCCTTCACGCCGTTCAGCGATGCGGCGAGCGGGATCTCCATCGACTTCCACGCCTCGAGCTCCTTGCGATACGCCTTCTCACGGACCGAACGGTCGGCGTCCATTGCGAGCGAGCGCAGCTCGACCACGGTCTTGCGTTCCTCGCCCTCCCACGGCGAGGTGAGGTTGCTCGAGATCTGGTCCTGGAGTCGGCTCCAGGCGTCTGCGCCGGGCCGCATGAGGTCGGCGGCGACGTTCTCCTCGGCGATGCTCATCTGCTTGTCGGCGAGCTCGAGCTGTTCGTCCAGATAGAACCGGAAGCGATCGATCGTCTTCGATTTCTTCGCGAAGCCGGACAGCTTCTTGCGCAGCGGCTGCAGCTCGCTTCGAAACCGTACCTCTGCGTCGTGCAGCGCGAGCGCATCCTCGTCGAGCGAGGCGAGCTCGGCGAGCGTGCGGCTGTCCGTCGTGTCGACGGCGTAGTTGCAGTGGATGTAGGCCTGTAACGTCCCCAGCAGCCCCTCGGCGGCATCGAACCGCTTCAGAACGTCCTTGAGCCACTTGCCGGGATCCTTCTTGCGGGCCGATTTGTCGGCGAGCTTCTTAAGCAACGACGAGCTGGTTTTCACCAGCTCGTCGCGATCGGAACGATACTCTGCGCTGTCGTACCCCGGGTATACCGAGTCGAGTTGCCACCGGGCGGGCTTCTCAGAACCAGTCGGCATTGCCGTCCTCATAGTCGATGATCTCCGATTCTTCGAAGAAGAGACCGGTCTCGCGGGCGGCGCTTTCCGGTGAATCCGAGGCGTGGATGATATTCAGCTGCGTCTGCGTCGCGTAGTCGCCGCGGATCGTCCCGGGAAGCGCCTGGTCGACCTTCGTCGCGCCGCAGAGAAGGCGGACACGGCTGATCGCCTCTTCTCCCTCGAGGACCATCGCGATGACCGGTGCCGAGGTGATGTAGCCCACGAGATCGCCGAAGAACGGCTTCTCGCGGTGCTCGCCGTAGTGATCCTCTGCGAGGTCGCAGGGGATCTTCATGAGCTTCATGGCGAGAATTCTCTGGCCCTTGCGTTCGAGTCTCGTTATGATCTCGCCGACGATCCGGCGCTGCAGGACGCCGGGTTTCAGCATGGTAAAGGTTCGCTCTGTAGCCATTCGTACTCCTGAATCGGTTTTCAGCGCGCGATTATAGCATCGCCGGGGCGGGAGGTGAACCGTTACCGATCTACGACCCGGATCCGGTCAGGGCGGCGTTCGTCTCCCGGAAGCGCTTGACGACCACGGGCAGGATCTCGAGCGCGACCTCCGGGTGGGCCTCCATGAAGCTGCGAAAATCCCACGAGCTCAGCACGAGGCAGGTCGTGTCCTCCACGGCGACCACGTCCGCGGTGCGATTCGCGCCGTCGAGCACGGCCATCTCGCCGATGACTTCGCCCGGGCCGTGCGTCGCGAGCTCGAGGCGCTCGCCGGACTCGTTCGTCTTCACGATCTTGACCTTACCGCTGACGATGACGAACAGGCCCACACCGGGGTTGCCCTGTCGCACCATCGTCTCGTTCGCGGCGAAGTGGCGCTCGACGCAGGACCGTGCGATACCGTTCAGGAACCGGGGGCTGAGCGAGCTGAACAGAGTAACCGCCTTGAGCGCGTCGACGACTTCATTCTGATCCATGCGCCTGTCTTACCACCGTGCGTAAGGGGTGTCAAGCGAGCTCGTCGCGCACGCGGCCGAAGATGCGGACCCTGAAGAACTCCTCTACGAGCCGCTCGTCTGCGATCGCGCCGATTTCGCGGTCGAGCGCGTTCCGCGCGGCCCCGCGGTGCGACGTGGCGATCGTCTCGTCGGTCGCGTAGCGCGCAGCGTAGTAGTGGTAGAGAATCGTGTCCCGGTTGGGAAGGAGGAAGCCGCTGTCGACGAGGAGCGACGCTTCCTGCAGGAAGAACTCCACCGACGTTGCATCTCCGCGCGCGGATGCCGTGTCCACGAGCACCATCAGAAGCGTCAGGACAGGGTACGTCGCTGTGTGACGGAGGCTCGTGGCGAGGCCGCGTCGCGCGTGCTCCTCCGCCTTGGACGCATCACCGAGGACCAGGCAACACCCGGAGAGCGTGCGCAACGCGTCGACGGCGTCAAAGTCGTTCCTGATCTGCGAGGCGTTGAACTCGGCCTGCTGCAGATGCCGTTCCGCCGCTCGCGCGTCTCCGAGAAAGTGATGCGCGACTGCGAGCCGTGCGTTCGTCTGACTGATGTTCGAGAGGTGGCGTGAGGGCCCCTCGAGCACGATCTGATCGGCACGCCTCGCCTCGTCCCAGTCGCACATGTGGAAGCACGCGAGCCCCTTGAGCAGATGCATCTGGTGCCACCGACCGTCTTCTTCCGACGAGTCGTGGATGAGCCGTTCCAGCTTCTCGATCGCCGGGCGGTACTCGCTGCGCATCAGGTGATGCTCCACCTGCGCGAGCTCGAGCCGCGCCGCGGAGAAGGCCGCCTCGTGGGTTCTCTCGAGAGCTCGGATGCGCTCGATCATATCGTCGACCGCGTCGGCGCTATTCCGCAGGAGCTCGGACGACGCCATGATCTCGAGCACGTTCTGGGGGTTGTAGTTCGCGCCGCCGGCGCGATCGTAGTACGCGAGCGCCTTGGCGCCGCAGAAGCGCGCCTTTTCGAAGCAGTACGCCTTCATGTTATGCGCTGTGAGCAGGTGGTACGCGCTGCCGGCGTACGCCGGGCTCAGACGGTCCACTGCCGTCTCTATCATGCCCTTGAGCAGCGAATCGGCCTCCTCGGTGATGCCGTTGTTGAACAGGATCGCCGACTTGATGAACATCAACCGCACGTAGCGGTCGACATCGTGCTCCTCCACCCGCTCGAGAAGCCGGTCGACGTAGCGCAGATACTCGACGTTGGTCGTAACGTTCGGCGAGTCCATGAGCGCGTCGGTCGCCCGGTCGTACTCCTCGGCCCGAAAGAGGTGGTGGAGCAGCCGCATGGGGTGCGGCTCGCCCTTCTCGATCATGAGGTCGGCGACGATCCGGTGCAGGATCCTCTTGTTGTAGTTCAGCAGGCTGTCGTAGACGGCGGTCTTGAACAGATCGTAGCGGAACATGAACAGCCCATCCTCCTCGACGAGGACGCCTTCCCGGAGGAAGAAGCCGATCGCGGCGTCCACGATGCGCGAGTCGCCGTCGGTTGCGCTCTGTACGTGCCGTGCGTCGGGGAGGCTGAAGCTGTGTGCGAAGACCGACAGTTTCTTGAGCAGATCGCGCAACGCCGGTTCGTACGACTCGATGGAAGAGAGGAAGATGTTCTGGATCGTCGAAGGAAGCGCCTGCGCGTCGCGGTTCTCCCGCGCGTAGCGGACGTACTCCCGGATGAACAGCGGGTTGCCGCGCGCGTTCTCGCGGATCGAGTTCACCAGGTCGAGGTCGAGGTCGGTGTCGGAGAGCGCGCGGATGAGCTCGAGCGTCTCCTCGTGGTCGAGCGGCTCGAGCTCGACGACCTCGAGCTCGGCAAACGTCTCGCGGAGACCAGGGTCGAGCGCCCGGTTGAGAAAGAGAAAGAATGGACGCGCGTCGGCGTTACGAAGGTAGAACCGGAAGAAGTCGCGGCTCGACTTGTCGATGCAGTAGAGGTCGTCGATACAGAGCAGCGTCGAGTAGGGCGCATCGAGATTCTTCTTCACGATGCTCTTGAGGATGAGGTAGAGCAGCACGAACGCCTGGTTGTCCTGCTCGGTCGTGGCGCCGGAGACGAGCGCGGCGAAGCCCTCTGCTGTCCGATGCTCGATCCCGAGCTCGTGCTCGACGACCGCGGCGATCTCTCCGGCTCCCATCCGGTTGTCGATGCGGAAGTATGCGCTCAGCATGTCGATGATGACCGAAAAGGGTCGCGTCCCGTAGCGGCGCGCACGCGCGAACAGGATGCCGTCGTCGAAGTCCGGCAGTCGGCGGAGTTTTCGCATGAGCTCCTGCGCGAGCCGGGTCTTCCCGATCCCCGGCTCGCCGAGCAGGATGAACCCCTGCGTCTGCACCGGGTCGTGGCGCAGGAAGCTGCGCAGCATGCGGTCGAGGAGCGGCTTGCGGCCCACGAATACCGTGTCATCGTCCTCGAGGCGTATGTTTCGGCCCCGCACCTCGTAGGCGAGGACGATCTCGTCCTTACCGCGCGCCTGTATCGCCTGTGCCTCGGAGAAGACGAAGTCGTGCTCGCACCGCTCCCGCGTGCTTTGCGATACGAGGATGGAGTTCTCCGGTGCCGACGACTCGAGCCGACTCGCGACCGCCATCGGGTGGCCGGTGACGACGTCGTGCTCGCCGCGCTTGCCCGTCGTGATGAGGCCGGTGTTGATGCCGATGCGGAACGCGACGGGATCGCGATCGCGCCGTTGCTCGTTGAGACGGGCGATTTCCGCGAGGAAGTCGAGCGACGCGTTGATCGCCCGGGCCGCGTCGTCCTCGTGGAGCGCCGGCACGCCGAAGACCGCGACGAGCGCGTCGCCGATGTACTTCTCCACCGTGCCTTCGTAGCGGGTGATGATCCCCTCGAAGGTGCCGAAGACCTGCGACATGAGGCCTTCCATCTCTTCGGGATCCATGCGTTCGGAAAGCGAGGTGAAGCCCTTCATGTCGGCGAAGAGGACGGTTACGTTTCTGCGCTCGCCCGTTCGCAGGTTCTCAGACGCCGACACGGTCCCTCCGGACTACTTCTGCGCGCTGAAGAGCTGGTCGAACTGCTCCTTCGCCTGGTCGATCACCTGCTCGTACTGCCCCTGCAGCCGCTGGAGGTTCTCGTTGAGCGCTTGCGCGAACTCCGGGTCGTTCGCCGGGTCGAGCCTGACCTGGCGCCCGGTCTGCTGCGCGATCTGCTCTTCCTTCTGCCGCAGGCGTGGTTCGAACTGCTGGCGCAGCCGCTCGGTGAGCTGGTTCTTCGTGTCGAGGTACTGCTGCATGTACTGGATGACCTGGTCCATGAGTCCATCGACGAGGTTCCTGTCCTTGATGATCTGGCGCAGCCCCTTCTGTACGGTCTGCAGGCGCTGGACGTCGCTCTCCTGAGTCGGCAACGCGAGGTGCGAGAGCAGGACGTGGTAGAAGCCCTCGCGCGCCGACGTCTGCTGCGAGCGGTCCATGCGCTTGATCTCACCCTTGACGTCCACCGACTGGTCGTCGATGAACCTGCCGGCGAGGCGCATGCCCTTCTGCCGCGACTCGTGCGCCTCGAGTTTTGCCTTGTCGCCCTTCACGTCGGCGGTACGCTCGAGCGCGAGCTCGAGAGCACTCTTGATCTCACTCATGAGAGTATCCTACTCGTTTGCGGTGCCCGATTCAATCAGACGCGTACGACGCGTCGTTCGGTAACGACGGCGTCGACCGGTTCGTCTCCTGTGGTGACCGGCACGGCGTCGACGATCTGGAGGTCGAAGCAGATGCCGATGACGAGGCGTGGTGCGGGAAACGGGGTCGCGGCGGGCGCGACGGGGGCTGCCGGGGTGTCCGGTCGTCGGCCGGCTCCGGTCGGACCGCGGCGCAGCTCGCGCAGGAACCGGTCGTAGAAGGCGCCACCGCGGCCGAGCCGGTTGCCGGAGAGATCGAATGCGCGGCCCGGGCAGACGACGAGCGTCCGGGGCGACTCGCCCGCGTCCCACGGTGTCGCCGAGCCGTCCGGTTCGAGCATGCCGTAGGGGTGCTGCGCGAGGCGCGCGAGCGAGAGCTCGTCCACGAGTCGGTGGAAGCCCATCCTGCCGGCGGCCACACGGGGCAGATACACGCGCTTCTGCGAGGCAAGCGCCGCGAGGATCGTCTCGTGCGTGTCGACCTCGTCCGGCATTGCGTGGTAGAGGAGGACGATCGAAGCTTCGGTCCACTCGGGTAGCGCGAGCAGGCGCTCGTGCAGGCGCTCGCTGGCGAGCGCGCGTTCGTGCGTGGGCACCGATTCGATGGTGCGCTTCATCGCAGCGCGCAGACGTTGTTTGGATGTGGAAACACGGCTCACCGGAATGTCCTCCGCAGCAAGAGTAGCAGTCCTGAAGGGAGAGTGGGATGTTCCGTCGACGATGTTCCGGCCTTCGCCGAACGGCTGAGGAATCTCGCCGACGAAAGGGGAGCATGCAACCGTGTGACCACGGTGCATGATTATCTCCAAGTCTACGACAATGTCACTTCGTGTCAACCACCGGCGAACACTCTCTCTACGTTTGGCCGTGCCAACGGAGTGAGCTGCACGAGGCCAGATTACGATAGTGAGTTCGTGAAATAGATTTGTTGAATAGGATTGCTACTGAAATGCTTATAATTAAGGTAAGGTGTTAATAATATTGCACTTCCGATGCATAGCGTGATATTCTGCACGACACCCCCGTGCTTGGGGGCAAAAACGTCAAAGGAGAGACGCATGCGACGAACACTCTTGGCA
>CAZVEF010000084.1:0-10370 GCA_964625715.1 uncultured Spirochaetaceae bacterium | reverse complement strand
GCGAGAGTGCCTCGACCGTGTCGAAAAGCGCCGGCGCCTCGTAGGGGTGGATGGGGCGCGCGCCGCGCAGCTGCAGACCCGGCTCGGTCCGCAGGAACGACATACCCACGGCGGCGAGGAAACCCAACAGCAGGATCAGCGCCCACGTGCCGACGAGCTGCCAGCCGGTCAGCAGCGCCACCCCGAACAGCGCTGCAGCGAGTAGGATCGTCTGGAGCGTGGTAGTTGCCTTCACACCACCAAGTAAGCAACGAGCGTGCCAGATTGTATCGGCATAAATTCTTCCCTCACAACGACGTAGCCGAGCACTCGACCGCGGCGGCGTGAGATGGGTCATTTTGCCTCAGTCATCGTCGTCGAATGGGCCATCGCGACCGTCGGGCTCCGGCTCGGGCTCGCCGTCCTCCTCGATTACGCGGAAGTCGCGCACGACCGCACCCTGTTCGGGCTCGCCGTCCTTGTACTCCTCGATCAGGCTCACGGTCTGGAACGGGATCATCAGATGGTCCGCCTTCCCGAAGGTGCGCCGGACCTCGTCCTCCGATGGATCGATGATAATCTTCTTCGTGTCGGGAAAGACGATATCGGTGATCGAGACGAAGTAGGGATGGGTGAGGTCGAGACCCCGCGCCCGGAGCACGAGCTCCTTCTCTTTCCAGTTGAAGTGCACACGATAGATCGACACGGTTCCTCCGGCTCTTACGACTCGTCGACGAGCGCCACCTGGATGTCGCACACGTTGGTGTTCGTGGGCCCCGTGCGCAGCAGCTCGCCGATACCATCAAAGAAACGATACGAGTCGTTTTCGGCAAGGAAACCGGCCGGATCGAGCCCGGCTTCCGCCGCGCGCCTTGCGATGCCGGGCGAGGCGAAGGCGCCGGCCGCGTCGGTCGGGCCGTCGGTGCCGTCGGTCGCTGCGGACACGAAGGCGGTATTCTCGTAGAGATCGGGGTGGCTGCCCATCTCCTCGACCATGGCGAGCGCGAGTTCCTGGTTGCGCCCGCCGCTCCCGCCGCCTCGGACGGTTACGGTCGTCTCACCGCCGCAGAGGATGCAGGTCGGTGGCGCGGCAGGACGGTCGTGCGTCCGGACCTCCGCGATCACCGACGCGAGGAAGCGCGCCGCCTCGCGCGCCTCTCCGGTGAGCCGAGAGGTGAGGAGCACCGCCTCGTATCCGAGCGAACGGGCCGTCTCGGCCGCGGCGAGCAAGGCCTGGTAGTTGGTCCCGACGAGGACGTTGCGCACGAGCCGGAACGCCTCGCTCTGCGGTGAAGGCGTCTCGGCGACTCTGCCTGCGGCGCCTGCTTCGAGCAGACGGAGGGCCTGGTCGGGAAGCCGATCGCGGATGCGGTAGCGGTCTACGTAGGCGAGCGCCTCACCGTAGGTTGAACGGTCCGCTACGGTCAGCCCGGAGGCGATCGAGTCGAGATCGTCGCCGACGACGTCGGAGAGAATGAGGCTGATCGAGTGGGCAGGGGCGAGCGCTTCTGCGAGGCGACCTCCCTTGATCGCCGACAGGTGCTTGCGGACCGCGTTCACCTCGTGGATCGTCGCCCCGCTGTCGAGGAGCGCCTGCGTTGTCTGCTGCATCTGAGCGAGCGTGAGCGAGATCCGTTCGCCGTCCACGTCCGTTGAAAGCGGTGCGGCGAGCAGCGCAGAGCCTCCGCCGGAGATCACGGTGAAGACGAGGGTCCCCCGGTCCGCCTCGCCGGCGAGCTCGAGGATCCGCCGGCCGGCGTGCACGCTCGCATCGTTCGGGATGGGGTGCCCCGCCTCGACGAGCTCCACGCGGGAAAGCTCTTCCACGTGGCCTTCCTTGACGCTCACCGTGCCGCCGGTGATCCGGTCGCCGAGTAGCTCTTCGAGCGCGCGAGCCATGGGTGCGCCTGCCTTGCCCGCGCCGATGACCGTAATACGCTCGAACGCATCGAGGTCGAGCGAGTCGTGGACGCTCTCCGTGTCAATGTTGAGCGTCGATCCGTCGAGCGTGACCGCGTTGCGGATCATGTCGTACGGATCTACGCGCGCGATCGCCTCGCCCACGATCCGCTCGAGCTTCTGCTTCTGTTCGTCGGTCATCGTGCCTCCCCGTCGAGCTCGCTTCGGTGGACGTAGGCGCCGTTGGGGACGTCGTCGCGGTCGATGAGCGACGCAACCGCGCGGGCCGCCGCGGCCGGCTGGACGAGCGCGCCGGACTCCTTCCATCCGACGTAGATCCCGTGGTTCGGCACGACCGAGGGACCGGCGGCGCGCAACGCCTCCTGCATGCCGGTGTCGACGGTTCCCGGGGACACCGCATAGAAGCGGAACGGCGCCCTCGGGTCGTCCGTGCCGTGCTCGGCGGCCGCCGCGCGCGTGAACATGTTGAGCGCGGCCTTCGTCGTGGAGTAGGTGGAGAGCCCGGGCATGGGCGAGGTCCCCGCACCGGATGAGACGTTGATCACCGTTCGGCGGCAGCGGTACGAGCCGAAGTGGCGGACGAAGCTGTGCGTGAGGATCACCGGCGCGATGAGGTTGACGTGGACCGCTCGCTGCAGCTCGTCCGCGGCCCCCGTGCCGATCTCGCCGAGCGGCGTGAGGACCGCCGCGTTGTTGATGAGCGCGACCGTCTCGGGTTCGTTGACGCCGATGCGATCGGCGATCGACCCCATGAACGCCTCGATGCTCAGCGTCTCGGCCAGATCGGCCTGAATCCAGTGAAGCGGGACCCCGGCGACGCTCGACTCGTTGATGAGCTCCTCGTTCAGCGAGCGCGAGACGCAGAACAGGCTCGTGTGCGGGGAGAGCAGCGTACGGGCGAGCGCCGCTCCGAGCCCGCTCGAGGCCCCGGTGATGATGACATGTCTCATGCGCCCTCCCTTCGCCTCAGGTCGACGACGCTCTCAATGTGGAAGGTCTGCGGGAACATATCAACCGGCTGCACGCCGGCGATGTCGTATTCGTCGGCGAGCATCGCGAGATCGCGCGCCTGCGTGGACGGCTTGCAGCTCACGTAGACGATCTGCCTGGGCCGCAGCCGCAGGAGCTCGCGGATCACGTCCGGGTGGACGCCGGCGCGCGGTGGGTCGAGCACGAGGAGGTCCGGTTCAGGAAGCTTCGCTCCCGAGCGGCCGGTCGACGCGAGGATCTCGCGCACGTCCCCGGCGTGGAACTCGGCATTCGAGCAGCCGTTCAAGCCTGCGTTCTCCCGCGCCCGATCGACTGCGTCCTCCACGTATTCGACGCCTACAACGCGCCCGACGCGGTCGGCGAGGAAGAGCCCGATGCTCCCGATGCCGCAGTAGAGGTCGAGCAGCGTGTCGGACTCCCGCGCGTCGAGCCACTCGCGCACGACCGTGTAGAGCCGCTCGGCCTGTCTGGAATTGGTCTGGTAGAAGCTCTTCGGGTGGATCGCGAAGCGCAGATGGCCGCATCGTTCGTGGATCGTCTGCGTACCGGCGACGTGCAATGCCGGGTGCGGTCCAATGTCGTCGTTACGCGTCGGGTTGACGATGTAGTGGGCCGATGTGATCTCCGGCACGGCCTCCATGAGCTCGCCGAGAAGCGTCGCCGCCACCTCCGGACGCTCTTCGCCGATCACGAGGATCACCATCACTTCGCCGCCTTCGGTTGTGCGGATGATGAGACTGCGCAGCAGGCCGGTGTGCTCGGCCGGGTCGTGGAACGAGTAGTCGTGGTCGCGCGCGATGCGCCGTGCTTCGGTGCGTATCGCGTTCGACGGGTCTCGCTGAAGGAAGCAGGTCTCGACGTCGAGGACGCGGTCGAAGCGGCCCTTGACGTGGAAGCCGAGCGCGCGGCGGTCGGGAATCTCCTCGCCGTCGGCGATCTCGCGCTCGGTGATCCAGCGCATGGGCGAGAAGGAGAACTCGAGCTTGTTCCGGTAGTACCGATCGTTCCCGCAGCCGATGATGGGAAACGACGCCGGGTGCGCAACGCCGCCGATGCGCTCGAGCACCTCTGCGACGAACCGCTCCTTGTAGCGCAGCTGGTCCTCGTAGCCGAGGTACTGCCACGTGCAGCCGCCGCAGTCGGCGAAGTGCGGGCAGAACGGCTCGACGCGCCGCGGCGAGGTCTCGTGGAACGCGGTGGGCACGGCGAAGGCGACTCCCTTCTTCCTCCGCGTGACCCGGACGTCTACGACCTCGCCGGGCAGCACGCCCTCCACGAAGACGACGCGGCCTTCGGGCTTCACGATTCCGTTCCCCTGGTACTCGAGGCCGACGACCTCCTGCCGTTCGTAGGTCTTCGCACGCGCCATCAGGTCTCCTTTCCGCGTCGCAGCGCCGGTGGTTCCGCGGTAGCGGGGTCGACGGACCCCTCCGCGATCGCCCGAAGCAGCGCGATCTCGTCCTTCCAGAGGTCGGGCTCGGTTGTCTCGAGCACGAACGGAACGTCGGCGAGCCGGCCGTCGCCGACGAAGTTCGCGAGCCCTTCGAGGCCAATCTCGCCCATGCCGATGCGCTCGTGCCGGTCGCGCCGGCTGCCGAGCGCGGTCATCGAGTCGTTGAGGTGGATCGCCGCGAGCCGGTCGAACCCGACCGTGCGCTCGAACTCCTCCATCGTCGCCGCGTACGCGTCCGTGCTCCGCACGTCGTAGCCGGCGGCGTAGATGTGACACGAGTCGATGCACGCGCGCAGCCGCTCGGGCGATCCGGCGCGTCGGATGATCTGTGCGATGTGGTCGAAGCGGTAGCCCACGTGCGCTCCCTCTCCGGCGGTGACCTCGAGGACGACCACCGCGGTCGAGGTCCGCTCGAGGACCGAAACGACGCCCTCGGCGATGAGATCGAGCGTCTCCTCCTCGCCGATCTCGCCCATTCCGCTGCCGGGATGGAAGTTCACGAGCGTGAGCCCGAGCTGCTCGGCGCGAACGCACTCGTCGAGGAGCGCGTCGAGAGACTTCCGTCGCCTGGCCGGATCGGGATTCCCGATATTGATGAGGTAGCTCGCGTGGATGACGACGTGTTCCTGCCGGATTCCCGACCTGGCGAGCGCCCGGCCGAAGGCCCGAATATCTGCGACCTCGAGCGGCTTCGCGTTCCACTGTCGCTGGTTCTTCGTGAAGATGCCCATCGCGTTCGCCTCGAGCTCGATCGCGCGCTCGGGGGCGGTGTGCACGCCGCCGGCGATGCTCACGTGGGCGCCGATTCGGATCACGGCTGCTCCTCGGCGAACTCGCGCTCGAGCGCCTCGACCCGGGTGATGCTCGATCGAAGCCAGGCGAGCTCTATGTCGCGCCGCTCTTCCTCGTCGAGCCGGTAGTCGAGGTCGCTGGTGCGCAGCGAGTGCGCGAGGTGGTGCAGGACGATTGCCGCGGACACCGAGATGTTGAAGCTCTCCACGAACCCGTACATGGGAATGACGAGGTGCTCGTCGGCCGCTTCGAGCGCGGTGTCGCTCAAGCCGTCGAGCTCGTTTCCGAACAGCAGCGCGATCGGCCCGGCGCGCAGGTCGAACTGTTCGAGCGCCACCTGGTTCGTGTGCGGTGTCGTCGCGACGACGCGGTAGCCGGCCGCGCGCAGCGAGTCGATCGCGGCCGGTGTGTTGTCCCCACCGTCGCGGTAGCGATGCAGCGTAAGCCACTGCGCGGTGCCCAGCTCCACCCCGGGGTTGAGACGGTACTCGTTCCGGTTCTCGATGATGTGGACGTCCTGCACGCCGAAACAGTCGCAGGTGCGCAGCACCGCGCTCGCGTTGTGCGGCTGGTAGATGTCCTCAACGGCGACGGTGAGATAGCGCGTTCGCTCGGCGAGTACGGCGTGCATGCGCGCACGGCGCTCGGCGGTGACGAAGCGCGCGAGGTAGTCGATGAGTCGATCGCGGCGGCTCACGTTCCGTCACCTCCCGACCGGTCGGTGCCGCTATCGGTCAACGAAGGAGACCTCGTAGTCGTTCGAGATGATGACATCGGCCTTCTCCCGATGCGGAGCGATAATGCCGTGTTCGATCTCGAGCACGTGTTCGAGAAAGGGTTCGATGTGCTCGCGCGCGCGCTGCTTGCGACTCTCGAGCGTGTCGACTCGCGTGCGCGCGATGAACACGCGGCAGTCGACGTTGTGCAGCAGGGTGGTGTAGGTGCCTTCGGCGATCGCGACGTCGATGCCCGAGAGGTCTGCGGTTTCCTCGCCGATCGAATCCGCGTCGTAGTCGACGAGTGGTTTGACTACGCTGCTCGACCGCTCGCGCGCCGCGGCGAGATGCTCGTCGAGCAGGTCGAGACGCACCTCACCCACGCCGACCCAGGCGATGTCCTCGCGTCGCTTGCGGTCGTTCGATTTGGGCGGCAGGCGGAAGTAGTCGTCCTGCTGGAACACGTACGCCTCGAGTCCGCGCGCCGAGCACTCCTCGTCGATCGCCTTGCCGGTCTCCGACTTGCCGCTGCCGCTCTCGCCGGCGACGGTGATCGTGTAAGGCCGCGAGTGCGCTCGGATCTCCGCCTCGAGCCGGTCGACGATCGTACGGGCGGCGCGACGATGGTGCTGTTCGACGTTGACGATGTCGCCCTTCATGCCACCATCATACGAAGTGCCCGCCCGGCTCGCAAGCACACCGGGCGCGCTGCACGGATCTCATCTCACGCGAACTTGACCCGGCTGCCGGCATTCCACATGTCGGGGTTCGGGCCCATCGCGGTCTTCAGCGGCTCGCTCGCCTTTGTCAGGCGTTCGATGTGCTCGGGGGCGAGTCTCTTGTCGGCGACCGTGGCGTTCGACTCGGCCTGCGCGGCCGTGCGCGATCCGGCGAGGATCGTTGCGACGCCCTTCTGCGCGAGCACCCAGAGCATCGCGACCTCGCGTACGCTCAAGCCGGCCTCTTCTGCGATCGTTCGCATGTCGTCGAGGAGCGCGAAGAGCGTCTGCTCGTGCCCGGCTTCTCCGTGGCGCGCCTGCGGCCGGCTGCCCGAAAAGTGCCGTGTTCGCGCCCGGCCCTCCGGGACTTCGTCGGCGTTTGCGAACTTCCCGGTAAGCACGCCGTGCAGCAGCGAGCTGTAGGTGATGATCGACATGCCGCGCTCCATCGACGCTCCCACGAGTGAGTACTCGATCGCGCGGAAGGCGATGCTGTAGGCGAGCTGATTGCTCACGAAGAGGTTCTTCGGGTAGGGTGCGAGGTCGCCCGGCCCGAAGTTCGACACGCCCACGTAGCGGATCTTGCCCTCGTCTCGCAGCCTTGAAAGCGTCTCTACGACCGTGTCCGGATCCACGTCGTCGGTGGGCCAGTGGATCTGGTAGAGGTCGACGTGGTCGGTCTGCAGGCGGCTCAACGACGCCTCGCAGGAGGCGCGCAGGTCGGCCGGCGCGAGATTCGCGGGCGATACCTTCGTAGCGAGCGTGATCTCGCCACGGCGCGTGCCGAGCGCCCTGCCTATCACCTCTTCCGAGTAGCCGCCGCCGTAGGCCTCGGCGGTGTCGATGAAGGTGATGCCGGCGTCGACGGCGGCGTTCAGCGCGTCTATGCTGTCGGCTTCGTCCTGCTCGCCCCACATGGAACCGCCGGCGATGCCCCACGCGCCGAAGGCGATTGCAGAGACGTTGAGGTCGCTCGTTCCCAGCTTTCGGTACTCCATTATCCAATCTCCTTTCTGATCTGCCAGTGCAGCTCTTCGGCGGCGACGTAGAGCGGAACCGCGTAGCGCACCAGCTCAGACAATGATCGCTTGAATCGGGTGTAGGTTTCAAGGTCGATGCGCTCGCGCAGCAGCAGCAGCTCGAGCATCGCGCGAATCGTGAACCCTGCGATCTCGTGCTCGGCGGCGCGCCCGAGGAGTCCGAGGTCGTCGCTGAGCACCGGCAGCTGCATCTGTCCCGCAGCGACGATGACCTGCGCGTCAACCTTGTAGCCCTTGTAGACCGTCTCGTTGTCCCTGATGCGTTCGAGGTACTGCAGGCCCGCCTCGGAGGGGATCCGTTCGCCGAGCTCCTCGAATACACCCGGCGGGGCGGTGAGCGTGACCGTCTGCGCGAGCGGCAGCAGGAAGCCGGCCTTGTTCGCGTAGATGATCGACGACGAGTCGGCCACGAGTCCGTCGAGCGACCGCAGGCCGGCTATCGACAGGTGCTGGAGGGGATCGGTAGCCACCTCACCAGTGTACTACGTCGGGCCGGGTCGCGTCGCGGAGGCGCCGGGGCGAAGTGCCGCCGTGCGCCGCGTGTCCGGGCTCACCCATGCCCGTTGTTCCTTCCGTCGATGATGCGCTCG
Source organism: uncultured Spirochaetaceae bacterium (assembly GCA_964625715.1). Classification (GTDB taxonomy): domain Bacteria; phylum Spirochaetota; class Spirochaetia; order DSM-27196; family SLST01; genus SLST01. Next base: position 2,171 of record CAZVEF010000084.1, on the reverse strand, counting down.
ACTTCCCCCCGTTCATAGACGTACGTAGAGCCGCAGTTGTGACACGTTATCCTGAGCGGGAACGGGCCGTTCTCACGAATGTCGTCCAGTTCGTCGTTCGGAAGCGACGCGAGGTAGTCGGCGTAGACCTCGCGGCTGCAGTGGCAGCTGAACTCGATCGAACGCGTGCCGATCACGTCAGGCGTGAACTCGCTGAAGTACGTGTTGATGATATGCGCCGGAGTATCGCCCTGGGCGAAGCGTGAGCCGAGCGACGGCAGCTCCTTCACCCGGTCCTCGAGCTCGGCGCCGCCGGAGCGATCGGCTCCGGGCATCGACTGGATGAACAGCCCTCCGGCCCCGCTCACGCGTCCCTGACGGTCGAACTGGATACTGAGGCTCACCGCGGTGGGCAGTTGCTCGGAGACGACGAAGTAGTTGGCGAGGTCCTTCGCGAGGTTGCTGTAGACCAGCCTCACGTGCCCGGAGAAGGGGTTGCGCGCCATCTCGAGATGGCGGGTGACGCTCAGCGTTCCCTCGCCGATGTACGGGGCGAGGTCGAAACTCTCGACCGGTCCCTCGACCGGGATCGGTTGGCGTCGCAGGTACCCGCGCACCTCGCCGTGCGCGTTCGATTCGACCGCGACGCCGCGCACCGGTCCCTCGCAGTCGATCGTGAGCACGATGCGGTCGTTGCCCTTGACGAGCGAGGTCAGCAGGCCGGCCGCCATGTACGAGTGGCCGAGCATGAGTGTCTCGAGGATGCCCAGCTCGTGATTGGCGCGCATCTGGTTTATCATCCGCGTGGCGTGCAGCACGGCACCCCGATAGTTGGAATCGCTGATCAGGAATATGTCCATGCCGTCCGCCGCGATCTCCTCGAGATGGGCGGTTACGACATCGTCTTCGATGGGAGCGAGCTTCATGTCCCTCCGAATATCCGGAAGGCCGCCTCCAGCGTCAACTCGCCGTCGGGCGTCCCCGGGGCGCCGCGGCGAGGAAAGCCGGGGTCGGCTCGCCGTGTCGTCGGGCTGGGCCGAGCCGCCCAGGCTCTCCCGTCGGACCCCGTCGAGAAAGGCGAGCCGTTCGTACGTGGAGAGAACCGTTGTCGCGTGGGGCGAAGTCGAGCGCATTCGCTGCGCATCGTACCACGAGCACGCCGGCGGGGTAGCAGGCGAGCCGGCCGGACCAGTATCTTGAGCCCCAGGAGTTGCTATGGCTACGCAGACGATAACGCTCGGCGGCGGATGCTTCTGGTGCATCGAAGCCGTGTACAAGCGGATAGACGGCATTACCGACGTGACATCCGGCTACGCCGGTGGCGATACGAAGAACCCGACCTACGAAGAGGTGTGTACCGGTCGCACCGGTCATGCCGAGGTCGTCAGGGTCGGGTTCGACCCTGACGTGATCACGGTGGAGGAGGTCCTGCGCCGCTTCTTTGCGTCGCACGACCCCACGACGCTCAACCGCCAGGGCAACGACGTTGGGACGCAGTACCGGTCGATCGTGCTCTACGAGAACGACGAGCAGCGGCAGGCGGCCGAACGCATCCGCGATGAGGTGGAGCGTGAGCTTTCCGCCAGGGTCGTAACGCAGATCGAGCCGCTCGGTGCGTTCTACCCGGCGGAGGCGTATCACCAGGACTACTTCGAGAAGAACCCGAACGCCGGGTACTGCCGGCTCATCATCGCGCCCAAGCTGAAGAAGCTCGGAATCCCCACGATGCCGCTGTAGGCGGCCGCGCTACCCGCGACTCGCCTCCGGTGAGACCTTCGCCTGCGGCGCCGCGCCGATGCCGGTCACGCTCGCGGTGTCGCGCGGGGCGAGGTAGAGGCACGCGTTCTCGATCACCTTGAGGACTTCCGGCTGGTAGTAGATGGGGAAGGTCTCGTGCCCGGGTCGGAAGTAGAAGATCCGACCGCGACCGCGCTTCCAGACCATGCCGCTTCGGAAGACCTCGCCGCCGGCGAACCAACTCACGAAGACGAGTTCGTCGGGGGTGGGAACGTCGAAGAACTCGCCGTACATCTCGGTCTCGGGGACTTCGAAGTACCGATCGATCCCTGCGGCGATGGGGTGGGTCGGATCGGTCACCCAGAGCCGCTCGTGTGCGCCGTCTTCGCGCCAGGAGAGGCCGCACGTGGTGCCCATCAGCCGCCTGAACGGCTTGGAGAAGTGCCCGGAGTGCA
>CAZVEF010000083.1:2584-10392 GCA_964625715.1 uncultured Spirochaetaceae bacterium | reverse complement strand
GGTACGAGGTCGAGGCGTGCGAGCTCATCGATCGGACCATGACGGTGATCGAGGAACAGTACGCGAGGCACGGGTGCATTTTCGAGTACTACGACGACGAGAACGTCGTCGACCCCCCACGTCTGTTGCGCAAGGGCTCGTCCGACCCGGAGGAGTGGATCCACCAGTCGATCCACGACTACGGGTGGAGCTCGACGCTGTACGTCGACTGGGCGGCGAGGGGGTCGCGCGGCTGAACCGTGGCCGGAGGCGCCGGTTTCGGTGTGGATGTGAAGCGATCGGCCGTCGAAGGAGAGCGTGCTGTCCGGATCGAAATGGTACGCCTGCGTGTGAATGATGCCCTTCACGCTCCAGGTGAAACCGCCGACCTCGATCTTCGTGATCTTCGGGACTGCCATGATGTCTCGTCGCAGCGTTCGATTCCGCACGATGATATGCACGGGTCGGGACCGGCACAAGGAGTTCGGGGCGGACGGTGCTTGCGCGAGCCGACGATCGGCTGCACAATGAGTGGGTGCGTTCGAGTCGTCTGCATCGTCGGCTGCTTGGCGGTGCGCTCATTCTCGTCGTCGTGTACCTCGTCGCGAACACCGGTTTCTATCTGGTCAGATCGTACGCCGCCTATCGCGAGGAGCTCGAAGGCGTCGCGCAGGCGATTGTCGACCTGGTCCGCGCGGAGTACGACAGTCTCCTCGAATCGACGATCCGCGAGGCGCTCGTCTCCTCCGAACGCCCGGGCGTGTTTCGGGACGCGCTCCTCGGGTACAACGGGAGTTACGAGCACCGCGTCGCGCTCCTGAATGGTCTTTCGGAGATCCTGGCCGTCGCGGATCATTCGGTCTCCGCGTACGCGCTTCTCACGCCGGGCGACCGCGGCTTCTCGACGGAGAGCGGCGAGTTCCAGGCCTCCGGTGCGTTCTACGATCACGAAGCGGTACCTCACATGCGCTCGGTCAGAGGCGTCGCGCTCTGGCCCGAGCGGGTTCTCCGGCGATTCTCAAACGAGCGCCTCCTTACTTCGGTGGTTGTTCGCGTCCCCGATCCGGTGCGCCACGCGGCGATCATGATCAACTTCGATTTCCACAGGCTCAAGCGCGCGCTCGCGGCGGAGGCTCCGGGTGCGGCCGAGCACGAGTTCCGCATCGCATCCCCCGCAGAGCTCGACGAGGTTGCAGAGGACGCGCGGGGAACGCTGCTGTCCCGGCCGGTTCGCGCGACCGCGCGATCGCGCAGCTTCGACCGGGTCTTCGTGCTCGACCTGGGGGCGGCCGACGTCGCCGGCGCCTTCGAGGCGACGGCATCGTTCGCGGCGATCAGCTTCGCGATCGCCGCGCTCGTGTTCGGCGGCTTCGTCCTGCTCGTGCTCCGCTCGTTGCAGCCTCTCGACCGCCTCCTCGCGCGGGTCTCGCTCGACGACGCCGGCGCCGAAGCCGGTGGTATCGCAGCGCTCGACCGCTACCTCTCCTCGCTCATGTCGGAGAACGAGTGGCTGCAGGCCGAGTACGAGCGGCTTCTTCCGGAGCGCCGCAAGGAGCTGCTCCGCGACCTGTTCGCAGGGAACGTGGGCGACGAGACTCAGCTTCGCGAGCGTATCGATTTCAACGAAGTTCCCGTCGTCGGGGAGTCTACCGTGGCGGCGGTGCTCCTCCTCGAGACGCGCGATCTGACCGAGCAACGGCGGCTAGAGGCGACCACGGTCGTGGAGCGCTTGCTGGGCGAGCGCATCGACGGGCAGACCAGGGGGTTCCACGTGCTCGTCAGCCGCGACCAGTACGGCATGGCCGTTCCACTCGATGTGGACGCTCCGGTCGCGGATCTCGAGGCGCCGTTTCTCGGCCTTCTTGGCGCGGCGCCGGAAGTGATCCGGGACCGGATGTCCGTGGGGGTGGGAGCGCCGGTTGCCGGCGTGCGCGATCTGGTGAAGTCGTACGAACAGGCGCAGGCGGCGCTGGAGTACCGGCTCACCCTGGGTCGGCGCGTTGTCAGCGCAGCGAGCCTCGCCTCGCTGGCCGCCCGGCGGTACCGGTACCCGTACGAGCAGGAGCGGCTTCTGATCGAGCGGCTGCAGTCCGGGGATGAGGAGGGCAGTCTCACGGTCCTCAACGAGATGCTCGACCAGATCGTCGCCGAGCGCCTGGGAGACAGGGAGATCGACTACCTTCGCCTTCGCCTCGTGCACGCGCTGCACCGGTATCTCTACGAGCACGAGCTCGGCGACGACGAGGTAGAGGCGCTCTCGCGCGAATACGACGTCCGCCACGCGGCGAGCATCGACGAGGTGCGCGACATGCTGATCGAGCTCGTCCGGCGCACGATCGAGGCGCAGGGCCGACACCGGAGCGCCTCTCGGACCGCGCTCGTGAAGAAACTCGTCGACTACATCCACGCGAACTGCGGCGACCGCAACCTGCAGCTTCTCGACCTCGAGGAGGAGTTCGGCCTGAATCGGTACTACATTGGCCAGCTCATTTCCGAGCACAGCGGCAAACACTTCAACGACCACCTCAACGAGGCGCGCGTCGCGCGGGCGGTGGAGATCATGCGAGACGAGCGCGGTGTCACCATCAAGGAGGTCGCCGAGCGTGTCGGATACGCGTACCCCTACTACTTCACGCGGCAGTTCAAGCGGTTCCACGGGATGACGCCGCGTGCGTACCAGGAGTCGCGGTAGGAATTCCTGCGAAAGCATACTTTCTCCAGATGCGGGTGGCGTCGAATCCGTACACTCTGTCTGCGATTCTTATGGTTTCGCGATCCTCCGACCGCTCCCATACTGATGGCACACACATCGTTTCAGGGAGGTTAGATATGATGGTACGACGAGCATGGCTCGTGGCTGTCCTCTTCGTCCTGGTCGTCGGGCTGCTCGGGGCGACCGGTCAGATGGAGGCCGAAGGGCGGGCGGATGACGGCGACGACGTCATCACCGTAACGACGGTCGACAACGTGGGAGGTAGTATTCGTTACTACGGCGGCGACACGACCGAGTCGAACGCCTTCACCGAGTATCTGCGTGAGGAGCTGGGTATCGACGTCGAGTATCTCTGGATCATGCAGGGCAGCGGCAGTGACTACGAGCAGAAGCTCAACCTCTCGGTGTTGAGCGGTGAGGTTCCTGATTACTTCGGCATCTCGAACGTGACGATGTATCGGGACTTCGCCGAGGCCGGACACCTGCTCGAAGTCAAACCGACGTTCGATCGGCTTGCGAACGACTACTTCAAGAACCGCATCAACGTGCAGGACAACGTCCTGTGGGACGCTACGGAGGTCGACGGGAAGAACTACAGCATCCCGCAACCAAAGTTCCTCTACCAGGACAACAAGTCGCTCTGGATTAGGCAGGACTGGCTCGACGCGCTCGATCTCGAGGCGCCAAGGACGATTGAGGAGATGTACGAGGTCGCGCGCGCGTTCACCTTCGACGACCCTGACGGGAACGGTCAGGACGACACGACAGGTTTCGGATTCGACAACTCGATCATGTCGTGGATGGCGTCGCTCGACCCGTTCTTCGGCGCGTACGGCGCCATGCCGGGCACCTGGCTCAAGGGCATCTGGGTTGAGGGCGACGACGGTGAGCTCGTCTACCCGCTCTTCGAGGGCGACGCCAAAGCGGCGCTTGCGGAGCTCAACACGTGGTACGAGGAAGGGATCGTCAACGTCGACTTCGTGACGCAGAATGAGCAGGCGCTTGCGCAGATGGTCGGCGCCGGGACGCTCGGCATGTACTACGGCTCACCGTGGAACCCCGACTGGCCGCATCCCGATACGTTCAACAACGTCGCGGATGCCGAGTGGAAGTCGTATCCGCTGCCCGAGGGGCCGAACGGCGACGCAAAGTCGTTCAATACGCCCATCGTCGGGGGTCCCGGCCGTGTCTTCGGTTCTCAGTTCGAGCATCTCGACCGCATCATCGAGTACTTCAACACGAGGTTCGAAACCATTCGCACGCCCGGGCCTGGAGTCCTCGAGAGCGAGTACGCGCTGGGCAAGTACTTCCAGGTCGACGACCAGGGGCGGGTCGTTCCCATGCCGGATCGTGAGTTTCAGCTCGCGTGGAGTCTGAATAACCCCTTCCGCTATACGGAGATGGTCGAGTATTACGACCAGGGCTGGCCGGATCGGCTCGACGAAGCGTTCGACGAGGTACCGTACGAGATCTATCGGGATCTACAGATCTTCCAGAACAAGCCCGAGTACATCAACGCGCTTCGCAACGTCGTCGAGTCCGCCGACGACGCGTTCACCGACCAGTTTCAGGCTGCGGTCCCGGGACCGGTGCACGAGCGTGTGTGGGGCTTCCTGCGCGATCTCGAGGTAGAGACGATCTCCAAGATCATCATGGGCGAGCTTCCCGTAAGCGCGTTCGACGACTTCGAGGATGAGTGGCGTGAGGCTGGTGGCGAAGAGCTGGCCGCCGAAGTCAACGAGTGGTGGAGCTCGATTCAGTAGCAACCTGAGGTTCAGCCACGCTGTCCGACGCGGCCGCTCTGCGGCCGCGTCGGTCTTCTTGCGCGAGGTATGCTATGAAAAACAGGGTTCCTACGAGCGCAGCAGGACGATCGTTCATCCAGGAGATCGTTTACAACCGTCCGTACTATCTGATGGTGATCCCGGGCGTCGTGCTCTTGTTCATCTTCAACTACGTCGCGTATTACGGCCTGGTGATGGCCTTCCAGGACTTCAACCCCGGTCTCGGCTTCACGCGTTCGCCGTGGATCGGACTCGAGAACTACCGCTTCCTGCTCAGCCTGCGCGATCTGGAACGCGTTGCCCGAAACACGATCATCATCTCGGTAGGAAAGATCGTGTTCAGGCAACTCGTCGCCATCACGTTCGCGGTGCTGCTCAACGAGCTGCGGCACGTCTTCGTCAAGCGAACCATCCAGACGGTGAGCTACCTGCCGCACTTCCTCTCATGGGTCATCCTCGGCGGAGTCTTCATCACGATGCTCTCCCGGGTGGGACTCGTAAACCGCGCGCTCGGCGTGATCGGTATCGATCCCATCTACTTCCTGGGCAGCAACGCCTGGTTCCGACCTACGATCATCGCGACCGACGTGTGGCAGGACTTCGGCTTCGCAAGCATCGTCTATCTCGCGGCTCTGACGAGCATCGATCCGGGTCTGTACGAGTCGGCGGTCATCGATGGTGCGGGCCGGTTGAAACAGATCTGGTACATCACGATCCCGGGAATCACGACCACGATCTTTCTGCTCGCGGTCCTTTCTCTGGGGCAGATCCTCGAGGCCGGGTTCGAGCAGGTGCTCGTGCTCTACAACCCGGCGGTCTACGAGACGGGCGACATCATAGATACGTGGATCTACCGGTACGGCCTGCAGCAGGCCCGATACAGTCTGGCGACTGCCGTGGGACTCGTGAAGTCGGTCGTGGGCACCACGCTCGTTTTCGCATCCAACTACGCGGCGAAGCGATTCGCCAACTACCAGGTCTTTTGAGGGTGCTGCCATGATGGTTCAGGATCGCACGCTCGGCTCAAGGGTATTTGATACGGTCAATCTGGTGGTACTGAGTCTCGTGGGGCTCAGCTGTCTCCTCCCGGTCATCCATCTCGCGGCCGTGTCGTTCAGCGACGCGTCCGCGGTGGGTGGCGGACTCGTCTCGCTGTGGCCGGTTCGGCCCACGCTTGCGAGCTACGAGCAGCTCGTTCAGGACACGGCGTTCTTCCGGGCCTCCGGCGTCTCCATCCTTCGAACTTCGGTCGGGACGGTGGTGAATATGGCGCTCACGATGATCGTCGCGTATCCTATGGCTCAGTCTCCCCGCAGGCTGAAGTACCGCAATCCGATCATGTCGTTCGTCATCATCACGATGTACTTCAACGCGGGGCTCATCCCCACGTACATGGTCGTTCGAGCGGTCGGCCTCCTGAACTCGTTCTGGGCGCTCATCCTCCCCACGGCGGTGCCGGTCTGGAGCGTCGTGATCCTCATGAACTTCTTCCGAAGTCAGCCGCGCGCGCTCGAGGAGGCGGGGCTCATCGACGGGGCGACACCGTTCCAGATCATGTGGCGCATCGCCGTACCGATCGCGCGGCCTGCGCTCGCGACGCTCACGCTCTTCGCGCTGCTCAAGCACTGGAATACGTGGTTCGACGGTCTCATCTATCTCAACGATCCCAAACAGTATCCGCTGCAGACCTACCTCTACGGTCAGATCGTCAACCAGAATCTCGCGCAGCTCCTCGAGCAGGGAGCTGAGAACCTCATCCAGTTTTTCAACCAGGAGACGCTCCGCGCAGCGCAGCTCTTCCTCGCGACGATCCCCATCATCGTCGTCTACCCCTTCCTCCAGCGGCACTTCGTGAAGGGAATCGTGATCGGGAGCGTGAAGGAATGATGGTGACCCCCATGCAGGAGCGCCTGCGCGCCGAGCGAGCGATGTTCCACGCGGTCGTCTACTGGCGACCGGGCTGCCGGGACGCCGACGAGCTCGAAGCCGAGTTTCGCCGCATCGCGGAGACGGGTTTTGACGCGGTGCGCTGCCACAACTTCGCCGTGGAGTACGCGGGCGACGGGTCGATCGACTATTCGATCGCAGACGCGTGGCTCGAGGCGGCGGACCGTGCCGGCATCCGCGTCATCCTCCACCTGAACGACCAGCGCGAGCCCGACGACCGCGCGCTCGCAAAGCTGGGCCTGTCGCGCGACGAGTTCGAAGCGCTTGCGTCGGACGATCCGCGCTACCGGGAGACGCTCGCGGTCCTCCTCGAACCGGCCGTGAGCCGCTACTGCGACGCAGATGCGCTTCTCGCCTGGGGCGGCTTCGGCGAGCCGGGTCCCGCGGAGCTCGACCTCGTGTCGCCCGAAGACGGCGAGCGCTTCGCGCGCTGGCTGCGCGAGCGCTACGGGACGGTGGAGGCGCTCGACGCCGCGTGGAATCTCTACCCCGAGGCCGGACCCGTCGTGACGTCGTTCGACGAGGCGTGGACGGTAGCGCGCCTTCCCGAGGGACGCGCGTCGATCAACGGCGCCTCCAACGCCCGGCTGAACTACGGCGCGCAGCGCGACCGCTACCGCTTCGCGACCGACCGCAGTCTCCGACGGGCCGCTGTCGCGATCGGCATCATCCGCGAGGCCGACCCCGACCATCCCATCCTCACCGGCAGCCACCAGCTCTTCCTCAACCAGCCGAGCCTGGGCTGGGACATCCCGCGCTGGGCGAAGCTCGCCGACGTGCACTTCAGCTCCATTCACATGTCGTGGCACTTCGAGCCGGTGGAGGGCGAGGTGGACCGGCCGGTCTACTTCCAGGCGCGTCAGACGCGCGACTACTTCAAGGGCGGCTGGACGAGCGCGTACGAGACGACCGGCGGGCCGGTCCAGTACTCCGGCGGCTACGGCAACCACATGGACGCTGGTCTCATGCGGCGGCTCTGCCTCTCCTACCTTGCGGCCGGCAACCAGAACCTCGCCTTCTGGACGTGGAACCACCGGCCCGGCGGCTGGGAGGGCGGCGAATACGGCATGCTGTCACTTTCCGGCCGCGTCACCGAGTGGGCGCGCGAGGCGGGCCGCATCGCCGCCGCGGCCCGCGAGCACGCGGCAGAGCTCTGGGAGGCGAGCCCGCAGGCGGACGTCGGAATCGTGCAGAGCTGGGATACCGATGCGATCCAGCTACTCGAACCCACCCGTCACGACAACCGCCGAGGCCTGAGCGAGCTCTCTTCGGGGACGAAGCTCGATCACAGCCGATCCTGGATCGGATACTCGCGCGCGTTGGTGAACGACCAGGCGTCGTGGCACTACGTGACCGAGGAGGAGCTTGCGAGCGATCTTGTCTAC
>CAZVEF010000083.1:0-2484 GCA_964625715.1 uncultured Spirochaetaceae bacterium | reverse complement strand
CGAGCGCGGCCGCTTCTCCACTATGAGGACGGCGCGACAGCGGCCACCGTCGCGCAGCGCGGCCGCGGCGCAGCTGTCCTGCTCGGCTTCGACGCGGGCACCGCCTGCGCCGCGCCGGGTGCCACCGGCTTCGAGGCCATCGTGCAGCGGCTCGTACGGGTTTTCGCCCCGCGCCGCTACGAGTCGAGCGTCCCGCTGACCTATCGCCTGCGGGCGCCCGGGGCGGACCACTACTTCATCGTCAACGACGGCGCCGCCCGCGACGCCGTACTGACCCCATACGACGTTACCTACCGGACGGCGGCAGACGTGCTCACCGGGAGCGAGATCGACGTGCGGCCCGTCCTCTCGGTTCCGGTTTCGGCCCGCTCCGGCGCCTGGATCCGTTGCGAACACGAGGAGACCCATGAAACCTGAACACCACGACACGCACGACTACCTCCACGACCGCTACGACGCTCAGCACGACAGCCGGATGCAGCGGAAGCTCCGCTCGCTCGCGCCCATGCCGTTCGGGGTGGTCTTCCTGCCCTGGAAGGGGATGACCGAGGAGGAGATGCGCGAGCACTACCGTACGATGCGTCGGCTCGGCTTCACGAATCTCAAGCAGACGATGGGAACGCCAGAGTGGCCCGCCGAACGCGTGCTCGAAGTGGCGCTCGAGGAAGGGGTGATCCCCTACTGGTACGGGACCGGCGGCTGGGAGGAGATCACGCCGGAGCTCCTCGAGAAGATCGGCCTGCCGCCCGACATGGAAATCGACGAGGCGATCGAGCACCCGGACATGGTCGCCTACCAGAGCGAGGTGATCCGCAAACGCATTCGCTACGACCGCACCAAGCGCCCCGACGTGGGCGGTGGCGTCGTGGACGACGCGGGCGTCGACGATTGGGCGAAGCAGCAGCTGCGGCTCGGCGCGGACCCGATTTTGCGCCCGGACGCGATCGATGCGTTCAAGGGATGGGTCAGGGCGCAGTACGCGACGATCGAGGAGCTCGTCGACGCGTGGAACCAGTACGAGGTGGGTATCTCGGATGCTCCGTACTCGAACTGGGAGGAGTTCGAGGCCGATGAGGACTTCTCCCGGCACGACATCCAGCGAGACTACGGGTTCATCCGCGACGTGCTTCGATTCAAGGCCGACTACACGATGCAGCGTATCCGACGGCGGGTGGCGCTCTCGCAGGAGCGCGATCCGGAGGAGCCGATGCGCGCCGGCGGCGAGATGGGGCTCTTCCTTCCCTTCGCCTGGCGCGGGACCGACATGGAGGGCATCGCGGAGGAGATGCGCGAGGCCGGCAGCTTCTATCCGTCCATCCATCTCGCGTGGCACCTCGAAGAGGTCCGCTACGAGATGCCCCGCACCATCTACATGATGTCGTCGATCTGTTCCGATTGGTTCAAGGGCGGCTGGGCTGCGACGTGGGAGAGCACCGGCGGGCCGCAGCAGTTCTCCGGCGGCAAGGGCTGGGACCCCGACGCGCGCAACGAGATCGCCGCGTACACCGTGAACGCCGGGACCATGACGCAGCTGTTGCTCTCGTACCTCGCCGGCGGCTTCAAGGGCGCCGGCCTCTGGTCGTGGAACTACCGGCGCGCCGGGTGGGAGGGCGGCGAGTACGCGCTGTTGAACCGGCAGCTGCGTCCCACCGAACGCGCGGTCCGCGCCGGCGAGATCGCGCAGGCGGCGAACCGCTATCGTCGGGAGCTCTGGACCGCGCACAAGGAGCCGTTCGTCGGCGTGCTCCAGAACTGGGAGAACGAGGCGATCTGGGCGGCAATCTCCCAAAAGGGGCGCGACGTCTTCCGGCATATGCCGATCCGCGCACGCGTGGGCATCTCGCGCGCGCTGATCAACGGGAACGTGCCCTGGGAGCACGTTACGCCGTCGGATCTGCGCGGCGGGCTCGCGCCGCGTTACCGCGCGATCTACCTCCCGTCGCAGGTGGCGATCTCCGAAGAGACTCTCGTGCTCCTTGCGGACTACGCACGCGGCGGCGGCCGCGTCATACTCGACGCGCCCGGGGGCTGGTACGACGAGCGCGGCGTCGTGCTCGACACCGCGGCCGGCAGCGTCTTCGAGCGGCTCTTCGGCGTAGAGGTCGCAGACTACGCCTATTCGTCGAACATGCCGCGCCGTCTCCGCGACAGCAGGATCGACGGCTTCATCCTGGAGCTCGTGCCCACGACGGCGAGGCCGGTCGAGCACTACGACACCGGCGAGATCGCCGTTACCCGCAACCGGCTCGGCGAGGGCGAGGCGATCGTGCTCGGCTACGAGGCCTCCGGCTCGGCGTGGGAGCCCGGCAACTACTGCGCGGAGGAGCAGATGCGCCGCTGGTCGCTCGGCGGGGCGACGGTTCCGTACGCGTGCCGCGACGGCATTGTCTACCGGCTCGCCTCACCGCAGGCCGACCACTACTTCTTCATCAACGACGGGCCCGCGAAGACCGTGAGCCTCGAGACGCCCGGCTACGACTACGC
>CAZVEF010000082.1:0-10472 GCA_964625715.1 uncultured Spirochaetaceae bacterium | reverse complement strand
CGACTCATTCGGCACCGATTCGAGCCTCTCGTTTACCGCCGGCAGCGACGGAACCGCCCGCGTGGAGGTCACGAGCTACTCCTTCGCCACGACCGGGGCGTACCGGATCGGCGTATCGCTGGTCGATCGGCGCTCGATCAGAGCGGGACAGTCGATCGAAGGCGAGCTGCGTGGCAGCGGCGACGAGTACCTCCTCGTCGGGACGCCGGGCGAGACGGTCACGATCGAGCTCGAATCGTTCGACTTCGACACCTATCTCGAGCTGACCGATCCGTCGGGGACGTACCTCAGCAACGACGATGCCGAGGGCTTTTCGCTGTCGCGGCTCGCCTACAAGATCGGCGAAGCCGGTGAGGCTACGATCATCGCCTCGAGCTTCGGCGACGGCAACGGCGCGTACGTTCTGCGCGTCGAGCGCTACGAGTACACCGGACCGCAGATTGCCGACGGGTATCGACTCACCGAGGACGAGACCGTGGCCGGCGAGCTCGGGCCGCATCTGCCGGTCACCGATGGCGCGTATCGCCAGCGGTTTACGTTCCGGGCCGATCGACGCGAACGCATCGAGATCGTGCTGCGGTCGGACGACTTCGACAGCTTCCTGACCGTGGTCACCCCCGACGGCCGCGAGATTACCGACGACGACTCCGCCGGTGGGCTCGATTCCCGCGTCGTCCTCACCGCCGAGGAACGGGGCGTCTACGAGGTTTACGCCTCCGCCCTGGGAGGAGACGCGATCGGCGAGTACACCATCGGCTTCGATCGAAAGGGGGAGACGCGGCTGCTACTCGACACGCGGGGTGAGCTCAGCCGCGACGACGCGACCGACATCCTGGGAAGGTACTACGACACGTACCGGTTTGCCGTAAACGCCGGGCGGCTCGTGACGATCGACGTCGTATCGGCCGACTTCGACGGGTACGCGGTCGTGCGCACCGCTTCCGGCGAGGTCCTCTACCGCGACGATGACGGCGGAGACGGATCGAACCCGCAGATCAGCTTCTCCGCGGACCAGTCGCAGACGCTCGAGCTGGTCGTCACGAGCTATAGCGAGGGTGCGACAGGTCGATACAGCGTGAGCATCTACGAGTAGTTTTCCTCGTCGGACACGCAGGTTATACTACGACCAATGCGGGTGAAAGCGCGCGCTCGAACGCTCGCCAGTCGGGCGCTGGCGGAATCCATGGAAGTCAAGACGATGGTCCACCTCGCTCGGCGCCTTTTCGGCAACTACGATCTCCCTGCGCGCACGGGCTTCCCCGGCTCGGTTCCCATCCCCAACCGTACGGCCGCCCGTCAGATCGTCGACGACATCGCCGAGGCCGGACTCTTTCTGGACTTCGTCTCGCTCCTGATCGAGGTCGAACGACTCGGTATGGAGGGACGGCAGTACCGGTTCCCGCGGCTGCAGACGATCGTGAACGAGGTGCTCGAGATCGGCTACCGCTACGACGAGACGACGCGAAGCTTCGTCGAGGACAGCGCCGTGCGTACGACGCGGAACTGGGGCGTCTTGAGGCCCGGGGAGACGTACATCATGGCGTTCCTCGGCGTCGACGTGGTGGGCAACTCGACGCTGGTGCGCGAGTACGGGCAGCGAGAGATGAGCGAGCACTACCGGACGCTGCGACGCATGCTGGCCGCGGTTGTCGAGAAGCGCAACGGGCGTCTGTGGGGCTGGGAAGGCGACGGAGGCGTCGCCGCGTTCACCTTCGAGGAGCAGAACCAGCGGGCCGCGCTGTCGGGGATGGAGTTCCTGAACGAGCTCTTTCTCTACAATCTCATCGACTGCCCGCTCGACGACGGGCTGCACGTCCGCGTGACCGTTCACAACGGGCCCTGCGAATACGACGACAGCGGCACGGAGCTCAAGGCCGATACGCTCAAGCGCCTGTGGGACATCGACTCGCGGCACGGCTCGCCCGATACGATGATCGTCACCGACGCCGTCTACCCGAGCCTCGAGCGGCTCGTCGCTGCCCGGCTCCGACCGCTCGACGTCGCCGATGACCAGGAGTTCTACACCTACGCGGTGAGGTTTGCCGACTAGATGACCATATTCGTCGTCACCGACAGCAAGGCCGTCGAGAAAGCCTTCGCCTCCGCCGTCCGCAGTCGGACGTACTCGGTGGAGCTCACGCCTCGCGATGCGCTCAACCAGACGATCCGCCGAGCGAACGAGGTGCCGGACTCGTTTCTCTACGTCGACGTCGACGGGATGGATGCGCGCACGCTCAAGCGTCGGCTGACGCGGCTGCGCGACGAGCGGCCGTACCGTTTCGGCATCGTCGACCGGACGGACAGCGTTCGCGACATCGCCGAGCTCTTCCACTACGCCGCCGCGGACTATGTGGGCAAGGCCCTGCTGGCCGAGGGCCTGAGCACCGCCCGCATGCGTCGGGTGGTCGACTACGATCCCACACCGGCCACCAGACGGGCGGGCAACCACGTACCCGAGCACGAGCAGCACCGCCTCGTTCCGTCGGGCTCGGACTGGTCGCGCGTACGCGACGGCGAGGAGTACACGTTCATCATGCTCTACGCCGGCATCGACGGTGCCGAGGAGCTTCGGCGCACGTCGAGCGAGACGTTGCTCTCGTCGCTTCGGGCGAGCTTTACCGGGCTGCTCGAGCGCACCTTTGCCGACTATCAGGCGCGGGTATGGATGTGGAAGGAAGAGGAAGGGCTGCTGTTGATGCCCTTCGACGGCCGGGAGCTCGACGTCGTGATCCAGGCACTGCGACTGATGCTCAATCGTGTGCTTATCAACGCCGAGCAGCTGGACCAGTACGGCGAGGTCAGCTGGCGTCTGGCGCTGCACCTGGGCAACACGACCTATCGGTCCACCGGGCGAACAGGTGACATCGTCTCCGAATCGGTGAACTTCGTCTTCCATCTGGGCGGCCGATCCGTCGACCCCGGAGGCTTCGCCGTCACCGGTCCGTGCCTCGACCTCATCCCCCGGGGCATCCGCCCGCTTTTCAATCACCGCGGCGCCTTCGAGTCGATCCACGTCTACGCGCTGCGCGACCTGCTGTGACGCAGCGTGCCGCGGCGCTTCGAGACGGGCCTTGGCAATCGACAGAACCGTCGGTAGCTTAATGCTTCACTATGAGTATCGAGCACGAGATTCTGCGCCGGCGCACGTTCGGCATCATCAGTCACCCGGATGCCGGGAAGACCACGCTCACCGAGAAGCTCCTGCTCTTCGGCGGGAGCATCCGAAGCGCCGGTGCGGTCAAGTCGAACAAGATACGCAAGTCGGCAACCTCCGACTTCATGGAAATCGAGAAGCAGCGCGGCATCTCGGTCGCGACCTCGGTCATGAGCTTCGAGTATCGGGGTCAGCTGATCAACATTCTCGATACGCCGGGGCATAAGGACTTCGCCGAGGACACGTACCGGACGCTGACCGCGGTGGACAGCGTCGTCCTCGTCGTCGATTCGGTGAAGGGTGTCGAAGAGCAGACCGAGAAGCTCATGAGCGTCTGCCGGATGCGCAACACGCCGGTCATCATATTCATCAACAAACTCGACCGCGAGGGGCGCCCGCCCTTCGAGGTGATGGACGAGCTCGAGGAGAAGCTCCAGATAGGCGTTTGTCCCCTGACGTGGCCGATCGGGATGGGGCAGGCCTTCCGCGGCGTATACAACCTGCACGAGCGGGACGTCTATCTGTTTCAACCGGGGAAGACCGTTGTCGAGGAGGAGCGGGTTCACATCGAGCGGCTCGACGATCCGATCCTCGACCGCGAGCTCGGCAGCGCCGCGGAGCAGCTCCGCGAGGACGTGGAGCTCGTCGACGGCGTGTACGATCCGCTTGAGCTCGACGAGTACCGCGCCGGCAACGTCGCACCGGTGTTCTTCGGCAGCGCGCTCAACAACTTCGGCGTTCGCGAGCTGCTCGAGACCTTCATACGCATCGCCCCGCCTCCTTCGCCGCGCGAGTCGGACACGCGTCTGGTCGATCCGTTGGAGGAGAAGTTCTCCGGATTCGTGTTCAAGATCCACGCGAACCTCGATCCGCGCCACCGCGACCGCATCGCGTTCCTGCGCGTGTGTTCGGGGACCTTTCGCAAGGAGACACCGTTCCGCCACGTACGCAACGGCAAGGACATCCGGTTCTCCCGTCCGTACAGCTTCATGGCCGAGCGGAAGAACGTGATCGACGAGGCATTTCCCGGCGACGTTGTCGGGCTCTACGACCGCGGGGACCTGAAGATTGGCGATACGCTGACCGAGGGCGAAGATTTCATCTTCCGGGGGATCCCCAGCTTCGCGCCGGAGATCTTCAAGGAGCTCGTGTCTACCGATCCTATGCGGTCGAAGCAGCTCGAGAAGGGGATCACCCAGCTTTCCGAAGAGGGGGTTGCTCAGCTGTTCATCCAGGATCGCGGCCGGCGCAAGATCATCGGTGCGGTGGGAGAGCTGCAGTTCGAGGTCATCCAGTATCGACTGACGAACGAGTACGGCGCGGCGTGCCGGCTGCAGCCCCTCGACTACTCGCGGGCGTGCTGGATCACATCACAGGACTCCGCGGCGCTCGATGCGTTCATGAAGTACCGCGAACACCAGCTCGCCTACGATCGTGACGGTAACCCCGTCTATCTCGCCGAGAGCCAATGGATGCTGCAGTCGATGATCCGCGACAACCCGAAGATCGAGTTTCACTTCACCTCCGAGTTCAAGACCGCTCAACCGAGGTCCGGCGCCGTCGCGTGACGGTGCCGCGAGTTCCGAGGAGTCACTCCGCGATGGGGCCCGGCTCGGTGTCCTCGCGCTTTCGTCGGAGTGCCGGCTTGTCCTCGATGCGTACCGACGTCGCCTGCAGGCCGTCGTTGCCCACTTCGGTCTGGTACCATACCGCGGTTCCCTCGGCAATGCGGTCGAACTCGCCGCCGAGAACCGCGTTGCGGTGGAAGTAGATGTCCTGTTCGCTCGGGTCCGTGATGAAACCGTACCCTTCTTCCGGGAAGACGCGCGTCACGATGCCGACGAAGTCGGACTCGGCGTTCTGCTTCACCTCGCCGCGTTGCTTCTCGTGCAGCTCCTTGATCTGCCGTTCAGCCGCTTCGAATGCGTCCTTGATGACGGTCGCGAGCTGCTCGTGCATGTCGCCTTTACCCGCCTCCTTGCGGACCACGATCTCGTTGCCGCGAGGAATGGTGATGTCGAGGCGGACGCGCCACTGACGCCCCGAATGGAGGTGTTCCTGCGGCCGCTCGACGATCGCGTGACAGCTCGTAATCCGGTTGTGAAACCGTTCGAGCCGAGCGGCTTGGTCGCGAATCAGCTGGTCGATCTCATCGGTGCGTTCGTCGTTGCGGAACGTGATCTCGATCGGTACTTCCATAAAGCCTCCACGGGCAAGGTAGCCGCGCACTCCGGGCGGCGGTATAGCCCGACTGGTCTACGCGGAACGCTTCCCTCCGGTCGAGGATTTCGCTACCGTACGCGAATGCAGCACCTCTACCGATCCGCCCGGCGGCCGGTGGCAATCGCGATGATGGTCGTCATGGTCGCGCTGGCTTCCGGATGCTCGCTCCTGCCGTCCCCGAGCGAGCCGGGGCCGCGCCAAGTGACGTCGCCGGCGGTCGAGATCCGCGAGGTCGTCGCGCTTTACGAGAACGTTGCCCCGTCGTTCTGGCACGGATCGAGCGCGCGTCGGGACTATCGGCTCTTCCTGAACGTCTGGATCGAGCTCGGCCCGAGCCGAGACGCGGCCGTGCAGGTGCGCGACGTCCGTCTCCACGATCCGTTTGGCAGCCATTGGGCGATTCCGTTCGACCAGGCGGGGCTCGGCGAGCAGGGCACCGTTGGCGGGTGGCTCCGGCTCTACGACACGTTCATGTCGGACAACGGCTCCATGCTCCCTCTGCGCGGCATGACGCTCCAGGTCGAGCTCGCCGACGGTACCGTCGTGTCCAGGAGGCTCGATGTGTCCCCTCCGGCGTCGACGACGCCCGACGAGCGGTTCCTCGTCACCGAGGAGTACCGGGGGGTCCTCACCAGCGACCACGTCTTCGCGATCGAGCGAGCGTCGATTCGAAGCGCGGCGGTTCGGGGCGGCACACTGCGCGTCGTGTTCGGACCCATCGATCGACGCGCGACGAACGGTCGGCTCGTACTGCTCGACGAGGCGCGCGAGCTCGTCGGTGAGAGCCCCTCGTTCTACAACGACATCAGCCGCGAGCCGCGCGCGTTTCTCAACGACGGGACGCGGTTGCGGCACGAGGAGGACAACGTCGTCGATATCCCGATCGGGCAGATGGAGTGGGCGGATGGACGATCGGCTGCGGATGCGGTCGCCGTCTACATCATTTTGCGCGACGGCGCGCAGTTCGCCTTCACCGGGCGAAGCGGCGCGTACACCCACCTGTCCCGCTCGGCGCCGTTCGTACTGACGACGAGCTTGTCCGGTTCGACAGACCGTCAATAGGAGTACTTGCGTCGAATCGAGCGGACGACGTCGAGCATCTCCAGGAAGTGGGCGACCAGGACCGGATCGAACCTTCCACCGGATTCCGTCTTGAGATACGCGATCGCCCGATCCTCGGGCCACGCTTCCTTGTACGCGCGCTTCGAGATGAGCGCGTCGAAGACGTCTGCGATCGTGGCGATCCGTGCGGCGACCGGTATTTCCGCGCCGCGCTTCGGCCTTCCTACGCGCACCTTGCGCCCGAAGATGCTGTCGACATGGCCCGGATAGCCCGTGCCGTCCCAGCGTTCGTGGTGGTTGAGCGCGACCTCACGCGCCATCCGGTCCCACGGAGAATCGTCTCTTCTGAACAGACGC
This sequence comes from uncultured Spirochaetaceae bacterium, assembly GCA_964625715.1. GTDB lineage: Bacteria > Spirochaetota > Spirochaetia > DSM-27196 > SLST01 > SLST01. The sequence continues at coordinate 3,676 of CAZVEF010000082.1, read as the reverse complement.
GCGCCGTAGATCGTGTGGAGCTGCATCCGCCGCCGCTCGGGCTCGGTCAGATTGTTGCCCTTGCGAAGGATGGCGTCGCTGATCGCAACCTTGCCCACGTCGTGCAGCATCGCGGCGGTTCTGATGATCTCCCGGTTGGCTCTGACCTCGCCCTGCGGAACACCCTCCGCGGTGGCCCACTTGTCGTACAACTCCACCGAGTACGCGCCGACTCGCTTGGCGTGCTGCCCGGTTTCAAAGGGGTCTCGCAGCCCGCTGAGTTCCACCATCCGCAGGACCATGTCCCGCGACAGGCGCGCCCGTTCGATCGCGTCCGCCGCGGCCTGTGCGAACTGGTTCGCGAAAACCGTGTCCTGGTACGAGAACGGCACCGTCGCCCCGCCGTCGTCGATCGCGTTGATCAGCTGCAGTACTCCGACAAGCGCTTCGTCGCGTGTTATGAGCGGTACGATGAGCATGCTGCGCGTCCGGTAGTTCGATTTCGTGTCGAATTCGGGGTTGAACGCGTAGCTGACGTTGCTCTGGATGTCGTAGACGTCGTCGATTACCAGCGGCTCTGATGTTGCGGCAACGTAGCCGGCGAGCGAGGATCGGTCGATAGGCAGACTGTTCGCCGAATACACGTAGCGCGAGTCCGGCGTCCGACCGGCGAACAGCGTGTCGTTCTGCACGTAGCTGAAGAAGAGCCGATTCTTGGCCTTCAGGTAGATCGTGCCGGCGTCGGCGCGGACGAGCTGACGCGCCTTGAGCAGTACCTGCTCGAGCAGCGTGTCGAGGTCGCGGATTCGATTGAGCGACTGGATCGTCTGCAGGACACCCTGGGCGTCGTGTGACGGCGGCGGTGAATCGAGTGCGTCGCCATCGTATGTACCGAGCGTTTCGACGAGCGGGAGGTCGGTGTCCTCCACCGGGCCAAGGTCGAAGATATGATCAGACTGCGCCACGCTATCTATTGTAGACCGTCGTGCTCAGCTCAACCACCGAAAAAAGGGGCGGGGCGGGGCCGCCGCGAGGGCACGACCCCACGCTGCTCGCGAACGAGTGCGGGTGCCGAGGCGGATGCTACCGCCCCGGCCTGACCCGCTGGGGCGCTATCGTCCCAGCTTCGCCTTCATCAACGCCGGAATCTCGTCCGGCTTGTCGGCCACCGCGACGCCGGCGTCCTCGAAGGCTTCCACCTTTGCCTGTGGCGTGCCCTTACCGCCGGAGATGATCGCGCCGGCGTGACCCATGCGCTTGCCCGGAGGCGCGGTGCGCCCGGAGATGAATGCCACAACCGGCTTGGACATCTTCTTCTTGATGAACTGTGCCGCGCGCTCCTCGTCCTCACCGCCGATCTCGCCGATCACGACCACGCCGGCGGTGCCGGGGTCGGCCTCGAAGAGCTCGAGCAGGTCGGTGAAGGTGGTGCCGATGATGGGATCGCCCCCGATGCCGACGCAGGTCGACTGGCCCAGTTCGTTGACGGTGAGGTTGTAGACCACCTCGTAGGTGAGGGTTCCGCTTCGGCTGATAACGCCAATGTCACCCTCCTTGTGGATCCTGTAGGGCATGATGCCGATCTTGCTCTTGCCCGGCGAGATGAGGCCCGGGCAGTTCGGTCCGATCAGTCGAAGTCCCCTGTCCTTCACGTACCGGTAGTTCTCCATCATCTCCAGGACCGGCATGCCCTCGGTGATCGTGATGATGAGCGGCACGCCTGCGTCGGCCGCCTCGCGGATCGCGGCGGCGGCGAACTTCGGCGGGACGAAGATGACCGTCGCGTCGACTCTGTGCTCGGCCATCGCGTCGCCCACGCTGCTGTAGATCGGAATCTCGTCAACCTTCTGCCCGCCCTTGCCGGGGGTGACGCCTGCGACGATGTTTGTACCGTCTGCGACCATCTGGCGCGCGTGAAACGAGCCGTCGCGGCCGGTCGCGCCCTGGACGATGACGTTCGTGTTTTCGTCTATCAGAATGCTCATCCCGTCCCCCTTACGCCTTCGCCGCTTGCACGACGTGCTCGACCGCGTCGCCGAGCGCCTGGTACGACTGGAGTCCCGCGCTCTCGAGGATCTCGCGACCCTCTTCGTCGTTCGTGCCGATCAGCCTGATAACCATGGGTAGCTTGATATCGATCTGCTTCAGCGCCTCGAGGATGCCGTTGGCGATGTCGTCGCACCGCGTGATGCCGCCGAAGATGTTGATGAGGATCGCCTTCACCTTCGGGTTGCCGGTGATGATCTTCAGGGCATCTACGACCTTCTGCGGGTTGGAACTGCCGCCCACGTCGAGAAAGTTCGCCGGGTCGCCGCCGTAGAGCTTGATGATGTCCATGGTCGCCATCGCGAGACCGGCGCCGTTGACCATGCAGCCGATGTACCCGTCCATGCTCACGAACGACAGGTTCGCCGCCTTCGCCGCGGTCTCGTCGGCCGAGAGTTCTTCGGGGTTGCGCATCTCCTCGACGTCGGCGTGCTTGTAGAGCGCGTTGTCGTCGAAGTTCACCTTTGCGTCGAGCGCGACGAGCTTCTCGCCCTCGTCTCCGTCGCCGGGGACGAGCGCGTACGGGTTGATCTCGACGAGCGAGCAGTCCTTCTCCATGAACGCCTTGAAGAGCTTGTGCACGACGTCGGTCGCCTGCTCGACGAGCGCGGGCTTCTCGAAGACCTCCGTGAGCGCCTTCTCGAGGCCCGCCTCGTCGATGCCGTCGGTGGGGTGGATGGGGAAGCGGATGATCTCCTCGGGCCGATTGACCGCGAGATCCTCGATGTCCACACCGCCCGCCTTGCTCATCATGAGGAGCAGATTCCTGTCGTTCCGGTTGACCGTGATGGAGAGGTAGTACTCCTTCAGGATCTCGCTCGCCGGGGTGATCATCACCTTTTCGACGGGGATCCCCTTGATCGTGAGCGCGAGGATGTCGCGCGCCTTCGCCTCGGCTTCCTCCGGGCTCTTCGCGAGCTTGACGCCGCCCGCCTTGCCGCGCCCGCCGACGAGGACCTGCGCCTTCACGACGACGGTGGTCCCCATCGCCTCGGCAGCCGCGCGCGCGGCCGCCGGCGTCGTAACGACCGCCTGGTCGTTCACCGGGATCCCGTACGCCTTGAAGATCTCCTTGCCCTGATACTCATGGATGTTCACGTCGTGGCTCCTCCGTCGTTGACCTGCTCGCCGCGCGCCTCACGCAGCTTCTTGATCTCACGCTTGGTGAGGTTGATCATCTTCGTGACCTTGATCTCGCGCGGGCAGACGCGTGTGCACTCGAAGTGGTTCTCGCACGCCCACACGCCGTCGGGCTGATCGAGGATCTCAAGGCGCTCCTCGAGGCCCTTGTCCCGGCTGTCGAAGACGAAGCGCGAGGCCTGCACGATCGCCGCCGGGCCGATGAAGTTCGGGTTCTTGTCGATGACCGGGCACGCCGAGTAGCACGCGCCGCAGAGGATGCATTTCGTCGGGTCGTCGAAGGCGGCGCGCTCGGCGATGGTCTGCGGGTACTCCTTCTCCGGCTTCGGCTTCGACTCGTCGGCGATGAAGAAAGGCTTCACCGCGCGGTAGTGTCCGAAGAAGGTGTCCTGCTTCACCATCAGGTCTCGCTGCACCTCCATGTGCCGCGCCGGCTCGATCCTGATCGTCGCGCCCTCTGCTTCGGCGACGTCCTGGATCAGCGTCTTGCACGCGAGCGCCTCGGTGCCGT
>CAZVEF010000081.1:0-10576 GCA_964625715.1 uncultured Spirochaetaceae bacterium | reverse complement strand
CTTCAGATCGATGGTGATCATGTCTGCTCCTTCAGTTCGCGACACCGCCGCGCGAGCGCTTCGCTCACGGTGATGCCCGCCGCCGCGATTATGCAGATGTCGTCGGGTGGCCCGATCCGGCCTTCGTCGTCATCTCCAGCGCGTGCAGCCGAATGCGCTCCGCCCTGTCCTGCAGGTATTCGTGTCGTGTGTTCATACGTGCCCCCGGGTTCTCTCATTACAGAGATACCGTGAGCCGGAACGCGCTGCGATACACCGGATGGGTGAGGGTCGTGGACATTTGCCCCGCGCGGTGCTACTACTTCCCCTCGAACCAGGGGGAACCATGCCGGGATATCGCGGAGGCACCGAGCCACTCATTCTCGTGACGAACGACGACGGGATCGAATCGCCGGGGCTCGTGGCGGCGGTCCACGCGGTGACAGGTCTCGGCGAGGTCGTCGTCGTCGCACCCACATCGCAGCAGACCTCGCGCGGCCGCAGCATGATCGGCGACTTCAGCGACGTCCTGCACGAGACCGTACTGGAGGGCGAGCGTGCCTACCACATCAACGCCTCACCCGCGCTCGCGGTTCAGCACGCGATGAACACGATCTTCGCATCCCGCTGGCCCGACCTGCTCGTCTCCGGCATCAACTACGGGGAGAACCTGGGACTGGATATCACGATCTCCGGAACCGTGGGCGCGGCGTTTCAGGCGGCGGCGTACGCGATCCCGGCGATCGCGGCGTCGCAGCAGGTCGACATCGCGCACCATTACGAGTACGGCGAGGTGGACTGGGAGGGTTCCACCCGGGTGGTGCGCGGCTACGCCTCGCGGCTGATCGACGCGCTCGATGGGATGCCGCCGGCATCGGCGCTCTTCGGCCGCGACCGCCTCGCCGACCCGCGTCCCTTCCCCTTCGACGTGCTGAAGATCGATGTCCCCTTCTCGTGCCCGCCTGGAACTCCCGAACGGCTCTCGCGGCTCGCCCGGCGTCACTACTTCGTGTATCGAATCGACGACCCGACCGACGCCAGCCCCATCGGCGCGGGCAGGACGCGAGTCGACGAGCATCCCGGGCTCATCCGCGTCGGTGACGACATCCACACGGTCGCGCACGAGCACGCCGTGGCGGTGACGCCGCTGTCGGTCGATTTCACCGCGCCGCTGGAGGACAGCGGACGAGTCCTTGGACTCGATCCTCGCCATGCGATAGACTGAGTTCGATGAATCTCTCACCGAGGCTCGAGGAGATCAGTTCGGACGTGCTCGCGATGCGCACGCCGTGGCTCCCCCGGCTCCTGTGGGGCCTCGTGCTCGCGCTCATGGTCGCCGTGATGGTGATCGACGGTCAGCTCATCGTGATCCCCGCGATCATCGGCGCCGTCTCGCTCCTCGCCGCGCTGTTCACCGAGGAGTGGTACTTCGACGGGGCCCGGAATGAGGTCAGGCGCGTCAGCGGATTCCTGCCGTTTGCGCGGACGCGTCGGCACCCGGTCGACGATATCGAGCGGGTGCAGGTGGAGACGGCGCAGCGTGGACGCTCACGGGCACCGTTTCGGCGGCTTACGCTCGTCAAGCGCGACGGGAAGGGGCTCGTGCTCGACATGGGGCGCGGCGACGGGAGCGAGCTCGAGGAGTACGCACGCGCGATCTCCGAGCACCTCGAGATCGAGCTGCGGATCGACTAGTCGCCGTGGGGCCTGCGCGCATCGGTTTACCCATTCCGAACGTTGACAAAGCCTCCGGCGCGGTCCAATAATCGAAGATGGAGGTTTGATTGCAGTACCAGCGCCCGGCTCTGGTTCAGGGGCAGCAGCTCAGGATGAACCCCCAGCTGTTCCAGAGCATTCAGCTGATGGCTCTTCCGGTTCAGGAGCTGAAGTTTCGAATCGAGGAAGAGCTGCAGGCAAACCCGGCGCTCGAGGTCGTCGAGGACAACTCCACGGTGTCGATCGACGAGACCGAATCGAACGGGCAGACCGAGGAGTACGACTACTTCGAGGACAGCTCGGACCCCGGCTACACGCAGAGCGGCTACGACGACGAAGCGACCGAGAATAAGCACCGGTTCATGGAGGGTGCGCTCTCCACGTCCGAGTCGCTCCACGATCACCTGCTGTGGCAGTTGCGCCTTCAACCGATCACCGAGGACGAGTTTCGCGTCGGTGAGATCCTTATCCTCAACCTGGACGACAACGGCTTCCACGAGGAACCGGTCGAGTCGCTCTTCGATGGCGCCGACCGCGATCGCGTGGAGAAGCTCATCGGCATGATCCGAACCTTCGAGCCGGTGGGCACGTGCGTCGCCGACTACCGCGAGTCGCTGCTCGTCCAGGCGCGGCTCGACGAGACGCGGCCGGAGTCGGTGGACGCGATCCTCGAGCACCACCTCGAGCCGCTCGAGCGGGGCAGGTACGACGAGATCGCGAAGAAGCTGAAGACCGACGTCGAGGACGTCGAGGAGGCGCTCGAGTACATCAAGGGGCTCACGCCGTTCCCGGGCCGCCTCTTTTCCTCCGAGAAGCCGACCTACGTCGTACCCGACGTCATGGTCGTCATGCGCGAGGGTCAGTTCGTTCTCATCATGAACGACGAGGAGATTCCGGTGCTCGGCGTCAGCGACTCGTTTTCCGACATGGCGAACGCCGAGGCGGCGAAGGACGTGAAGCGCTTCGTGAAGTCGAAGGTGAAGGATGCCCGATGGTTCATCCATTCGATCCGCCAGCGCAACGAGACGCTGCTGAAGACCTCCCGCGCGATCGTCGAGTTCCAGCGTGATTTCTTCCTCAACGGTCCCAAGGCGCTCGTCCCGCTTACGCTCAAGGACATCGCCGGTGAGGTGGGCGTCCACGAAGCGACAATCTCGCGAATCACGAACGGCAAGTACGTTCAGACCGAGTGGGGCATCTTCGAACTGAAGTACTTCTTCACGAACTCCATCTCCGGGGCCGGCTCGAGCGGCTCGCGGTTCTCCAAAGAGGGAGTGAAGGAGGTCATCAGGGAGATTCTCGAGCAAGAAACCGGCGATCGCCACCTCTCCGACCAGGGTATAGCCGATCTGCTCGAGAAGCGGGGGATCAAGCTTGCGCGCCGGACGGTTGCCAAGTACCGCAAAGAGCTGGATATTTCATCGTCGTACAAGCGATAGGAGGCGTCATGGAGCTCGACATCAAGGGTGTTCATTTCAACGTCAAGGACGAGACGAAGGACTTCCTCACGGAGAAGCTCGAGAAGCTCGACTTCGCAAGCGACTACATCGTCGCGCTCGACTTCACCCTGACGAAGGATAATCCCGACTACGAGGCCGAGGCGAAGCTCCACCTCAAGTGGGGGCACCAGTCGGTGATCAAGGTCCACGGCTACGACCTCCACGAGGCGATCAACACCCTGATCGACAAGCTCGACCACAAGATTCGCAAGGAACACGAAAAGATCACCGACCACAAGGCTCCGTGATCGCGGAATTCGCATGCACGGATTTACGGTCCTCGACCTGCTCAGCATGGATCTCAAGGAACACAACGCGCTCGAGTTGCGCTGTATCGGCGGGCGTCCCGGCCTGACGCGCGAGATCCATCTGCCCGATCTGAACCGTCCCGGGCTCGCGCTCAGCGGGTTCTACGACAAGTTCGGTTTCGACCGGATCCAGATCTTCGGACGCGGCGAGACCGCCTACCTGAACAAGCTCCAGCAGCAAGATGAGGTCGATACGATCGAGCAGTTCTTCGAGCGCGACATCCCGTGCGTGGTGTTCACGCACAGTCTCGGGCCCACGCCGGACTTCCGGCGCATCGGCGAGGGCAGCGGATGCCCCATCCTTCAGACCGATCTGCCGACGAGCGAGTTCTCCTCGCGGCTCATCCGTGCGCTGTCGAACATCTTCGCTCCGCACGAGACCATCCACGGCGTGCTCGTGGAGGTCTTCGGTATCGGCGCGCTGATTCTCGGTGACAGCGGGGTCGGGAAGAGCGAGGCGGCGCTCGAGCTCATCGAGCGCGGACACCGTCTCGTCGCCGACGACGCGGTGGACATACGCTGTGTCGCGGGGAATATCCTCCTCGGCGCCGGCGCCAACCAGGCGCTCGGCCACCACATGGAGATCCGCGGGCTCGGTATCATCAACATCACGCACCTCTTCGGGGTGGGCGCGATCCGCGACAGCAAGCAGATTCAGATGATCGTCGAGCTCGAGCTGTGGGACTCGAACAAGCAGTACGATCGGATCGGGGCGGAGGAACGCACGCGTGATATCCTGGGGGTTCACGTACCGTATCTGCAGATCCCCGTAAAACCGGGGCGGAACGTACCCATCATCATCGAAACCGCCGCTATGAACGAGCGTCTGAAGAAGATGGGCTACTTCTCTGCCAAGGAGTTCAACCAGAGCGTGCTGAAATGGCTGGAAAGTGAGCACGCACGCAACGCATACTTCCAGAACAGGGATATCTTCTTCTCCAATGCAGACCGTGAGAGCGAACAGGACGAAGTATGATTGAGCGCGAAGTGAAGGTATCCAATCGGGCCGGTATCCATGCCCGACCCGCCGCGATGATAGTTCAGACGGCCAGCCGGTATGATTCGAGAATCATGCTCGGTAAGGACAACGACGAGATCAACGCCAAGTCGATCATGGGGATCATCACGCTCGGCGCAGGCTACGACACGGTTCTCACGTTGCGGGTCGAAGGCTCGGACGAGCAGGAGGCCGCCGATGCGCTTGCAACTCTCTTCGAGAACCGCTTCCAGGAAGAGCCCGTCTAGACACCTTCTCCCTGTAGCGATCGCGCTTCTCGTATCGCTCCCCGCGGTCGCTCAGGTCGACCACAGTCTGGCGATCGGGACGACCGCGGACCACCTCGCAGTCTCCATCGATGTCTCGGGCGCCGACGCTTCCGTCCTCCTCGCCAACATCAATGACGGGCTGACCTCGCGCGTCGAGTACATCATCCGGGTCCTCGAGGCGCGCGACGGGCTGCTCGCCGTGCTCGGTTCGCGCATGCTCCGCGAATTCCGGGTGATCTACGAGACGCGCTACGATCCGTTCCGCCGTCGGTATACGGTCACGACGCAGGACGGCGGCTTCTACACCTTCCACGACTCCGATCGCCTGCTCGACTTCTTCTTCAGCCTCCCGGGCTACCGCGTACCGTGGACCGCTCTCGAACCGGGCCGGGTTCGCGACGAGCGGGACCTTCTCGTCGAGACCCGCGTCGTCTACGATCCGATCGTATTCGCGCCGGGGCTCAGTGTTCTCTCCGTGCTCATGTCAGACGCCCGCCGCCAGAGTCCGTGGCGAATCGCCACCGTAGGGGGCGGTCCGTGACGACGAGACGCGAACCCGGTGCGTCGCTCACCGGTCTGATCAGCCTCATCGTGCTCTATCTCGTTCTCATCGTTCTCGTCCTCGTGTTCGCCGGCCAGGTGCTCAACGACCTCTCGTTCACCGGCAGCGCGACGACGGTCTTCGTCCTCGCTCTCGCCGCGCTGTTTCCGGTGCTCCTCCTCGCGCTGCTCGTCTTCAATCTGGTACGGCTTCTGCGCGACCGGGCGCTCGGGCGGCCCGGCGCGCACCTCAAGTCGCGCCTGCTCGTCTTCTTTCTCGTCATCGTCCTGCTCGCGAGCGTCCCGCAGGGGATCCTGTCGGTGAGTTTCATCCGGACCGCGATCCGGGCGTGGTTCAGCGAGGACACCGGCGAAGCGATCCGCGGCGGGCAGGAGATCGCGCTCGCCTTCTTCAGCGAGCTCGAGCGCGATCTGACCGCCTTCGCCAACAGCCCGTACGCTGCAGGCGTGCTCGACGGCGTCGAGCGCGAACCGGCGCGCGTCTGGGACCGCGTGCGCGGGTTGAACCCCATGCTCGACTCGTTCCAGGTCTTCTCGCCGCGATTCGACGAGCTCTACGCCGGCGGTCGGACGGATCTGCATCTCGCACCGCTGCAGGCCGCCGCGGCCCGGGAAGGGCAGGTTGCACGGGAGAGCATCGGCGGGACGAGCTTCCTCCGGCTGCGCATGAGCTACGCCGCACCGGCGGGAGGCGAATCGATGATCCCCGACGCTTCATCCGGCGAGCGCGGTGTACCGCTCGTCTATACGATCATCATCGGGGCGCGCCTGCCGGAGGGGTTCGACCGCGCCGCCGGCCGACTCACGGAAGCGCTCGAGTTCTTCATCCAGCTCGACCGCTTCCAGGACAACTTCGTAGCCGCGATCGGGCTCTTCTACGCCTTCTTCTCGGTGCCGCTGATCCTTCTCGGCCTTCTCGTCAGCTTCCTGCTGAGCGAGGAGATCATGCGACCCATCGTAAGCCTCGAGGAGGCGACGAGGCGCGTCGCCGAAGGCGATTTCTCAACGCGCATCCTTGTGCGTCGCGGAGACGAGCTGTCGATGCTGGTGAACTCGTTCAACAGGATGGTCGGTGAGCTCGCGCGCACGCGCGAGAAGATCATCCAGACCGAGAAGATCGCCGCGTGGCAGGAGATCGCGCAGCGGCTCGCGCACGAGGTGAAGAACCCGCTCACGCCCATCCGCCTCGCAGCCGAGCGAAGCCTGCGCAAGTACCGCACCGGCAGCGACGACTTCGAGTCGGTGCTCGTCACCAGCGTCCGATCGATCGTGAGCGAAGTCGACAACCTGAGCTCGTTGCTGTCGGAGTTCCGCGAGTTCTCCCGGCTACCCGCGCCCGAGATGGAGCGCGTCGACCTCGCGGCGATCCTGCGGGAGGTCGTGGCCACCTACACCGCCGGCGAGTCGGTGGCGGTGGACACTTCGGGTGTTCCCGGCAGGCTCGAGCTCCATGCCGATCCCGGACAGCTTCGCCAGCTCGTGTCCAACCTGCTCAAGAACGCGCTCGAGGCCGCCGGTACGCACGGAACGGTGACCGTCGGCGCCGATCTCATCCGAAAGGGTAACGAAGACTACTGCCGTCTGCAGATCGAGGACGACGGACCCGGCATCCCGGACGACCAGCAGGTACGGGTCTTCGACCCGTACGTGACCACGAAGCGTAGGGGCACCGGGCTGGGGCTCGCTATTGTGCAGCGGATCGTGTTCGATCATCATGGGCAGATATGGTTCGAGACTCAGGGAGGCGTGGGTACGACGTTCTACGTCGATCTCCCGCTGGCGCCCGCGACGACCGACACGAGGAGTGCTGATGTCGACGATCCTGGTCATTGACGACGAAGCCGGTATCCGCGACGTGCTGCGCGAGATCATCGCCGACGAGGGATACCGTGTGTTCACCGCCGAGGACGGGATTGAGGGACTCCAGATCCTCGAAACCGAGCGGGTCGATCTCGTGGTGCTCGACGTGTGGCTGCCGAACATGGGCGGAATCGACGTCCTCAAGCAGATCAAGACCGACTACTCCGACGTGGAGGTCGTGGTCATCTCGGGGCACGCGAACATCGACCTCGCGGTGAAGGCCGTCAAGCTCGGCGCGTTCGACTTCCTCGAGAAGCCGCTCAGCCTCGACCGCGTCACGACGATCATCAAGAACGCGCTTCGCGTCGAAGAGCTGAAGCGCGAGAACCGACGACTCAAGAACCGGCTCGTCAACCAGGACGAGATGATCGGCGAGAGCCCGGCGATGAAGCAGGTCCGGGAGCTGATTCGGCAGAGCGCTCCAAGCGGCTCGCGGATCATGATCTACGGCGAGAACGGCACCGGCAAGGAGCTCGTCGCACGCGAGATCCACCGACGCAGCGAGCGCGCTTCGGGCCCCTTCGTAGAGGTAAACTGCGCGGCGATCCCGGACACGCTCATCGAGAGCGAGCTCTTCGGCCACGAGAAGGGCGCGTTCACGAGCGCAGTCGGTCGGCGCAAGGGAAAGTTCGAGACCGCCCACCACGGCACGCTCTTCCTCGACGAGATCGCCGACATGTCGCTCACCGCGCAGGCGAAGGTTCTGCGCGTCATTCAGGAGATGCGATTCGAGCGCGTCGGGGGTGAGGCGTCGATCGAGGTGGACGTCCGCCTGATCGCCGCGACGAACAAGGACATCCGTGCTGAAGTGGACGCCGGCCGCTTCCGGGAAGACCTCTACTTCCGTCTCAACGTCGTCTGGATCGAGGTGCCGCCGTTGCGCGAGCGCCGCGAGGACATCCTGCAGATCGCGAGCTACTTCCTCGAGAAGTACCGGCCCGAGGGCTCGCCGGAGCGGCGTTTCGACGACGAGGCGGCCGATCTGCTGGCCTCGTATGAATGGCCGGGCAACGTTCGGGAGTTGAAGAATTTCGTGGAGCGGGTTAGTATAATGTCGGACGAAGAGGTGCTCACCCGGGAGATCGTGGACTACTTTCTGGGGGAGCGAAGCGAAGGGCAAGCCGACCCGGTGCTCGCGGAGTTCGGCGGCATGGGGCTCAACGAAGCGCGCGACACGTTCGAGAAGCGCTACATCGAGCACAGTCTGCGTGAGAACGACTTCAACATCTCACGCGCCGCGACCGAGCTCGGCATCTACCCGAGTAACCTCCACGCCAAGATGAGGAAGTACGGAATTCAGGTGGGGCGATGAGGGAGATCACCAGACGACAGAGCGAGGTTCTGGATTACATCAAGTCCTTCATCGACAACCATCATTTCCCGCCGACGATCCGCGAGATCTCCGAACACTTTTCCATCTCGGTAAAGGCCGCCTACGACCACGTGAAGGCGCTCGAGAAGAAGGGATTCCTCAAGATCGACAACAACCGTTCGCGGACGATCGAGGTGCTCGGCCGCGACGAGCCATCCGACCACGAGGTACTCGAGATCCCCGTCCTCGGGAACGTCGCCGCCGGGCTGCCGCTGCTCGCCGAGGAGAACCTGGAGGGCAAGGTCCGGCTTCCCGCCGAGCATCTCGGACGCGGCGACCATTTCGCGCTTCACGTCCGGGGCGACAGCATGCGCGACGCCGGCATCATGGATGGCGACCTGGCGGTCTTCCGCCAGCAGCAGGTCGCGGACAACGGCGACATCGTCGTCGCGATGGTCGACGAAGCGGTGACGCTGAAGCGCTTCTTCAAGGAGAAGAACCGCGTTCGCCTTCAGGCCGAGAATCCCGACTATCCCCCCATCTTCACCCAGAACGTCCGCGTGCTCGGCAGGCTCGCGCACCTCGTCCGCACGTATGAGTAAGCTCCCGTCCATCCTCCTCTACCTGGGGCCCGAAGACGGGCTTCGTGCCGACGAACTCAACGCGCTGCGCTCGCGCATCCGCAAGGAGAGCGGCGGGGAGGCTGAGGAGCACCGCATCTACCTCCCCGACGGGACCGTCTCCGACGCCGTGGACCTCCTCGAGAACGGCTCGCTGTTTGCGAAGCATCGACTCGTCATCGTGTGGGGGGCGGAACAGATCCGGAGGAAGGCCGATGTCGAGACGATCGCCTCCTACGGCGAGTCGCCACCCGACGATGCGACGCTCGTTCTCGTCTCGGACGCGGTCCGCCTCGACAGCAAGCTGGAGAAGGCGGTGCCGCCGCAGTCGCGCAAGGTCTTCTGGGAGCTCTTCGACAACCAGAAGCGGAACTGGGTCGTCTCGTACTTCCGTAAACGCAACGTGGCGATTACGCCCGAGGCGCTCGAGCTCTTCCTCGACCTCGTGGAGAACAACACGCTCGAGCTCCGCACCGAGGCCGACAAGCTCTGCGTCTACGCCGACGCCCACGCATCGGAGGAGGGTTCGCACGGACGCCCCACCGTGGACGTCGACCAGGTGGAGACCTTCATCTACCACAGCCGCGAAGAGAACGTCTTCTCGCTCTACAAGCGCGTCGTCGACGACGATTTCCCCGCCGCGCTCGAGATCGTCGAGAAGCTCGATTCGTCCGGCGAAGGTGGCCCCGTGCAGCTCGTCGGTGGGCTCGTCTTCCAGGTCCGCAAGCTCGTGAGCCTCCGCGTGCTCCTCGACAACGGCGTGCGTCACGACGAGGCGTTCACGAAGCTCGGCATCCGGGGCAAGCGGATCCAGGCCGATTACCGGACGGCCGCCGAACGGTTCGATCTCGCCGAGCTGCAGCGGCAGCTTTACGTGCTCATCGAGTACGACACGGCGTTTCGCGAGCTGGGAACCGGGCTCGAGCGTACGCTGATGGACATGCTCGTCTATCAGCTCATGTTCCCCCGCACGACGTTCCGACTCGAGGAGGATGCCGATGCGCGCCTGGTCGGCTAGCTACGCGATCCTCGCCGTCGCAGCCCTCACGCTCGCCGGATGCGCCGGAGCACAGACGAAAGGAGACTTCATGGACAAGCGATTCGCTCCCTGCCCCGAGTCCCCCAACTGCGTGTCGAGCTACGCTGCCGACGAACCCCACGCGGTCGACGCGCTGCCCATGCCGTCCGGCGACGCGATGCAGGCCCTGCGCGAGGTCGTCGCGTCGTTCCCGCGGACGAAGATCGTCGTCGAGGACGGCGACTATCTGCACGCGACGTTCACCTCGCTCGTCTTCCGGTTCGTCGACGACGTGGAGCTGCGCATCGACCGCGAGGCGGGCGTCGTCCACGTGAGGAGCGCCTCGCGCGTCGGGTACGGAGACATGGGAGCGAACCGGCGCCGCGTCGAGTCGATCCGCGAACGGCTGGAGGAGAGATCATGAACTTGCAAGTGCT
>CAZVEF010000080.1:6193-10580 GCA_964625715.1 uncultured Spirochaetaceae bacterium | reverse complement strand
AGGCGGTGCTGAACCTCACCGTCCCCTCGGCGCACGCGGAGATCTGCGAGAAGACACTGCTCGCCGGCAAGCACTCGTTCACCGAGAAGCCGCTGTCGATCGACTTCGACGACGGCAAGCGCCTCGTCGAGCTCGCCGCGGAGAAGGGTGTGCGCCTGGGTGCCGCGCCGGATACCTTCCTCGGCGGCGGGCTGCAGACGGTGCGCAAGCTGCTCGACGACGGGTGGATCGGCGCGCCGGTGGCGGCGACCGCGTTCATGATGGGCCGCGGTCCGGAGGGGTGGCATCCGAACCCCGCGTTTTTCTACCAGCGCGGCGCGGGCCCGCTCTTCGACATGGGACCGTACTACATCACGACGCTCGTGACGCTGCTCGGCCCGGTGAGGCGGCTGTCCGCGGCGACTCGAATGACGTTCCAGGAGCGCATCGCGACGAGCAAGGAGCGCTACGGGGAGAAGATCCCGGTGGAGGTGCCCACCTACGTCGCAGGTACGCTCGAGTTTCTCTCCGGCGCGATCGCGACGCTCGTCGTGAGCTTTGACGTCTGGAAGAGCCGCGTGCCGCGCATCGACCTGTTCGGCACGCTCGGGTCGATCGGCGTACCCGACCCCAACACGTTCTGGGGACCGGTGCAGCTCTTCCGTCCCGGCGCCGACGACTGGGCGGAGGTGCCCCTTTCGCACGGCTATTCGGAGAACAGCCGCGGCGTGGGGCTGCTGGACATGGTTCGGGCCGCGGAAACCGGACGCCCGCACCGCGCGACCGGCGAGCTGAGTCTTCACGTGCTCGAGGTCATGCACGGTCTGCTCGAGTCCGGTGAGACCGGGGCGTTCTACGACATGACGACCTCGTGCGAGCGGCCGGCCGGGTTGCCTGTGGGTCTCAACGACGGCGAGCTGGATTGAGCGGTCGGTGCGGGGTACATTCGGGCTATGCTACGAGCTTATCCGAAACGATCCCCCGTGGTGCTGATCGCCGTGGCCCTCCTCGCTCTCCTTGCCTCCGGCTGCACGGTCCGCGAAGACGTGGTTCTCCTCGGCGACGGATCCGGTGAAGCGGCGCTCTCGGTCGAGCTCCATCCGATCATGATCGCCTACATGAACGACCTCATGACGGCGATGAGCGGGGTCGAGGGCGAGTATCCGCTCTTCGACCTCGAGCAGATCGCCGCGTCCTTCGCAGAGCGCGAAGGCGTGGAGCTCGTCGACATCGAGCGCCCGGCTCGCGGGTCGCTCGCGCTCGACGTCCGCTTCGGCGATATCAGCGAGGTCTTCTCGCGCGAGGACGCCGACGATATCCTGAGCTTCGAGAACCGCGGCTCGACCCGCGAGCTCACTGTCCGCCTCAACCGCGACGCGGTCGCGCGCTTCCTCGAGTTTGCCCCCGAGGAGAATGCCTCGCTCGCGCAGTTCCTCTTTCCACCGGCCGACGGATCGGTCTCGCGTGAGGAGTACCGCGAAGAGATGGCGTGGGCGCTCGAAGAGTACGACGAGCGGGAGGCGGTGGAACGCGCGCTCGACGGCGCGACGATCGAGGTTCGCGTGAACCCGTCGGGTGAGATCGTCAGCCAGACCGGCGGGCGGGTCACAGACGGTGCGGTCGTGTTCTCGATCCCCGTGCTCGAGCTGCTGACGCTGTCAGGCGATCGGACTTACTCGCTCGTCTTCTCGCCCTGAGCGCGGCCCCCGGCGCGCCGCATCTCCTCCTGCTCGTCGTTGGGCGGGCGGAAGATCGCGTTGTAGATCCGGTCGCGCACGCTGTCGCGGATGTGTTCGTAGTTCACGTGAATCGTACGCCCGGAGTCGCTGACGCGTACCACCGTACCGGTAATCCGGATCTCCGCGTCGTCGGGTGTGAATCTGAGCTCCAGGTCGTCGCCTACCTTGAAATGCCCGTCGGGGTTGAGCAGGCTCGCCCCGCCGCCGCCGATATCGCGTGACTTCGACAGCAGCGGCTTGTCCTGATCGAACGGATAGAGGTGCACCGGGATTCCGATGCGCCGCCGGTAGTAGCGGCGCTTCTGGTATCGCTTGAGATCTTCGGAGTGCGACAGACGCGCCTCAGTCGGCTCCTCGGAGAGCACGGTTGTGTGGAAGGTGAACACGCCCGCGCCGCCGTGAAAGAAGACGTCCACCCCGGCTCCCGGGGGAAGCCGCGTTCCCTGGTCGACGAGGCGGACACGGAAGGCGTCCGGGGTCGGCGCGAGGACCTTCGCCTTCACCGGGCGCCGGTAGCGGTTGCGCGCGATGAGTACCGTCGAGCCTTCCGGAATCGCTACACTCGAGTGCGGTGCCCGGTCGCTGCGGTCCGTGTGGAAGCCGAGCGTCACGCGCAGGGCGGCGATGGTTTGCGCGTTGGCCTCGTTGTTCTCGCGCAGGCGTGCGGCTGCCGCGTTGAACGCGACCTCGTCGGTGACGACCTGGTGGATCTGGGTCGGGTCTCTCAGGTAGCGGCTCATTCGCTCGAGAAGCGCGCGCTGGCTGGGCGAGAGCGAGACCTCGCGCGCCTTCTCCTCGAACAGCCGCCTGGCAAGAGCCACCTGCTGCCGGCGCTCGCGACGGCTCCAGGAGACGGCGTACACGACGAGCCCGACCATGAGCCCCAGCGTCAGCAGCAGGACGAGGATCACCTCCAGAGGATTCGCCTGGTAGGCGCTGGAAACCTGCTCGAAGAATCCCTGTACAGCTGACGTCACGCGGCGCTCCTTCCTTCAATCATACCGTGTCATGCCGTTGCTCGCCACCGGAGCGACACGGGGCGATTACGGGGTTCACAGATGCGTGGCCCGCTCGTATAGTCGCGGCAACCCGGACGAGCCTGGAAGACGAACCCCCCGCTTAGGATCATGAGTACGACTACGACCGCATCGGCCAGCATCACGGTTGCAGTTGCTGGAAACCCGAACTGCGGAAAGACGACCGTCTTCAACGGTCTGACCGGCGGGCGGCGGCAGATCGGGAACTGGCCCGGTGTTACCGTGGAGAAGAAGGAAGGCCGATTCACCGGTCGGCCCGTGACCCGCATCCTCGCCGAGCCGTTCTCCGGGCTCGAGGAAGAACCGACGGCGACGGTACACACCGGGAACGTCTGGGACCGCATCCACGAGCCCGAGCACATCGAGTTCCGCGTTGTCGATCCACCCGGCATCTACTCGCTCAGCGCGAGTTCAGAGGACGGAATCGTCGCGCGCGACTATCTCACCGGCGGCGAGCCGGATCTCGTCGTCGACGTCATCGACGCGAGCAACATCGAGCGCAACCTCTACCTCACGATGCAGCTCGCCGAGATGGGGCTGCCTGTGGTGGCGGTCCTCACGATGACCGACGTGGCGGAGAAGAAGTCGATTCACATCGACCTCGAGTGCCTGCGCGCTGCGCTTGGGGTTCCGGTCATCGCCATCAACGCGCTGCACCGCGGCGAGATGGAGCGTCTGAAGGCGGAACTGATCGAGCTCGCTCACCACCGTCTGGGGGGATCGGACGCCTGCCGCGCCCGAGCTACCCACTGCCGTTGGAAGACGCGATCGCGAGGGTGGGTAGCGATCTGGACGACGACGATCTCACGAGCAGGCGCTGGCGGGCGGTGCGGCTGCTCGAGGGCGAGCGCAGCATTCCCAATCGCCGGGGCGCCGAACCGGTGATCGAGGAAGCGGCGGGTGAGGCCGAGCGCGCGCTGGGAGAGAAGCTCGACGTCGTACTCGCCAACAGCCGTTACGAGATGATCCAGCGTATCACCGCGGAATGCGTGCGGCGCGTCTATCGACTTCTTCGACATCGTCGCGGGAGGCATCTTCGTCGACGGTCTCGGCTCGCTCCTCGAAAGCGTTGGAACGCCCGACTGACTCGTCGCCGTGATCGCGGACGGCGTGGGCGGCGGCCTGCAGACGGTCGCGACCTTCATCCCCGTTATCTGTGCGATGTTCTTCGCGCTCGCGATTCTCGAGGACTCGGGGTACATGCCGCGCGCGGCCTTCATCACGGACCGGCTGATGCGGTGGATCGGGCTTCCGGGCAAGAGCTTCGTGCCGATGCTGCTCGGCTTCGGCTGCACCATTCCCGCCGTCATGGCGACGAAGACGCTCGAGAGCCGCCGCGACCGGGCTGGTGATGAAGTCGACGCTCTTCGCGGGCACGGCGAGCCACTTCGTTCTTGAGCTGCCTCCGTACCACGCGCCGCGCATGGGACAGATTCTCGCGGCCAGCGGCCGTCGGCTTTCCGCGTTCATCAGGCGGGCGGGCACGACGATCGTGATCATGGTGAGCATCCTCGGGTTCGGAGGAGACAGCAGTCGTTCGCTGCTCGCCTACGCGGGACGGGCGGTGACTCCCGTGTTTGGCCCCATGGCCATCGAGGACGACAACTGGCGGCTGAATTCGACCCGGCCGCG
>CAZVEF010000080.1:0-6093 GCA_964625715.1 uncultured Spirochaetaceae bacterium | reverse complement strand
CCGGCCGCGTATGCCTTCCTCCTCTTCGTTCTCGTTTACTTCCCGTGCGTGTCGGCGCTCGGCGTCGTTATCCGCGAGATCGGCGCCGGGTACGGGTGGTTGCTCGCGGGATACCTCACCGTCTCCGCGTGGGCGATTGCGACGATCCTGAGGCTCATCGGGAAGCGGGGGGCGCGGCGGAGCGGCTTTCTGAGCCGGTCGAACGACTGGAGGGGGATGGCGTAGCTAGCCGAGAAACACCTGACCGGATGCGTCGATAGCGAGGATCGTCCGGCACTTCGAACATCGGAATCGTCCCGACCGACTCGCACGCAGTCGCGTGCTGCAGACCGGGCACGTGAAGGTCTTGGGAAAGACGTCCGTCGCCGGTGACGCGCTGCTCTTTCTGAAGTACTGGATCGCGTCGTCGAGCGTGTCGCGGATGGTGAAGAACTGCGAGAAGCCGAGGAGCTGGAAGACCTCGTAGACGCGTGGTTGGATCTCGAGCAGGACGATGTCGCCGCCTTTGGGCTTGACCGCCTTGAGGAAGGCCGTGAACGATCCGATACCCGTCGATGAGACGTACGTCAGCCCGCTGCAGTTGAAGATCAGCTTCGTGAACCCGGCGTCGACCGCGCGGTTGATGCGCTTCTGGAAGAAGTTCGAGTTGTAGGTGTCAATGTAGCCGCTGAGGTAGAGCACGAGCGTGCCGGCAAGGTTGTCTACCTTCTGCAGCTTGATCCGGAGGCTCTCGTCTTTCTCTTCGTCGAAGCCCGGTACGATATCGTTGTTGTTCATCAGACACGGCTCCCCTGACACCCACGCCGGTTGCTCTCCCCCCTAGCATCGGCGTGCACGCGGCCTTTCTTGACGCGAAGCGACCACGCCGGTATATCAGAATACAGGCCGAGTATCAATCCGGCAACTCGTTTCCAGGAGCGCACATGACCACCGACGCCGCCGAAGCCTACGCCGACCTCATCATCGCCGGCGTGAATCTCCAATCCGGGCAGAACCTGCTCGTCAAGGCCGAGCCCGGTCACTGGGGCTTCGTTACCATCCTCGCCGCGCGCGCCTACGACCACGGCGCTCGTTACGTGCACGTCTACGCCGACCACCCGATGCTGCATCGCGCGCGCGTCGAGCATTCGCGGGCAGAGTATCTCACCTACGTGCCGGACTTCCGCCGCGACGCGAACAACCTCATGCTCGACGAGAGCTGGGCGCTCGTCTCCATCAAGAGCCCGGAGGATCCCGATGCCCTCGCGGGTGTCGATGCGCAGCGCAACGGCACGGTGCAGAAGGCGCTCTTCGAGGCGGATTTCCCGTTCCGGCGCGCGGTTCAGGCCGATCGGCTTCGCTGGACCGTGGTCGCCGTGCCGAGCGAGAAGTGGGCCGCGAAGGTGCTCGGGCGCGAGGCGGGTCCGACCGCGGAGGACGAACTCTGGAACGTGATGAAGCCGATTCTCCGGCTGGATCGCCCCGACCCCCGCGCCGCGTGGGCCGAGCATCGCCGACGACTCGCCGCTCGCCGCGAGGAGCTCGATGCGCTCTCGCTCGACGCGGTGCGCTTCGACGGTCCCGGCACCGAGCTCACCGTGGGGCTCTCCGACAGATCGATCTGGGTCGGCGGTGGCGCGCGGTCTCCCGATGGGCTGGACTTCATGCCGAACCTCCCGACCGAAGAGGTGTTCACGACCCCGGATTTCCGCCGCACGTCCGGACGCGTCGCGACGACGCGTCCGGTACAGCTGCTCGGCACGATCGTGGAAGGCGCATGGATGCGTTTCGACGAGGGACGCGTCGTCGAGTGCGGGGCGAAGCGCGGCGCGAGCATGCTCGAGCGGTACTTCGAGCTCGACGAGCGTGCGCGCTACGTGGGTGAGCTCGCGCTCGTGGACGCGGACTCGGCCATCTACCGCTCGGGGCTCGTCTTCCACAATACCCTGTTCGACGAGAACGCCGCGTGCCACATCGCGCTCGGCTCCTCCTACCCGAAGTGCCTGCGCGACGGCGAGACGCTCTCGCCCGACGAGTACCGCGCCGCCGGCGGAAACACGTCGACGCTGCACACGGACTTCATGATCGGCTCGCCGCAGGTAACGGTGACCGGAATGCGGGCCGACGGGAGCGAGGTGCCCATCATCGACGCGGGTTCATTCCGGCTCTGATCGCGAGCGCATCCGGGGTCGAACGCCGATGCGGCGGCACCGTTAGTATCTTGATTGTATGAATAAGCTATACCGCAGCCTCATACCAGTTGCCGGCCTCGCTGCCGTAGTCGGCGGGGCGGTCTTCTTCGGGGACGGTTCGGTGGTCGCGACCGCCGGGGGGTCGGGCGAGTCGGCCGCGGATGCGATGGCGTCCGAAGGCAACGCCGTCTCGCAGACGCGCAGCGGCGCAGACGGCCCATCGGCCTCCAGGGATGTTCTGCGAGCCGAACTCGAAACCGCGATCGAGCTTGCGGGCCGAACGCCCGACGAGTGGGACTACGACCCCGCAGATCGCACGATCCACGCGGAGGATGCCGAGCTCGGGTATCCGCTCGAGCTGCCGCAGGCCGAGTGGCGGGAACTCCTCGATCCGGACGCCTACTCCATTCTGAGGCAGAAGGGGACCGAGCCCGCGTTCACGCATCCGCTGAACGACAACAAGGAGGCGGGAATCTACTACTCGAAGGCGACCGGACAGCCGCTGTTCAGCTCGGACGACAAGTACGAATCGGGTTCCGGCTGGCCGAGCTTCACGAAGCCCATCAATCCGCACGCGATCGTCTACGTCGAAGACAACAGCCTCTTCGCGCGCAGGATCGAGGTCGTCGACAGCCTCAGCGGTTCGCACCTCGGGCACGTCTTCTCCGACGGTCCCGAGCCTACCGGTCAGCGCTACTGCATCAACGGCGCGGCGCTCGTTTTCGTGCCCGACGGCGAGGAACCGCCTCCCATCCGCACGCGGTAGCGACGCGAGCGTGCACTGCCGCGGTGGCGTGCACCCTCAGAACACCGGTTTGAGTCCGGCCGCGTAGAGCTCGCCACTCGCGCGGTACATGGAGAACGGGCTGCGAACGATGCAGATGTCGTCGTCTTCGGCCATCTCGACGATAGCTGGCGGTATCGCCTTATCCCGTACGATGAGGATCGTGTGGATATCCGAGACGACGGCCGTGCGTATCGTCTGGGGGGCGACGAGCCCGGTGATGAACAGCACGTTCTCCTCGGTGATCGTGAGGACGTCGCTCATGAGGTCGGCGGCAAACGCGTAGTCGACGGTAGCTCCGTTCGCCTCGCCGCAGACGAAGGAGCCGGTCACGATGGTTGCGATCTCCTGTGCGGTCACGATGCGACTATAGCACGAGCCGGCGGCTCATCAACAGGCCGATGCGCCCGCGCGGCCGGGAACCGCTCGCGCTCGGCGCTCAGCGGAATGAACTCGATCTCACCGGCGGGCGCGTGTTGTGTACAGAGCCGCGACCCTTCCTCCGAGGAGGCAAGGAAGCCGGTCTCGAGAATCGTCGTACCGTCGCAGTCGCCCACCCGTATCGTTGCACGGGGAAAACGCAGCGTATCGATCACCGAAGGATTGCCGAGTACCTCGGTGATGCCCGAATCGGGGCCCTCTACGTACTCGAGCCCGCTTGACCGTGCCGCCTCGGAGATGCGCGCCGCACGGAAGAGCTTCTCGGAGACCGAGAACGAGCTCGCCCCCGACGCTCACGAAGGGTCCCGCCCTGCGCAGCCGGCGCCGCGACGAGCGTCCCGGCCGGCAGATCGCCGGCGGCGATGAAGTCGGTCTGGAAGTGCTGGAAGAACACGACGTTGGCCTCCGGCGCCGGCGATCGCTCGCCCGCGGGCGCGCGGAACGCGGGCACGAAGAGACGATCGCGGGTTCATGACCGCAACGGTAGCACATTCGCTTCCTGACCGCCGGAATGAGTATCTTCGATCCATGAAGCGAACATGCAGAGCGGGTTTGATCACCATAACGTTTTTTCTGAGCCTTGCGGGTGCGCTCCAGGCGGACCCGGTCGTGAGCGAAGAGGATCTGGGTCGGTTCTCGAGCGAGCAGGCGGATTTTCGCCTCGTGCGGGTCGTCGAGGGACTGCGCGAGCCGTGGTCGTTCGTTTTCCTGCCGGGAGGCGACGCGCTGGTGACCGAACGGACGGGCGGACTCTGGCGCGTCACCGATACGTCGGCAGATGCGGTCTCCGGCGCCCCGAACGTCGCAGCGGTCGGACAGGGGGGACTCCTCGACCTCGCGCTCCACCCGGACTTCCCGTCGAACCGACTCGTCTACATGAGCTACAGCGACCGCTACGATTCCGGTGTGGGCACCGCGGTGGCGCGCGGGCGGCTCGAAGGTCGTCAACTCACCGACGTCGAGGTCATCTTCCGGATGAACCGCTCGTCTGCCGGAGGCCGCCACTTCGGCTCACGGATCGTCTTCGATCGCGACGGACTGCTCTACATTACGATCGGCGACCGCGGCGACGCCGACCGGGCACAGGACACGTCCGACCACGCCGGGAGCGTCCTGCGGATCCGTGCCGACGGCACGGTGCCCGACGACAACCCATTCGCCGGCGGCGGGGACGGTGCGCCGGAGATCTACAGCTACGGGCACCGTAACGCGCAGGGCATGGCCGTCCACCCGCAGACCGGCGAGATCTGGCTGCACGAGCACGGTCCGCAGGGCGGCGACGAGATCAACGTCGTCGAGCGAGGCGCGAACTACGGCTGGCCGGTCATCACGTACGGCGTCAACTACGGTACCGGAACGCCCATCGGCGAAGGGACGCGCAAGCGCGGGATGGAGCAGCCGATCCTCCACTGGACGCCGAGTATCGCGCCGTCGGGGCTGGGGCTCTACTACGGTGACCGGTTCCCGGATTGGCAGGGCGACGCCTTCGTCGGCGCGTTGGCAGGGCGACACCTGCGGCGCGTCGAGCTCGACGGCAGGAGGGTCGTCGAGCAGGAAGTGCTCCTTGACGGGGTGGTCGGCCGCGTCCGCGACGTGCGCGAGGGTCCCGACGGTCTGCTCTATCTCATCACCGACGAGCGCGACGGCGGCCTGTACCGGATCGAGCCGGTCCGATAAGGAGACTTCGGCGTCAGTCGGCGTACCTGCAGCCGAAGAACGCGGCGTCATCCGGGTATCGAAGGCAGGATCGTCGGAATCGTCCCGCCTCGCCTCGGCTGCGGTGTCGTCGAACGGAAGGGAGTAATGCGAGGCGGCTCTCTGATGGATCGCGGGATGCTGGTACCGGACGCCGGCTCCTTCGGTTTTCACCCGATCCCGCTGCCATGGGCGCTGGACGAAGGCCCGCGTTACCTCGTCTCCTTCCTCGACCGAGTAGAACGCGCGCTCCTCGCGGAACGGACGGTGCGTGAAGAAGCCGGGGTAGGGCGCGTCGACCCTTGCCACGGCGGTGCCGGTGGTGAACAGGTGGATCGGCGCGTCGGCAGGCCGATCTCCGGGCTTGAAGACCAGCCCGTTCTCTCCGTGCGTGCGCCGGGTGCTCCCGGCCAGGAGACGAGCGGCGCCGCGGAGTGTCTGTCGCTGGGCGGCGTCGCGCACGCTCCGAGAAAGAGGGCGAGCGAAACGAGGGTCAGGGTGCGGAAGATCACGGTTCGCCTCACGCGAACCATCGTAGCGCGCTCGCGTCGTTTGGTCTTCTCGACGCGGTCTTCGTATACTTCCGGGATGGATACAGCCGAGTTCTTCGAACGCTACGCCGCGGTGGTCGCGGCGGTCGGTCTCTCTGTTCAGCCCGACCAGGAGGTCTACGTCCGTGCTCCGATCGAAGCCGTCGACTTCGTCCCGCACTTCGTGCGCGCCGCCTATCGCCGTGGGGCAAAGTACGTCCATACCGACTACCGCCACCAGGCCGCCACGCGCGCGCGGCTCGAAGAAGCGCCGGTCGACTCGCTCGCCTTCGTGCCGCCCGGCGCGACGACTGAGCGCCTGCGTATTGCGCGCGACGGCGGCGCTTCGCTCGCGGTGCTCGGCGAGGACCCGACCGGGCTCGCCGGCATCGACGCCAAGCGGAAGGCCGTCGCGACGAAGGCGCTCGCCGAGGCATCGCACGAGATTCGCGAGCTCGCGATGAAGGACTTC
>CAZVEF010000079.1:0-10588 GCA_964625715.1 uncultured Spirochaetaceae bacterium | reverse complement strand
CACTAGCAGAGCCAGAATCTGCGGTGCTACCATTACACAACCGGGAATTCTGTTGGTGGTACGATACTAATCGCACCCCGGTGTGTCAAGCCTTCGGCGCCCGACGTTCGCCGGCACCGTGCCGGTCGAGTCGAGCCTACTCGGCGCCTACTCGCCCTCGTAGGTGATCAGCGTGTACACGCCGATGGGCGCAAGCCGCGCCTCGTAGCCCAGAAACGGCAGGCCGATTACGCTCCAGACTTCGACCACGGTGCCGCCGCTTTCGGCGACGAGGTCCGCGGTGGCCCGCACGGTTCCGCCGGTGGCCACAAGGTCGTCGACGATGAGCACGCGCCGACCGCTTCCCAGGTCGTCGCGGTGGACCTCCACGGTGTCGGCGCCGTACTCGAGCTCGTAGGTCTTCGACACGGTCTCGCCGGGAAGCTTTCCCGCCTTGCGGACGAGCATCAGCGGCAGCCCGAGCTCTTTCGCCGCGGGCGCGGCGAAGAGGAATCCCCTGCTCTCGATCGCCGCGATCGCGTCCACGGCGGCGCCCCGGTAGCGATCGACGAGCGCGTCGACGCATGCGGAGAACGCCCCCGGATTCATGAGCACGCTCGTAATGTCGTAGAAGACGATCCCCTTCTTCGGGAAGTCGGGTACCTTGCGAATCGCAGCGTCCAGGTCGTCAGCGTGTTCCATCAGCGCTCCGCGCGCAGCCTACGAGGCGGGCACGGACGTGTCAACGCCCCTCAGGGGTAGGTCGCACGGAATCCCCGAACGCGGGAGCAGACGTCCAGCTCGAACCCGTCCCGATCTCCCCGGCGCAGCAGGTGATACCCCAGGCCGGCGACCATCGCGCCGTTGTCGGTGCACAGCTCGACAGGCGGAAAACGCACCTCGAGCTCGTCGTGCGCCTCGAGCACCGATCGCAGGTAGCTGTTCGCCGCGACCCCGCCGCCCACGACGACGCGACGGAGTCCGGTGTCTTCGACCGCGCGAAACAGCCGCTTCACGAGCGAGTCGATCGCGACGCGCTGGAAACTCGCGGCGATGTTCTCCTTCGACGCCGGCGACTCACCGTCCCGGAACTGCTCGAGCTGGTTGATCACCGCGGTCTTCAGCCCCGAATACGACACGTCGTAGCGGTGCTCCCCCTTGTGCAGGTTCGCCTCCGGGAAGGCGAAGGCGCGGTCGTCCCCGCGCTGCGCGAGGCGGTCGATCGCCACGCCACCCGGGTACCCGAGGTCGTAGTGCTTGGCGACCTTGTCGAACGCTTCGCCGCACGCGTCGTCGATCGTCGTGCCCATCACGTGCATCGTGAACGGGTCGTCCGCGCGCGCGATGATCGTATGCCCGCCGGAGACGAGGAGCCCGAGAAACGGGTACTCGATCTCGCCGGCGAGCTGCGGCGCGTAGAGGTGCGCGAGCATGTGGTCCACGCCCACGATGGGAAGGCCGAGACCGTAGGCGAGCCCTTTCGCGAAAGACAGTCCTACGACGAGCGAGCCCACCAGGCCCGGTCTCGTCGTGACGGCCACCGCGTCGAGCTCCCTCGCATCGACCCCCGCCCGCTCGAGCGTCCGGCGATACACCGGCCCGATCCAGCGCGTGTGCGTCCGGCTCGCGATCTCCGGCACGACTCCGCGGTACGGTGCGTGCTCCTCGAGCTGCGTCGCGATCACCTGTCCGAGAATCGTGCGTCCGTCCTCGACGACCGCTACCGAACACTCGTCGCACGAGGTCTCGATCCCGAGAACCTTCACTCGGCGTCTCCCGCGGCCACGCGCACCGGCGAAACCAGGCTCGAGAGGCGTGCGAACTCGTACCCCTCGTCGACGATCACCGGGTACGTCTCCTCGAGGACCGCCGCGAGCAGCGGCACCGTCGCGTGTCCGATCATCACCACCGGCTCGCCGTGCCCGCTCAGCTCGAGCGCGTGTGCGAGCGAGCGCAGGATTTCCTCACGCGTGCGCTCGTGGTCGAGGAAGACCGCGCGCTCGGCAAACGGGATACCCACCTCCGCTGCTACCGCGCGTCCCGTGGTGGCCGCGGAGGTGCGGCTGTCGAGGAAGAAGAGGCCACGGTCGTGGAGCGCGCCGAGCAGGACGCGCATGACCTTCTCGTTCGCCGTAGCCTTCGAGCCCATGTGATTGTTCACGCCGATCGCCCCCGGTACGCTCGCGAGGTCATCGCCCAGGCGCGTCGCGATCTCCTCCTCGCTCAACCCGGTCAGTATCGCTCCCGGGCCGGGATTGGCCCCGTTTTCGGCTTCCATGGGCAGGTGGAGCAGGACTTCCTTCTCGGCGGCCGCGGCCATCGCGGCCGAGGGCACCGAGTAATCGAGCTGCGGCAGGATCGCCACGGCGAAGGGAAAGGGAAGGTCGAGGAACGCGTCGAGCCCGTCGAGCGTATTGCCCGCGTCGTCGAGCACGAGCACCAGCGGCCCTCGGGCAGCCGGTGGCGGCGGCGAGTCGGGCACCCACCAGTCAGCCTCGCCGGAGACGTCGGACGGTGGCTCGGCACCCGGCGCCCGGCCGGGGGGTGC
Source organism: uncultured Spirochaetaceae bacterium (assembly GCA_964625715.1). Classification (GTDB taxonomy): domain Bacteria; phylum Spirochaetota; class Spirochaetia; order DSM-27196; family SLST01; genus SLST01. Next base: position 8,061 of record CAZVEF010000079.1, on the reverse strand, counting down.
CTCGTCGTCCGGGTACGCCTCGGTCACCGGCCCCTCTACCGCGTCGGCGTCTTCGGCGGGTCGCGTCTCGTCCCTAGGTGGCTCGGGTACTTCGGAAGCGTCGCGATCCGACACCGGCGCTTCGCCGGTGGTGTCCTCGTCCGGATCGACGCGTCCTCCCGCGACCGCGTCTTCGTCGGCCTCGGGGGGCTCGGGCAGAAGCGCCACGACCACGCCGAGCAGCACGGCAATCGCGGCGAGCAGAACGATCAGGCTCGTTCGCTCGCGTGCTGTCGTCCTCCGGTGTCGAGACGAAGTCGTTTTCTTCGGCGATGGGCGACTACCGGGTTTCACGATGCCTCACGGTAGTATCATCGATCCGTCGCAGTCAACTGTTTAGGCCCGCCGCGCAAACCGGGCGAGAAACGGGGGATGCTGCTTCGCCGCCCGCCTAATCGTAGACGAATTCCTCTATCTCGCCGGCGTGCTGGCGTAGCTTGCGCAGCGCGCGCATCTCGATCTGGCGAACGGTCTCCGGGCTGATTCCCATCTCGTCGCTGATCCGCTTGAGGGTGTACTTCTTCCCGCCGTAGAAGGCGAACCGGTAGAGGAGGATCTTCTTCTCCTTCTCGCGAAGCCGCTCGAGGAATCGCAACGTCTCATCGTGCATGACCTGCTGCATCACCCCGGTGTCCGGCGCGTAACTGTAGTCCTCGAACACGTCGTGCAGCGTCCCCGACTCGGCGTTGATGTCGCTGTCCAGCGATACCGGGCCGCTCGAGATGTTGAGGATCTGCACGACCTCGTCGCTCGGCATCCCTACCTCTTGGGCGACTTCCTCGACGCTCGGCCGCCGCATCAGCCGCTGGCTCATCGTATTGTACGCGCGCTGGATCTTCCGCAGCGCGTCCTCCTTGCGGTGCGGAAGGCGGATGCTGCGTCGCTTATTGCTCAGCGCGCGCGTGATCGACTGCTTGATCCACCACGAAGCGTACGTGGAGAAGCGCACCTTCTTGCGGTGATCGTACTTGCTCGCCGCCTTGAGCAGGCCCAGGTTCCCCTCCTGGACGAGGTCGAGCAGGCCTACGTCGTTCGAGACGTACGCCTTCGCGATTTTGACGACGAGGCGCAAATTGGCTTCTATCAGTTGCTTGCGTGCGTCCGTGTCCCCGGCTTCGATGCGTCGCGACAGCTCGAGTTCTTCTTCGAACGACAGCAGCGGTGTTTTGCGAATCTGACCGAAATACGCCTTCAGCGCATCGTCATCCCGTACGGTCTTTGTCTTCTTCGTGGCCATACGTGCTCCTGCTGCGTATCTTGCAGGAAACGTGCCAACCAAAAGGCGGACAACGCGATGTTATATCTCGTTCTCAGGAATGGAATTATCAGGCCGGTACGCTTCGGACGGGAAAACGGCCCTTAAACTGTTCACTTCTGCATACAATCGGATCGAGGGCACCGTACCGGAATCATACACCCCCGTACGCGTCGGCGGCGCGACGCGACGCCGCAGGGCTCTGCGAAGCGGCACCCGAATCGCCGAGCTGCTCCACGATCATGTCCGCGATACCGAGGCCACCCTCGCGGGAGAGCATCCGCGCGTATTCCTCGTAGAGCATGTCCTCAAAGATATCCTGGCCCATGCCCCCGTTGAACATGTCGTCGTCGGGATTGAGTGTATCACGCATGCTGTCGAGCATCTGCTTTGCGAACAGCGATTCGAACTCCTTGGCCACCGCCTCGAGCTGCGTTCGTGAATCGCCGTCCGGTAGATCGAGCTTCACCTCGTTCCGGTTCCACTGCGCCATATTCGCCGTGATCGGATCCATGCCTACCTCTTCAGGTTGTTCGCGATACCGAGCATCGTGTCGCTGGTCTGAATCGCCTTGGAGTTCATCTCGTACGCCCGCTGAGCGACGATCATGTTGACCATCTCCTTCACCGACTCGACGTTCGACATCTCGAGGAACTTGTGCAGCGTCTGTCCCATCCCGTCGAAGCCGGGCTGGGCCGCGATGGGTTCGCCGGAGGCCGAGGATTCCTTGTAGATGTTGTCGCCGATCGCCTGGAGCCCCGCGGGATTCACGAACCGGTAGAGCTCGAGCTGGCCCACTTCGACCGGATCGTCGAGCCCCGGAAGCCGCGTCGTAACGCGGCCGTCCTCGGAGATCGCAACCGACTCCCGGATGAAACCCTCCGGCAGAACCAGCTCCGGCATGAGCCGGTACCCCTGGCTGTTCACGAACTGGCCGTTCGAGTCGATCTTGAACGAGCCGTCGCGCGTGTAACCGAAACTCCCGTCGTAGAGCAGGACGCGAAAGAACCCGTCACCCTCGATGGCGACGTCGCCTACGTTGTCCGTGTTCTGAAGCGATCCCTGCGTGTGAATCTTCTGCGTCGCCGCGACATTCACGCCGTGGCCCACCTGTACGCCGACCGGACGAAGCGTCTCCTCGGTCGCGGGGGTCCCCGCCATGCGGACGGTGTGGTAGAGCAGGTCCTCGAAGTCGGGCCGATTCTTCTTGAAGCCCGTGGTATTCACGTTGGAGAGGTTGTTCGCGATCGTGTCGATGTTGAACTGCTGCCCGACCATGCCGGACGCGGCGGTCCACAGTGATCTCATCATCTCGTCACGCTCCTTTACAGCGTCATCGCCCGGTTGATCAGCTGACCGGTCATCTGGTCGTGCGACTGGATTGCCTTCTGGTTGGCCTCGTAGGCGCGGTTGACCTCGATGAGCTGAACCATCTCGGTAACCGGGTTCACGTTGCTCGTCTCGAGGAAGCCCTGGCGGACCTTCGGCCGCTGTGAGTCCATCGTAGTCGCCTCGCCGGACTCCTCGGTGGTCCTCCAGAGACTGTCGCCCTGCTTGCGGATATGGCGCGTGTTTCGCATATCGACGATGCGCAGCCGGTCGACGCGGACCGTGTCTTCCCACTCGTTTTCGCGCATGCTCACGAGGCGTTCGGGGTCCGCGGCGAGCGCGTCGTTCTCGTAAATGACTCCGTCCTCGTCGACGACGAAGTTGTTGAGCTTCAGTTGGATGGGGCCGTCCTCGCCGAGCACGGGGTAGCCCTGCTTGGTGACGAGCATACCCTCCGGCCCGATGAGGAAGCTGCCGTTACGCGTGTAGCGCTCACCCTGCGGCGTCTGCACCGCGAAGAAGCCATCGCCCTCGAGCGCGATGTCGAACGCATTGTCGGTCTGCTTGAGGCCCCCCTGGCTGAAGACGGTGTAGTACTCGTTGGTCTCCACGCCGGTGCCGACCTGGCCCACGACGGGGGCAACGTCGTACGAGCCGAACGGAAAGCTGCGATACGGAATCTGCGTCTGCCCGTCGTCGCTCATCCGGCGGATGAGCAGCTCCGGAAACGCCTTCTGGATGGGGGTATCGCGCTTGTAGCCGGTCGTGTCGACGTTAGCGAGGTTATTGGACAGCGCGTCGAGTCTGTTCTGCTGAACGACCATGCCGGCGGCGCCGGTATACATGCCTCGTAGCACTGGTGCCTCCCTTTCCCAAGTATCGGCGGCGGGAGGTGTTCTGATTAGGGCGGGTATGCGGGTCGTCGGGAAAGCCAAGGGTCGGATTCGAACCGACGGCCTGCTCATTACGAGTGAGCTGCTCTACCCCTGAGCTACCTTGGCAGGGCCGACCAACGCGGTCGATCGCACGAGAATATACCCGATTCGCGCGCGGTTGTGAAGCCTCACACGGGCGGTCGGACGCGATGGTGACCGCGTCACGGTTCCGCCGGGGACCCGCCGGGCGCACCGTCGGGCCGCGCGGCGGGATCCTGCTGCCGCCCGCACGATCCCTCCTACTGCTTTCGCCGGCTGTTCACGAAGCGGACGAACTCGTTGATGTTCGACAGGACGATGCGGTCCTTATGGACCTCGAGTCGCCGCTGACTCACAAAGTGGTTGAGCACGTGCTTCGTCTCGTCGGTCGACAAGCCCGCCCAGTGGGCGACGTCCTCCGGCGTCGTGACGAAGACGCGCTCGTCGGACTCCTCGTCGTTGGGCTGCTCGCCGCGCAGCTCGTTGAGCATGAGGAAGACGTCGGCCACGCGCGCCTGCGTGTCCTCGAGCGTGAGGATCATGAACCGACGGCGTTGGTCGTAGATTCGCTTCGTAAACAGCTTCAGCAGCTTGAGCGCGATCGCAGGGTTGCCCCGCATGAGGATCTCGAAGTTCTCGCGGTTGAACTCGAGGCATTTCACCTGCTCGGCGGCGATCGCCGTCGCCGACCGCGGTGCCTCTTCGAGAATGGCCATCTCGCCGAAGATCTCACCCGGCTGCAGGACGTCGACCGTCTTCTCAATGTCGCCCATGATCTTGGAGATCTGGACGGTACCCTCCTGGATCAGGTAGAACGCGTCGCCCGGCTCGTACTCGCAGAAGATGATCTCGCCGGGCTGGTAACCGACGGCGAACCGTTCAAAGGCCTCGAGGTTCATCTCAGCCCTCCCCCGTCTTCATCGCGCGGCGAACCTTGCGCATGAGCGCCTCGCCGACGTTGGGCATGCCCGTGATCTTCTGGTAGAAGCTCTGCGCGCGCTGCGAATCGCCCTTCTGATGGTACGACTGCCCGACGTAATAGAGCGCGTCGGGGAGCTCGGGGATCTTCGGGTAGCGTTGAACGAGACCGGTGAAGTGCTTGATGCACGCGTCGTACTGACGGAGGCTGAAGAAGCATCGGCCCATCTCGAAGAGGCTCTTGATGCGGTACTCCTCGTCGTCGCTGTTTTCGGCGATGTGCTTGAACGCGCGCAGCGCGTCGGTGTACTTCTGCTGGCTGAAGGTGCTGACCGCGGCGTAGAACTCCTTCGCCGCCGCCGACAGTTGTCGGCCGCCCTCCGGCTTCTCCGCCGCGGGAGTCGACCCGGACTCGAGCCCCTGGATGTTCGGCCCCTTGCCCGCACCGTACTGCTGGAGGAACTGCTCGGCCTTCTGCGCCAACTCGTTCGCCTTCGCGTGGAAGCGTCCGGAGGGATAGTAGGTGAGATAGCGGCGGAACGCGTAGAGCGCCTGTTCGTAGCGCTTCTTGCCCAGGTAGTGCTGACCGATGTTGAACAGCCCCACCTCCGGGTTGACCTGCTCGTCCTCGGCGAGGAGCGTGCTCACCTTCGCGTGCATGTGGCGGAGCTGATTGCTGAACACCTTGAGCATCTTCATGATGATGCGCGTGTTCTGGCTGACGAGTTGCTCGAACTCCGGGACGGTGAACATGATCACCGACGTATCCGACAGGACGACCGCGTTCTCCTCACGGGGGTACTTACCCAACGCGCTCTTCACGCCGAAAAACTCACCGGTCTGAATGTAGTCGTGAATTTCCTGGCCGGTCTCGATGTCGGTGGAGTTGAGGCTGACTCGCCCCGATTTGAGGATGTAGATCTTGTCGCTCACATCGCCACGGAAGTAAATGACCGAGTTGGCCTTGAAATTCATGGGACGCGGCACGTGGTAGACTCCTCGACAGAACTGTAAACACTTGCCCGCATTATATCAAGAAAGATTTGCGCGTGCCGATGTCGTGCAAACGGCGGGCGCACAGCGGTATACTGAACAGGAATGATCGACCTGCACGCCCATTCGACCGCCTCGGACGGGACGCTCACCCCAACAGAGCTCATCACGCTCGCCGTGAGCGAAGGGCTTACCGCAGTCGCGCTGACCGACCACGACACCGTGGCCGGGCTCGGCGAGGCGGCCGCAGCCGCGCGCGAAGCCGGCATCGGCTTCGTGCCGGGCATCGAGCTCGAGGTCGAATGGGACACGGGGGTGTTCCACATGCTCGGTCTCGGGCTCGAGCGGTGGGACGGCGAGGTGCGCGAGCGGCTCGAGCTCGCGCTTACCTTCCGCAAGGAGCGTAACCTCGCGATGATCGACGAGCTGCGGCGGGCGGGGATTCCCATCACCTACGACGAGCTCGTCCGAATCGCCGGGCACGATACGGTAGGAAGACCGCACTTTGCGCAGTGGCTGCTCATCCACGACGTCGTATCCTCGATGCAGGAGGCCTTCGATACGCTGATCGGCGACGGGCAGCCGTGCTACGTGACGAAGAGAGGGTTGAGCGTCGGCAGGACCTGCGACGCGATTCACGCCGCGGGCGGACTCGCGGTCGTCGCTCATCCCCAGACGCTGCGCATACGGTGGGACGACCTCGCGCGGTGGCTCAAACGATGGAAGGGCGAGGGCCTCGACGGTGTAGAGGCGTACCACGCGAACCTGACCTGCAACGACGGGCACCGTCTCGCGGCGCTCGCCGACGACATCGGTCTCATCACGACTGCGGGCAGCGACTTCCACGGCCCGCCGAGAACCGACCGACGCCTCGGGCGCAGCTGCGACGGGATACCGATCGACGACTGCCTGCTCGAGCCGATAGGGAGATACGCGCGTGCAGGCGGTTGAGCGGATCGGCGAGCAGACGATCGCGCACGCGCGGCGTATCGCGTACGGGCTCGGCTTCATGGTCGAGGTCTTCCGACAGACGGGCCGGTTCATCGCCGGGCGGAAGACCGGTACGCGCGTGCTCACAATGCAGATTCTCTTCACCGGTGTGGAGGCGCTCAGCGTGGTCGCGACGATCAGCCTGAGCATAGGCGCGGTCATCGTCATTCAGGGCCTGAGCCTCCTGCCGCAGTTCGGCCAGGGTCAGCTCATCTACGATATCCTCATCATCGTGATCACGCGCGAGCTGGGCCCCATTCTCACCTCGTTCATCGTCACCGCGCGGTCGGGCACCGCGATCTCGACCGAGCTGGGCAACATGGTCATCAACCACGAGGTGGAAGCGTACACGGTCACCGGTATCAACCCCATCCGCCACATCGTCGTGCCCCGGTTCATCGGCGTGACGGTGAGCACCTTCCTGCTCAACCTCTATTTCAACGTCTTCGGCCTCGCCGGCTCGTTCGTCGTCACGCAGTTCGTAAACCCCATCGCGCTCGGCGAGTACTCGCAGGGGCTGCTCGCCGCGCTCAGCCTCACCGACGTCGCCGCGAGCGTCGTCAAGAGCCTCGTCTTCGGCGCGATCACCGCGCTCGTGGCGACCTTCCACGGATTGCACGTGGAGCGCGCCTCCACGGAGATACCGGTCGCCGCGATACGCTCGGTGGGACGCGGCATCACCCTGGTCATTGTCGCGAACGCCGTCATCACACTCGGGTACTACCTGTGAGCACGCTATGCCGGATGAATCGAACCTGAACGACGACCTGCTCCCCGCGCTCGATGAGACGCCCGCCGACCCTCGGTCGCTCCGGCCGGCGTGCGCTCTCGCCGACATCGCCGTCTCCTTCGAAGCCGAACAGGTGCTCGACTCGTTCTCGATCGCCTTTCCCGCGCAGGTGTGCACGGTGATCATGGGCCCCTCGGGATGCGGCAAGAGTACGCTGCTGAAGGCCGCCGCCGGGCTCGCCGTACCAGAACGCGGCTCGGTCGAGATTCTCGGTGTCGACCCTGCGCGCGCATCCGACCACGAGCTCGAGGCGCTTCGCGGCCGCAACGGATTCGTCTTCCAGGACGGCGCGCTATGGCAGAACATGACGCTCTACGAGAATCTTGCGCTGCCCTTGCGGTACCACTACCCGGAACTGGATAGCGGCGCGGTTCGCGAGCGCGTATTGCGGCTCGCCCGCGAGGTGCGCGCGACGACCAGGCTGCACCTGCGACCGGCGCAGGTGTCCACCGGAGAACGGAAGGTGGTCTCGTTCGCGCGGGCGGTCGTCACCGACCCCGATCTGCTGTTCATGGATGAACCGACGACCAGCGTCGACGCCGAGCGCGTCGACCTGCTCATCCGCAAGCTGCGCGAGCTCAAGGAGCGACGGGTGACGATTGTGTCGGTGACGCACAACGCGCGGATCGCGAGCCAGATTGCCGATTACGTTCTCGTGATGAAGGAGGGGCGGATTCTGCGGTTCGGGACGTTGAAGGATATCTCGCGCTCCGGCGACCCGGAGGTCGAGCGCATACTCACCGACGTCCTCAGCGAAACGGCGACCTACGACGGCGATATCCTCGCCCTGCTCGACCCCGACACCAATGCCTTCCTCGAGTAGAATGAAATTG
>CAZVEF010000078.1:0-10789 GCA_964625715.1 uncultured Spirochaetaceae bacterium | reverse complement strand
AAGACCTCGAAGTGGTTCGCGCCGTCGATCTGCAGCAGCGTCTCGTGGTCCCACGTCCAGTTCCAGCACGGGTGGCAGAGCACGGGCACGCCGCCGGCCGCCCTGATCCGGTCGACACCGTCCTGGAGAATGTCGCGCGGCGAGGCGCTCGCCTGGTCTCCGGCCGGAGCGACGGCGGTGTCGACGTCGACCGCGAGGACGTGGCAGTTCCTCCCGCCGGTGTACTCGCACGACGGTATGCCGGGCACCTCGTCGTCAATCGCGTCGCCGTACTCGGCGAGCTCGGTCAGTCGGTTATGATCTGAGATGGAGACGAAGTCCATGCCCACCGAACGGTAGAAACGAGCGACCTCTGCGGGGGGCGAGTTGCCGTCCGAATTGGTCGAGTGACAGTGGAAGTTGCCTTTGTACCAGCGCATAGCCCGGCATACTACCACGATCGGTCCGCGTGCTACACTCCTGCCGTGGGCGCAATCATCGTCGGAACGTCGGGCTACTCGTACGACGACTGGGTCGGGCCGGTCTACCCGCCGGGCACGTCGCGGCACGAGTTCCTCGAGCATTACGCGCGTCGGTTCCGCATGACCGAGCTCAACTTCACCTACTACCGGCAGCCCGAACCGTCGTCGTTGCGCTCCATCGCCGCGAAGACGCCGCCGGGGTTCCTGTTCACGGTGAAGGCGCACCGCAGCCTCACGCACGACCGCGGCGCGGACTGGCGCTACGAGGCGGATCGGTTCGCGAGCGCGGTCTCGGCGCTCGAGGCGGTGCCGTCGTCCGAACCGGCGGGTGCGCACCGGCGCGAAAACAAGCTCGCCGGCGTGCTCCTCCAGTTTCCCTTCAGCTTCCACTACGAACCGGACAATCGGCGCTACCTCGCCTCGGTGACCGACGCGCTCGCTCACTGCAGGCTCTTCGTGGAGTTCCGCAACGCGGAGTGGGACCGGGAGTCGGTCTGGCGCGAGATGGAACGACGGGAGGTCGGGCTGGTGGTGCCTGACCTGCCTGCGCTTGAAGGACTGCCGCGGACGCCGGCGCGGCTCACTGCGCCGTGGGGTTACGTCCGTTTCCACGGCAGGAACGCGGCGCAGTGGTGGAGCGGCACGAACGTAACCCGTTACGACTACCTCTACCGCGAAGAGGAACTGCAGAGCTGGGTCGGTCCCGTCACGTCGATGGCCGCGTACGCGGAAGCGGTCATCGTCGCGTTCAACAACCATTTTGCCGGGCAGGCGGTCGAGAACGCCGAGCAGTTCGTGTCGATGGTCTCCGCCGCGTGAGCGCCCGCGTCGCTCTGCCGACAGCGGAGCGCTTTTCCGAACCGGAGCGTTGATATAGAGTAGCGTATGCGACTTGGTGCCCCCCTGCAGTCATCGTTCGAAACTCCGGAGGCCTGGATCGCCGCCGTGCGCGCAAAGGGCTACCGCGCGGCGTACTCCCCGCTGCCGCTCGACGCACCCGCGTCGCAACGCGCCGAGTACCGACAGGCCGCCGAGGAGGCGGACATCGTGATCGCGGAGGTCGGCGCCTGGTCGAACCCGCTGTCGCCGAACCCCGAGACGGCAAACGCCGCGTTCGCCAAAATGGTGGAGGCGCTGCGGCTCGCCGACGACCTCGGCGCGCGCTGCTCGGTGAACATCGCCGGCTCGCGCGGCGAGAAGTGGGACGGCCCCGACGCGGGCGACCTCACCGAGGAGACCTTCGCCGCGATCGTCGAGATGTGCCGGAAGGTCATCGCCGAAGCTGCTCCGAAGAGCGCCCGGCTCAGCCTCGAGCCCATGCCGTGGATGTACCCGCACTCCGCGGAGAGCTACGCGCGGCTGATCAACGAGATCGATCACCCGCGGTTCGCGGTCCACTACGACCCGGTGAACCTGATCAACAGCCCGCCCAAGTACTTCGCGAACCGAGCCGAGGTGGACCGTTTCGTCGACCTGCTCGGCCCGCAGATCGTGAGCGTTCACGTGAAGGACATCGTGCTCGGCGATCGGCTCACGACCCACCTCGACGAGTGCATCCCGGGGGAGGGTGGCTTCGACATCGAGCACCTGCTCACCCGGCTCGACGCGCTCGAGCCCGACCTGCCGGTCATGCTCGAGCACCTGAAGAGCGAGACCGAGTACGACCGGGCGGCGGCCTTCGTGCGAACCGAGGCCGAACGCGTCGGCGTGGGTCTGTAGCGGCGTAGACGCGGGGCGCGCGGCCGCGCGACGCAAGCGCTACGAGGCGTCGAGTACGCCGTAGGAGACGAGCGTCCGGACCGCGCCGAGCGTGGCGTAGCCGCGCCACTCCTGCACGGCGGCCGCGCTCGGCGGTTGCCATCTGATCGGCCATCCCCCGTCATCCTGCTGCTCGGCCGCGAGCGCATGGAGATGAGCCTCGAGCTGGTCCGGCGTGAAGAGCTCGCGCCATGGCGAGTCGGCGGTCACCGCGAAGGCGAGCGGCGTGAGCCCGTACTCGGACGCGGACGCGTCGGCGAGGTAGAACGACGATCCCGGAAGCGCCGCGGCGACGATCTCGCGGAGCGAGGAGCGTTCGGTGGGGTCCGGGTGGTACTCGGCGAGGCGGGCCACGCAACGCAGGCTGTGCGCTTCCGCCGGCGGCTGCGCGCGTACCGCGGCGACGCACGATTCGGTGGCGCGCTCGAGCCAGTCGTGCCGGACGCGCTGCGCGTGCAGGAGCCCGCAGATGCCGGCCGTCGGGTTGAGACCGGGCTCGAGCGCGCGCTCGGTCCAGTGCGCCGCGTGGGGCGCGGTGAGCGCGGAGCCGACGATAGGAGCGACCAGGCCTCGCGGGTCGCAGACGCGGGAGAGATAGTCGCACAGACCGATCGCGAGCGCCTCGACACCCGCCCCGACCGCCTCGAGCGCCGCCAGGCCCTCCTCGACGAACAACGGCTGGCTCTCGGCGCACCTGATGTCCGGCTCGAGCGCGTGGCCGAGCCCGCCATCGGCGTTGCGGTAGGCGGAAACCACGGCCGCCACGGACGCGCCGTCGCCGTCGCCGTAGAGCGCGGCGAAGATGCGCCGCTCGAGGAGCCGGGCGTTGGCGAGGATGAAGTCGGTTGCGGCCGAGAACGAGGGGTTGGACATCGGTCCGGCGCCGTCCTATGTATCGCAGCTTCCCGCCATGCAGGCGAGCTCCTGCGCCGCGTTCGTGAGGTCGGTCTCCTCGTAGCGGTAGATCTTCGCGAAGTCGACGTGAGGGAAGGCCTTCACCCGCCGCTCGTACTCTTCCCGCGAGATCTCTTCGTAGGGCATCTGCTGGTAGTTCGCGTCCGAGGACGGGAGGAACGCCATGCCGCCGATCTCGTCCTGGTGCTCCCAGACCCATCGCATGATGTCGAGAATCTCGTCGGGCTTGTAGGTGATCGTGACGCTGGGGTTGTGCTCGGTGTACGAGCGCTTGTTCTGCAGCCAGTAGTCGCACTGCTGGAGCGCGGTGCGGTCGGAGCGGACGACTGCGCCGTCCGGCGACTTCATGGGGAAGTGGACGACCCACGTCGTCGCGTTCTCGCGCGTCTGGCCGTTCTCCGGGTCCATGGGGACGCCTTCGTCGCGCAGCACCCGGTAGACGGGCGAGTGGGCGCTGACGCGGACGTTGCGGACGTAGTACGGAGCCCACCGCGCGTGCAGCCCGGACGAGCAGTTCAAGAGCTGACTCGAATTGCCGCTCGGCTTCACGGCGGTGGTCGCCGCCGACTGCGGGATTCCGAGCATCCCGGCGTAGCGCTTGTTCGCCTCCACGACGAGCTCGCGCAGCCGGCGCTGATTCTCCTCGTCCTGCGCCACGGCGCTGTCGAGTTGACCGTTCAGGTCGACGCCGAGCAGACGCTCCTCGGCGCAGTTCTCGCTCCAGATGGGGCGCAGACCGGGGAAGTTGACCGCCATACTCTGAATCGTTCCGATCAGCGTCGCCACCTCGACCTTCTCCGCGAGCGACTCGTACGTGTCGTCTGCGCGCGCGACCGCGCTCGAGAGGTTGCAGAACTGGTAGGGACGCAGGATGATCTCGCCGCACGGGTTCGTCCCGAATTCGGCAGCCTTCCGTCGTTCCGGCTTCTGCGCGAGCGCTGCGCGCCGATTGAAGATGCCCGGTTCGCCGGCGCCCGAGGCGACCATGTCGAGAACGAACCGCGAGACCTCCTGCTGGCTGATCTCGCGGTCGGGCCAGACCGCCGAGTTGTTGGCGTTCCACCGCTGGCTGTTGTGGATCCAGAAGTCGCCGTCCTTCGCGTGGCGCATCTCCTGGTCGTCGTAGTCGAAGAGACTGATCATCGCGGTGCGACGCACGCCGCCGGAGACCGCCGCGCCGCCCACGGCGCACATGATGTCGTGCGCGTCAAGCGTGGTCATGAAGCTGCCCTGGCGGGCGAGAATCCGCTCGCGGGCGAAACGCAGCATGTGGCGAAGCGGCTCGGGACCGGACGCGCGACCGCCCTTCACCTTCAGCGGCATGCCGGCCGGCCGGATCTCGCTGAGGTCGAACTCAACGTCCTCCCCCTCGAACCAGGTCTGGAGCCCCGTTCGCAGCGCTTCCGCCCACCCGTCGGAGGTGTCGGGGACGAGGTAGGTCTCCCGCTTAACGCCGGTCTGGCGCTTGATGCGCGGGAGCTGCTCGACGTACCGGCGCTCCACGCTGAAACCCACGCCGCAGCCGCTCATGGAGATGATCAGCGCCTCCACGAACGCGTCGATACTGTCGGCCGGAAGATACGAGCAGTTGTAGATCGCGACGTTGTTCCGGCGCGCCGGATCACCGGCCATCGCCAGCAGACGCATGGACGGCATCGCCTCCATGTTCAGGATCGCCTTCCGGATGCGCTCGTACTCGCTCGCCGGCAACCGGTCCTCGGAGAGCTCGCGCAGATAGTCGACCGCACGATCGACCGTTTCGAGCCAGGTCTCGCGCCGGCCGATGTCGTAGTTGAAGCGCGAGTACTTGTCGTAGAACTGAAACTGCTGGATCGGCGTAGGGAAGTAGGCGTCCGCCTCGGCGAACACGCGCTGCACGTCCGCCGGCACCGCACGGTCGCGCCGCAGCCGCGCGTGCTCGGCGCGGTAGAGAATGTACGCCTTCGCCGCCGCGTACTCGCCGTTGGCCTGCAGGACGAGCTCGACGACGTCCTGAATGTTCTCCACGGTCGGCTCCGGATACTGCGCGGAGACGACGTTGACCACTTGATTCGTGATCTCGTCGGGGCTCACCGACGGTGGGGTGTCGATGGCCGTAAAGCACTTCTTGACCGCGTGGCGGATCCTGTCCGGTTCGAAATCGACGACACGACCGTCGCGCTTCGTGATGGTCGAAGGCACGGCGGCCGCCTCGTCGTCGTGTCGGTTGCCGCGAAACGTGACGGGCTTCAGCGTGATCGTGTGTTCGCTCATAGTTCCTCTCCCTCGTTCAAGAGGAAAGTGTACACCAGCGGTGGTGGCCCTTGCAAGCGAAATGCGCTAAATATGGCGGAGATTCGCGGTTCGATCGCCCGCCGGCCGACCGAACCACGCAGCAGGTGTTAAGCGGTTTGCAACGCGCGGGGAGAGGGGGGCGTGCAGCACCTGCTGCGCCCGGGGCCGCTTTTACCGACCATCGCTCAACATCAGCTCGTCGTTCTCGAGCTCCGCCTGTCGGATCTCGTGGAACTTATCGACGAGCTTCTCCACGGTCAGGGTGCGCTTCTCCTCGCCGTCGACGTCGAGGATGATCTCCCCACGGTCCATCATGAGCAGCCGGTTGCCGAACCGGATTGCCTGGCTCATGTTGTGCGTGATCATCATGCTCGTGAGTCCGTACTCCGAGATGAAGCGCGAGGTCAGGTCGAGCACGATCTGGGCGTTCTTGGGGTCGAGCGCGGCGGTGTGCTCGTCGAGCAGAACGAGCTGCGGCTCGGAGAGCACCATCATGAGCAGCGTCAGCGCCTGTCGCTGCCCGCCGGAGAGAAGGCCCACGTTGTCCTCCATGCGGTGCTCGAGGCCCATCTCGAGGTCAGCGAGCTTCTCGCGGAAGAACGAGCGCATCTTCGCGTTCAGGCTGATCCGCAGGCCCTTCATCCCCTTGCGGTAGCAGATCATCATGTTGTCCCCGACCATCATGTTCGACGCCGTTCCGAGCAGCGGATCCTGGAAGATCCGGCCGATGTACTTGGCACGCTCGTGTTCCGGGTGCTTCGTGACTTCCACGTCGTTGACGAAGATCCTCCCGGCGGACACCGGCATCGTGCCGGAGATGAGGTTGAAGAGGGTCGTCTTGCCCGCGCCGTTGCTCCCGATGATCGTGATGAAGTCGCCCTCGCGGACGGTGAGGTCGACCTGGCGGATAGCGACATTCTCGTTCGGCGTGCCGGGGTGGAAGACCCTGCTGACGTTCTCGAGCCGGATCATCGAGGCTCCTCCGCGCTCGAGGGCACGCCGGGGGCGTCGGGCGGGATCGGCTGGTTGGGGTTGTGATCGAGGTCGAGATCGATCGATTTCGCGCGCTTCTGCTTGCGCAGCTGCGTGACGATGAGCGAGGCGATAATGAGGATACCGGTGATGAGCTTCAGGTCGTTCGGCGTGAGGTTCACGTAGTAGCCGTAGTATCGGCCCAGATACATGATCCCGCGAAAGGCGATCGACCCGAGGATCACGCGCAGGGTCAGCACGCCGATTCGGTTCGACCGGAGGATGAACTCGCCGATCATCACCGACGCGAGCCCGGCGATGATGATACCCTGTCCCAGGTTGACGTCAGCGAAACCCTGGTACTGCGCGACGAACGCGCCCGAGAGCGCGACGAGGCCGTTGGAGAGCCCCACGCCGATCAGCTTCAATACCTCAGGGTTGACCCCCTGCGTGACGACCATCTGCTCGTTGTTGCCCATCGCCCCAAGGGTGAGCCCCAGGTCGGTACGGAAGAAAAGGTCGAGCAGAGCTTTCACGACGAGCGAAAAGGCGACGAAAAAGACGAGCAGCGCCCACTCCTCCGGGATGAAAGCGAACCACTCGGTGAACGCGGAAAGGACCGTGACCTGCCGCAGCAGCGGCAGGTTCGGCCGATTGCCGAGCACGCGGATATTGATCGAGTAGAGCATCGTCATCGTGAGAATGCCCGCGAGCAGATTGGGAACGTGCAGCTTGTTGTGGATCGTGGCGGTAATCATACCCGCGATCACCCCGGCGACGAAGGAAACCAGCACCGCGACGATGAGATTCACGCCGTTTGAGATGAGAATCGCCATCACCGCGGCGCCGAGCGGGAACGAGCCGTCAACGGTGAGGTCCGGGAAATCGAGGACTCGAAAGGTGATGAAGACGCCGAGCGTCATCGTGCTGTAGATGAGTCCTTCGACGAGGATACCTTCGATCATGGGTGCCTGCACGCCGCCCGCCGGCGTACCGACGGACGGCTGAGCGAGCTCACCGCTCGGTGAGCTCTCCGTTCTCGACGAGCTTGTCCGCCTCGTCGACGATCGAGCCGGGAAGCGTGATGCCGAGCTCCTCGGCCACATCCAGGTTGACGTGAAGGATCAGATCCTCGGCGTCGGTCAGAAACTGGACCGGAATGTCGTCCGGGTCTTCGCCGTCGATGATGCGCGCGACAAGATCTCCGGTGGCCAGGCCCATCGTGTAGTAGTCGAAGCCGTAGGCCGCGATCACCTCCTGCTCCTCGGCGGAGCTGGGGTCGGCGGTCACGACCGGGACGCCTGCGCCGGTGGCGACGTCGACGAGCGTGCTCAGCGCGGAGACGACCGCGTTGTCGGTGCTCACGTACATGACATCGACCCGGTCGATGATCGACTGCGTGGCCTGACGGACCTCTGCCGAGTTCGTGATGGTCGACGTGATGAACTCGATCCCGAACTCGTCGGCGACCTCAGCCGCCTGCTCGGCGAGTACGAGCGCGTTCGCCTCGCCGGCGGAGTAGACGTGACCGATCGCGCTCACCTCGGCGACCTCGGCGATGAGCTCGATCTGCTCGCGAACCGGGGTCATGTCCGAGTAGCCGGTGACGTTCCCGCCGCCTCCGGACAGCGACGGGACGAGCTCGGCGTCCACCGGGTCGGTGACCGCAGTGAAGACGACCGGAATGTCGTCCGTCGCCGAGACGAGCGCCTGCGCGTTCGGCGTGGCGATCGCGACAGCGACGTCGACCCGGTCGGCCTTGAACTTCGCGGCGATCTGCGAGGCGGTCGACGCGTCCGCGTTCGCGCTCTGCAGGTCGTATCGCACGTCCTCGTAACCGAGCTCGAGGAGCCGATCCTGGACCGCCTCCTCGACCGCGTCGAGGGCGGGATGCGCCACATACTTGGAGATGCCGATCGTCGCGGCTTCCTCGTCCGCGCCGCCGGCGAACAGCGCAGCGGCAAGAGTCAGGAGCGTCAGCGTCGTGATGAATAGTCGTTTCATAGGTTTTCCTCCTTCAGGTGCAGGAACCTACCCTACTCGTCCTCCCGCTCCGTGTAAAGAGCCGCACGGAAGAACTCACGGTTCGTGTGCATCTTTATGCAGAACGGCCCGCGTGTGGTTGCACTCCCGCGCGCACGCGCTGTATAACTAACCAAACTCTCACAGAAGGAGCCTCCCGTGGAAAGCTTGTTCAAACTCTCCGAGAAGGGAACCACCGTGAAGGTCGAGCTTCGCGCCGGTCTCGCGACGTTCCTGACGATGGCGTACATCATCGTCGTGAACCCGGACATCCTCAGCGCGACCGGCATGTCGTTCTCCGCGGTCCTGTTCGCAACGGTGCTGGTGTCGGCGATCAGCTCGATCCTGATGGGCGTCCTCGCGAACCTGCCGTTCGCGCTCGCGCCGGGGATGGGCATCAACGCCTTCTTCACCTTCGGACTCGTCGTGGGCATGGACATCGAGTGGCAGACTGCGCTCGGCGCGGTGTTCATCTCGGGTATCGTGTTCATCCTGCTGTCGGCCTTCAAGGTGCGCGAGGCCATCGTGCGAGCGATTCCGGCTTCGTTGCGCTACGGAGTGGCAGCGGGTATCGGCCTGTTCCTCGCGCTGATCGGACTGACGAACGTTGGGTTCATCATCGTGGATGCGGGCACGCCGGTGGCCTTCGGCGGGCTGAACACCCAGACGATCCTCTTCATCGTCGGACTGATCATCACGAGCGTCCTCGTGATCCGGAAGGTGAACGGAGCGCTCATCTACGGGATCATCGGCACGTCGATCATCGCGCTCATCACGAGCCTCATCATCGAGGCGTCCGGCGGCGACGCGTTCATGAGCGTACCCGACCGCATCTTCGCGCTGCCGACCTTCGAGGTCTTCTTCAAGCTCGATATCCTGGGTGCGCTCTCGCTCGGTATGATCCTGCCCATTTTCACGCTCCTGTTCACCGACATGTTCGACTCGATCTCCACCTTCGTCGGCGTTTCAGAAGTCGGCGGATTCATCGACGAGAAGACCGGCGAGCCGGAGAACGTGGGAAAGGCGCTCATGGTCGACGCGATCGGTACGACGGCGAGCGGTCTGTTCGGCACTTCGAGCGCGACGACCTACATCGAAAGCGCCGCCGGGGTCGAGGAAGGCGGCAGAACCGGCCTCACCGCGGCGTTCGCCGGCGTCCTCTTCCTTCCGTTCATGTTCCTGTGGCCGCTGCTCTCGTTCATTCCGGGCGTCGCGACCGCTCCCATTCTCGTGCTCATCGGGATCTTCATGGTCAAGCCGCTCATGAAGATCGACTGGGGCACGTTCGAGGATTCGATTCCGGCCTTCCTCGCGTTGATCCTGATCCCGCTCACCTACAGCATCACACAGGGCATCGTCTGGGGCTTTCTCAGCTACACGATCATCAAGGTGTTCGTGGGCAAGGCGAAGGAAGTACCCGTCGCGCTCTGGATCATCGACGTCTTTGCCATCGTATCGCTCGTCGTGGCGGGGGCCTGAGCGACTCCCCACCGACCGCGAACCCTCAGGGGCCGGTGCGCCGGCCCCCTTTTCCAAGACGGCGAACTGCGTTAGACTAGGAGAATGATCAGGTCCACACGGGCAGTGGCTTTCGCGCTCGTGACGCTCGCGTTCGCTGCGGCGAGTGCCGCAGCAGTCGAGTATGATGACTACTTCGTCGGCTTCAGCACGGAGGCGCTTGTTTCGTCGGATCTCTCGGTCACGCCGACCGTGCCCGACTCGCTCACGCTGGAGGCGATCAGCTTCGTAGGCACCTACGGGCCGCCGGCGGCGGCGTCCCGGCTGCGCGCGCGCGCAGGGCTCGGCTGGTTTCCACGACAGCCGTTTCGCGTGTTCACCGGCCTGGAGATCCCGCTCTTCGAGCGCCTCAACCGCGCGCGGGCGCGTTTGTTCGGGGTCTACCTCCTCGGCGACGTGGGTATGACCTTGCCGCTCGGCTGGACCGCGAACGCGCGGCTCGCGCTCCAGGTGCCTACCACCGCGCTCGGCGGCCTGCGGATCGGGGCCGGAGTAGACCGACACGCAAACCTCATCGTAACGTTGGACATGGCAACCGGTGCGTATCCCATCCGCTCGAGCAGATAGGGGCGTACTCTACACAAACAAGGAGAGAGAGGATAACCATGAAGAGAACACTGACACTCATTGGGCTTGCGGTCGCCGTCGTTCTTCTACTCGGCGGATGTATGACGCAGTTCGGCTCGTCGAACGGCAAGCTGGCATACGCCGATGTCAACGGAAGCGCTCAGGGCGAGGTAAGCATCGAGAAGGGCTTTCTCTACATCATTCACCCGGACGTCGTGACGCTGGGTGAAGGCAAGACCTGGGAGACCATCGACGCCGACCTCGAGCCGGAGCTCAACGCGATGGGCGCGAACGCGGTTCGT
>CAZVEF010000077.1:0-10869 GCA_964625715.1 uncultured Spirochaetaceae bacterium | reverse complement strand
GGGATGGCGGCGCCCAGCGACACGTTCGAGAAGATGGTGTTGGCGCAGCAGATCGCGCACGGCGGGAACCCCGTGCTGCGCTGGAACATGAGCTGTACGGAGGTCAAGAGCGACCGGCAGGGGAATATCATGCCGATGAAGCCGCAGCGAGACAAGAACGGGAAGCGGATCGACGGTATCGTCGCGTCGATCATGGCGCTGCACCGGGCGGTGCTCGGGACCGGCGAACAGGCATCCATCTACCAGACAAGGGGGATCATCACGATATGAAGATTTCCCTGAATCTCGACTTCGGGCGGCGTGACAAGCGATCGGACGAGACCTCGACATGGGATCGTCCGTCGGCCTGGCTGATAAACGCGCTCGGCGGCGGGAAGGCCAAGTCGGGCGTCGTTGTGACGGAGACCACGGCGCTCAACCTCAGTGCTGTCTACGGCGCGACGGCGATCATCTCTGGTTCGATCGCCTCGATGCCGCTGATGCTCTACCGGCGGTTGCCCGATGGATCACGAGAGCGCGCGACGAGACACCCACTCTACCGCGCGCTCCACGTTCGTCCGAACGCCCGAATGACTCCGTACCAATGGAAGGAACTCATCTCCCACCACGTGGACATATGGGGGAATAGTTACAACTACATCGATCGAAGCCGGCCGGAGATCGAGTTCATTCCGCTGCTGCCGGACCGGACACGGCCGGTCGTCGTCGATGGACGCCTGAAGTACACCACGATCATCGGCGGGCAGATGCTCGACATTCCTCCGCGCGACATGCTCCACATCGCCGGGCTCGGATTCGACGGTCGCCGCGGCTACGGCGTGGTGTCCTACGCGAAGCAGAGCCTGGGACTCGCACTGGCGATCGAGGAGTTCGGCTCCCAGTTTTTCGCGAACGACGCTACTCCGGGCGGCGTGATAGAGCACCCGAATGCGTTCAAGGGAGCCGACGGCGATGCCGCGGTCAAGCGCCTGCGCCAGTCGTGGGAAGAGCAGCATCGCTCGATGGACAACAAGCACAAGATCGCCATCCTCGAGGAAGGTGCGAAATACCATCAGCTCGGCGTTCCTCCGGAGCAGGCGCAGTTCCTCGCATCCAGGAAGTTCAACATCGCCGAGGTCGCACGGTGGTTCGGCCTGCCGCTATCGAAGCTGAAAGACCTCGATCGAGCAATCCAGGCGAACATGGAGCAGCAGTCGCTCGAGTACTTCCAGGACTGCCTGCTCCCGCGGACCGTCCGCATCGAACAGGCTATAGAGGCGAAGCTGCTCGGCGAAGAGGAGAGGGAGGAGTACTACGTCAAGTTCCTCCACGCAGGACTGCTTCGCGCGGACGTGAAGACTCGCAACGAGGCGTACGAGATTCAGCGACGCAACGGCGTGCTCAGTACGGACGAGTGGCGCGAGCTCGAAGACATGAATCCCACCGGAGACGACGGCGGAAAGGTTCGCATCGTTGCGATGAACATGATGGCGCTCGACGATCTCGTTCCGGACCCTCCGGAGGACCCAGGCCAACCCTCGGCCGTCGCGGATGGAGATCAGAAGATCCAGGACACCGCAATGAACGGCGCGCAGGTTCAGAGTCTCCTTCAGATACTGAGCGAGGTTGTTGCCGGCAGGATCACGAAAGCGACAGCGAAGCAGGCAATCTTGCTGGCGTTCCCACTCATGGGTGAGGCGGACGTCGACAAACTGCTTGCAGACGTCGAGGAGGGATCGGACCCGGATGCTGCCGTTCGAAGTGTCGTCACCGCAGGTTCGCCCAGGCGGGCAGTCCGTTCCGTGCAGCGTCGCACGGCCGAGGGCAGACGCCGGGTCACCGTGCGCTACCGTTCCCGCATTACGAAGCTCATCTCCGGTCTCGTGTCTGACGAGATCGCGGCGGTACGCAAGGCCATGACAGACGAACTCAGCACGCGTGGGGCCGCTGAGTTCGGGGAGTGGTTGAAGCAGTTCTACCGCGACTTGCGCGAAGAGGCGAAGGCGCGCTCGCTCCCGGTGTTTGCATCATACGCCGAGCTGATTATGCCGATTGTCCAGACCGAGCTCGGAAGCGATCAGGACGTGACCGCCGAGCTCGATGCGTTCGTAGAGGAATACGCCGATACGTTTGCGATTCGCCACACGTCGGCATCTCGAGGTGAGCTGTACGCGACGCTCGAGCAGGCTGACGGCGAGGACGAAGACGTTGCGATAGAGGAGACGCTGCAGCGATGGGAACGCGATCGGGTCGAGGACGATGCGGACACCGAGTCGATTCAGTCCGAAGGGGCGTTCACGAAGAAGCTTTTCGCGGTCATGGGCGTAGCCAAGATCATGAGCATATCGCTCGGCGATTCATGCCCGTACTGCTCCGATCTCGACGGCAAGGTGATCGGAATCGACCAGGTGTTCATCGCCGCCGGCGAGTCGTTTCAACCGGACGGAGCGGAGGCGCCGCTCATTCCGACGTCGAGCAGGGGGCATCCCCCGTACCACAGGGGATGCGATTGCGGGATCGTGTCGTCCCGATGAGGAGGAGCTATGCAGGGTGAGCGACGGTACATGCCAATCAGCGAGATCGAAATCAGGGCCGAGGATGGTGGTGAGCTCATCATCGAGGGCTATCCCATCGTCTACGAGACGCCCGCCGCGCTATGGGGTTTCAGGGAGATCATCCACAAGGGCGCGGCGACCGAGGTGATCAAGGAAGCCGATGAGCTGGTGCTGTGGAACCACAACAGCTCGCAGCCGATGGCGCGGCGATCGAACGGCACGCTCGTTGTCACCGAGGACGACCACGGTGTCCGTATCCGCGCGGACGTTTCGAAGACTGTTTGGGGCCGCAACGGGTACGAGGCAATCCACAACGGATTGATCGACAAGATGAGCTTCGCCTTCGACGTCGAACCCGAGGGCGTGCGCTGGACGTACGACGTAGTGGATGGCGTCCGGATCGAGACGCGGCACATCGACAGGTTCAGTGAGCTTTTGGACTACTCGCCGGTCTCATACCCGGCGTACAAGGACACAGAGGTACAGGCGCGATCGAAGGAACTCGCGATGAGGTTCAGGCCGGACCCGGGGGCGCCCGAGGACGACCAGGCGGCGGCGGCCGCCCGAGATCTACTGCGAGTCAAGGTCGGCCTGACCGAAATCATGGGAGGAATCAGATGAAGGATTTGGCAACCCTCCTCAATCGACGCGACGCGATTGTCGCGGAGATGAGAGAGCTCGGCGAGAAGGTCGAGACGGAGAAGCGGACGCTGACGACCGAGGAGCAGTCGCAGTTCGACAAGCTCATGGAAGAGTCGCGTTCCATCAACTCCACTATCGAGCGCATGCGTGCGCTCGACGACGTGGAGTCCGGCGTTGAGACCGATCAGCGACGCGCTGAGCGAATGCGCCGCGAAGACCAGGACACCACCCCCGGCAGTGAGGACAACACTCGCGGGTTCAAGAACTTCGGCGAGTTCGTTCGCGCTGCCCTCCAGGATCCGGGCAGGCTTCGGTCCATGGGGATCGACGACGGAGCGAGCGGCGGGTTCGCGATCCCCGAAGGGTTCGTGAACACCATTCTCAAGATCGATCCGGAACAGGTGATTGTCCGACCGCGCGCACGCGTGCTTCCCGCCGGCGAGTATCCCGACCAGAAGATCGGAATCCCGGCGCTCAAGCAGGGCAGCGATGGGGTCTACGGCGGCGTGACGTTCAAGGCCGTGGGCGAGGGAGAGCGCGGCAAGAGCAACGATCCGAAGCTCCGCAAGG
This sequence comes from uncultured Spirochaetaceae bacterium, assembly GCA_964625715.1. GTDB lineage: Bacteria > Spirochaetota > Spirochaetia > DSM-27196 > SLST01 > SLST01. The sequence continues at coordinate 7,123 of CAZVEF010000077.1, read as the reverse complement.
TGGAACTCGAGCCGCAGAAGATGAGCGGCTACGTGTTCGTAGGGAACGACCTCCTGCGCAACGCCACGGCGATGAGCGCGTTCATTGAAGGGCTGTTCCGGGACGCCAAGGCGGGCTACGAGGACCAGCTGTTCATCACCGGATCCGGAGTGGCTCAGCCGCTTGGGTTCCTCAACGCACCAGGGTCGAGCGTCGTTGAGCGAGCGACGACCGATGAGATCAGCTTCGCGGACATCGTCGCGATGCGATCGAAGATCCTCGACCCGAACGGAGCGTTCTTCCAGATCAACCAGTCGGCCATGAGCCAGATCATCAAGCTCGAGGACACCAACGGCAACAGCATCTTCCTGGCCGGCGACGCCGCGCGCGGAATCCCGCCGCAGCTGCTCGACATGCCGATTCGGTGGACGACCCGTGGAGTGACCCTCGGGACGAAGGGCGATATCGCACTGGTCAACCCGCGGTACTACATCATCAAGGACGGCTCCGGACCCTTCCTCGGAAGCAGCGAGCACGTCAGGTACCTCGAGGACGAGACGGCGATCAAGCTCGTTTGGCACGTCGACGGCCAGCCGTGGGTCAACGAAGAACTCACGACGCAGAGCGGGCTGAAGGTCTCGCCGTTCGTGATCCTGGAGTAGAACGACCGCTGTCGGCCGCGTCGCGTCGCGCCGTTGCCGACAGCGATCTCGCGACAAGCATCCCCACTATGGGAGTGAAACCATGAAGATTGTTGATCGAGCGAAGGTGGACGTGGGACTCGTTCCGCAGGCGCTCAACGATTCAAACGCGACGGGCAAGTACTTCCGTCTGAGCGACTACGGCAGGCGGATCCTGTTCGTCATGATCGGCGCCGCGATGGCAGCCACCGAGACCACGAAGCTCGAGCTGCTCCAGGCCACGGATGAAGAGGGATCGGACTCCAAGGTCTTCGACAGCACCGCTGCCGACAACGCGGAAAAGACGGTGACCGCGAACGAGGAGGTCATCGAAGCGACCGTGGCTCTTGCCACGGCGGCAGCCACGGACGTGGTGACCGTCAACGGCACGGAGTTCACGATGGCGGGGGCGACCGACGTGGACGCGAACGAGTTCGCGGACGCGGCAGGGCTCGTTTCGTGCATCAACGCGTCCGTGGACGGAGTGTTCGCCTCGGCCGACGCCACCACGGTGACGATCCGGTCCGCGAACGGACGAGCGTCCGTGACGGTTGAGAAAACCGAGAGCTCGGGCACGATCACGCTCGCTACGACGGAACACCTCGTGTACGTCGAGGTGGAAGCGGACGATCTGGACGTGGCCAACGGCTTCGAGTACGTGGCCGCGAGGGTGACCACGACCGCCGATTCGGTCGTCGGCGTCCTTGCGGTGCGAATGGACGGGCGGTTCAGCCCGGACCAGATCGGCGTCGGGAAGTTCATGTAGGTAATCAGGCGGGGCCCGCGGCCCCGCCGGCTCAAGAGCTGAGGAGGAAGTATGGCAGACGTCGTGAAGGTGCAAGAGGTCAGGCTGCAAGGTCGGACCTACGGTCGCGGCGAAGAGGTCCCGGTGACCGGGCGGTTGCGATCGGAGTGGAGAGCGAAAGGCTACATCGGACCGGCTGAGAAGCCGGAAACGAAGCGCAAGACCGCTACGAAGCCGCCGACGAATCGGCGCGCTGACGAGCAGCCCGAGGAATAATCGGTGGCTCTCGCGTCGAACGCCCTCATCGACATCTCCTACGTCTCGCGGATGCTGCACTCGGTCGACGTGGGTGATGACGACTTCGCTGAGGAACTCATCAACCAGGCAAGCTCGATCGCCGAGGGCCTCGCTCGTCGGCAGTTGATCGCGCGCGAAGTCACGGAGGTGCTCGACGGATCGGGCCGAACGCGGCTCCTGCTGCGCGAGTACCCGGTGCAGGCCGTGGCGTCGGTCCACATCGACGCCGATCGGGGGTTCGGTTCTGATACTGAGGTCAGCGACTACTACGTGGAGAGCGGCCCCGGGATCCTGCATCGCGACGCCGGCTTCGGGAGGGTCGCGCAGTCTGTCCGCGTGGTGTACACGGGCGGACCGTTCGCATCGCTCGATGACGTTGATAGTGACCTCCAGGAGGCGGTTGTTGAGCTCGTGTCCTGGTTGTGGACGAGACAGCGGAGCAACAACATCGCGATCCGGGCAACGGAGGGTCTCGACGGGGTGCGCACCGAACACGAGCTCACGATCCCGCTGCAGGCCCGGCGGACGATCGAGTCGTACGGGAGGCTGCGATGATCCGGATGCAGACTCAGCGCCGCGGGCACGGGGTGACGCGACTGCGGAAAAGCTTGCCGAGGGTGGGGAACTTCATTGCGAACCAGATCGCCGATGAGTACGCGTCGTTCGTCCGCGAACGGTACCTGTCCGGGCAGAAGCTTTCGGTGCGAACGGGACTGACGCGCCGATCGACGCGGTTTTTCAAGCAGCGCAACGGCGTGTTCGGCGTGCGGCCCGGATCAGGTGTCCGCGGTCGGCTGAACTACCTGGTGCGCTACGAGCGCGGGAAACGGGCGTTCATGCGGCCGTCGTGGCGTGCCTTCCGGAGCCGGAAGCGCCACCAGCAGATCGCGAACGAAGTGATTGCCGGTGTGCTGAGGAGGATGCGTGTTTGACACCTACGCGATTCTGAGCGGAATCAGCACCTACCTGCAGGCGTCGATTCCGGCGGCGCTCACCGAGATCGGGAAGACGAGCCGGATATCGAAGTGGATCATCGGCTGGCAGCACCCCTACAAGATGCAGTCCTACGACGCGGTTGTGCTCGTGCCCGGGGCCCCGGAAGAGAATCTGGAGGAGGGCACGTGCGTCAAGCCGATCGATGTCTACTTCGCCGCGCGATCGGCGGATGCCGACGAACTCGCTCAACGGCTGATCGCGTACCTCGACGCGCTCTACGAGAGCGTGCAGCAGGACGACAGCCTCGGGGGCAACGTGTTCGTCTCCGAGGTGGCGGACGTCGACTACGTCGACCCACAGATGGGCGCCCAGGCACTGGGCGTCGCAGTAGCAACAATCCGAGCAGAGCTCGACACATTGGAGGATCGCAATGAGTAAGCGATTGAGCGGGACGAAGAACTACTTGTACTTCGCAACCCTTGGAGCGGAGGAGTCCGGCGACGGCGTCACTCCACTCGCGACGGAGGGGTTCTACAAGATCACAGCACGAGCGGCAAGCGGGAGCGCATGGCCGACGGACGCTGTTGTCGGAGACATCGTCTACAACGGCACCGGGGCGGCGGAGATAACGCCGGAGACCGGCGACGACGCGAAGCCGATCACGCTGACGAAGGTGGCGTGGGTCAAGGACATTCCGAACTCCGCGAGCAAGCAGAAGTTCGACGATACGACTCAGATCGACAACGCGACGTCCTACGAGGAAGGCGACAAGCCGGAGATCTCCGGCAGTTTCGATGGGTACTTCTTCTCGGAGGACGATCAGGTCCTGTCCATCCTCAAGAAGTTCTTCACCGTAATCGAGGACGACGGCGCGGGGAACATCACGTTCGAGGGACCGAGCCAGGGCGTGATCCACGCATTCCTCGGCCGCAACGAAACCACGACGAGTGGCGAGGTTGAGATTATGCAGTACCTGCCGGTCATCGTCGAGCAACTGACGACCGACAAGCCCATGCAGGGCAAGCAGGTTTTCAACTGCAACTACACCGCGGTCGGCCGCGAGCGGCCGAGCTTCTACTACCGCACGGTGGCGTAGATGCGGCTGCGAATCCGCCCGGGCGAGAAGCCCGGGCATCTTCCGACGTACCGGCTCGAGACCGAGTCCGGTGATCGCATCGAGAACGCGCGGTTCCTCGAGTCGTACAACGATCATGGCCGCAGGCGCGCAGTCGTAGAGGTGACCTTCGATGAAAACGAGCAGCACAGCACCCGAGACGTTCCGGCCGAAGTGGCGGGGCAACCTGGAGCTTCCGGAAGAGGAACAGATCAAGGTGACGGTGACTCACCCGACGGTGAAGGAGTACGAGCCGTTCGATCGCGGTCCCGGAAGAATACCCGCTCCGACGGCGATAGTTGAGCGGTTCTGCACCGGCATCGAAGCATACGAGCACGACGGCAAACCGGTCACCAACGGAGAGGAACTCTGTGCATGCAAGGCTGTCGACGTGTACGGCCTGGTGACGGAGATCTTCCTCTTCATTTGGCGTGGTGTGGCGCTCGGGGAGGACCGCGAAAAAAACTGAGACTGGCCACGTCGCTGATCGCTATGGGCGTGGCCTATGACGACTACAGTTTCGCGCCGGATGAGGAGGACATCGTCTACCTCAGCACGGAAGACGAAGGAAAGGGATTTGTTCGTCGGGGTGACATCCCGGCGATCATGGCGGATGAGTTCACCCGGGACGCGCTCGGCGAGTGGAACCGGTATCGGAGATTCGGATTGGCAAACGGCCAGGGCTGGAGACAGGAGCGGATGCTATACGTGAGAGTTCTGGAGGTCTGCGAGCAGGAGTTCCAGCACGCGCGCGAGATGATGAGGCAGGAGAAGCGTGGCCAACGATGAATTGAAGGTCCTCGTCAGGGCCGAAGTAGACAAGGCAGTCAGGGACCTCCAGCGCGTTGACTCGTCAATGCAGGGCACGGAGAGCTCTGCGTCCAGAGCGGCCATTGGTTTCGGCGCGGTCGCCGCGGCTGTGGGCACCGCTGTTGTGGCGATTCGCGGCGCCGTGAACGCCGCAAGAGAGCTCACCGACGCATACGCCGTTCAGGAGCGTGCGGAGGCGAAGATCGCCGGTGTTCTCCGAGCTACGGGCCATGCCGCCGGATTCAACTCTGATCAGCTCGAGGAGATGGCGTCCAGTCTGCAGGGCGTCACGACGTTCGGTGATGAGGCGATCCTCAACATGCAGTCCATCCTCCTCACGTTCAAGAGCCTCCAGGGTGAGGGGTTCGAGCGTTCGACCGAGCTCGCCCTGGATCTGTCCGCCGCGTTCGACCAGGATCTGAGGAGCTCAGCGCTCCAACTGGGAAAGGCACTCGAGGATCCAGCTACGGGTCTGACGGCGCTGCGACGGGTCGGCGTGTCGTTCACGGAAGCGCAGCGCGAGATGATCGAGGCGATGACGGAGGCCGGGGACGTCGCAGGCGCACAGACTGTTATCCTCGACACCCTGGAATCTCAGGTCGGCGGGGTGGCGCGCGAGCTCGCGGCCACGAAAAGCGGCGGTCTTGAGCAACTCAACAACCTGGTCGGAGATTTGCGCGAGAACTTCGGCTTCTTCATCCTGGACGCGCTCGAGCCATCCATCGATGCCTTCACGATTCTTACCGAGAAGGCAAACGAGCTCTTCTCGAACCTGCGCCAACGACGTGAGGACGCAGATGTACTCGCTGACGCGCTCTCCGGATTTGGCGATGCCGACGCCTATGAACGGGCGATGCAGGTGCTCCAAGGTCAGATGGACCAGACACAGGCCGATCTCATGGAGAGCAGCCGCTTGATCCGGCAACTCGAGCAGGACGAGTCAGTCCTGGAAGTGGCGATCGAGGAAGAACGATGGGCTCGTGCGGAGATTCTCTCGCAGCTCTCCGAGCAGGAATCGAAAATGGAGTACCTGCGCGGAGTACATGCCGAGCTCGCCGAGGAGGAAGAGGCGCGGGCAGAGGCGGAGCGCGAGGCAGCCGATCAGGCGGAGCGCGAGGCGGAGGCGCGGCGCCGGCAGCTCGAGATAGAGCAGGAGTATCGCGAAGCCCGCGGCGAGGTCGTGAAGCTCCTGGAGGCCGAGAAGACCGAGCGCGATCGCATACTGGAACAGATCGAGTACCTCGAGGGGTACCGCTGGGCCGCCGGATCAGAGATGGAGCGCGATCGCGCGCAGGCCCTGGAGATCCTGCGTCGGCGCCTGGCCGAACTGGATGAGCAAGAGCGGGTCGCCGTGGACACCTCGATCCAGCTGGCCATGAGCTTCGGACTCGTGAACGACGGGATCGATCTCGCGGAAGGGGGGCTCCTGCGTCTGGGAGCGATCACCGGGGAGGCTGCTGACGAGACGCAGGGCCTCACCGATAAGTACCGCGAGCTCGAGAAGGAACTGAAGGACATCCCGAAAGACATCGATCTGAAGCCGCAAATTGAGAGCGAGTCCGAACGGGCCGCGGAAGCGATGCGTGAGCAGTTCGCGCAGGCGGCGATGGATATCGGCGGGATGCTGGCCTCGGAGATAGGATCCGCGTTGAGCGGTGATGCGTTCGACCTCGAGGGGATTCTCCGGAGCTCCGTCGGCTCCGTTGCAGACATCCTGATGCCGGGAGCCGGCGGGCTCGCGGCCGGGCTGTTTGACCTCGCTGCCGGAGCATGGGACGCACTCACCGGTGTATCTCAAGAGTCGATCGAGGCGGCGGCCGAAGAGGCACGGAACCACGTTATCGAACTGGACGACGCGTACCGGTCGGAGATCGATATCCGCAACGAGTACCTGGACGAGCTGCAGGACGTGTTCGGCGTCGAGTTCGACGTGCTCAGAGATCAGTGGCAACGCGGGCGGATCACTTCGCAGGAGTTCCGCGAGGGGATGGCGGGGCTCAACGAAGAGTACGGCGCGGCGGAAGGCGAGGCAGAGGGCAAGGCGGCCATGGAGGCCAAGAAGGACATCCAAGCCGCGCGGAACGAGAAGCTCCGCGGACTGAGGGCTGCCCGCAACGAACTCCAGGCCGAGCTCGACGCGATGAGCGGATGGGACAAGTTCTGGAGCGGCCGCGACGAGGAGCTGCAGGCGGAGATCGACGTGTACAACGCGCGTATCGCGGCGGCGAAGCAGGCGACAACGCTTTCCGGCGTCCAGTCGGCTGCGCGCGGTGCGAACTTCATGACTGACGGCCCGGAACTCCTCCTCGTGGGGGACAACCCGGGCGGTCGAGAGCACGTCATGGTCACCCCGGCTCCGGGGAGTCCGGGCGGGTTGACGATCAACATCAATGCGCCGGTCTACGGTGTGGATCATCTCTACGAAATCCTCGACGAGGCGGGGCGGCGGCTGCAGCGCAGAGGGCGGATTGCATGAGCGAGCCGCGCACCATTCAGCTTGCTTTTCCCGGCCAGATCCTCCCGAGCGATTCGCTGGAGGCCTACTACTCATTCGACGATGGC
>CAZVEF010000076.1:0-10923 GCA_964625715.1 uncultured Spirochaetaceae bacterium | reverse complement strand
CGCCTTGAGCGTCTATACCACCGCCTCGCCGAGCGATCGAACGGCGTGATCGCTCGCGTTCGTGTCGAGTACTCGCACTCGCACGAGTCCGTCCTGGGATCGTACGCGTGTCGCATCGACGCGCCGCGTCCGGGAGACGTCGTCGAGAGCCCGCTCGTTGTACGCGGCGAGGCACGAGGCACCTGGTACTTCGAGGCGGACTTCCCCGTGGTCCTCGTCGACTGGGACGGGCTCATCATCGCCGAGGGCGCGGCCCGCGCAGAGCAGGACTGGATGACCGAGGACTTCGTCCCGTTCCGCGCCGAGCTCTCCTTCGAAAGCCCCTACGAGAAGCGCGATCCGGACTTCATGCAGCGCGGGACGCTCATCCTTCAGCGCGCGAACCCCTCGGGCCTGCCCGAAAACGACGCCGCGGTGGAGGTGCCGCTGCGCTACCGGGAGTGACGGGGCGCCCGCGCGCCGGCCGCTCGTGCGCCGGTCGTCTCCCGCCGCCCGATTCGACCGACGCTCCAGCATACCCGTCACGCCCCGGCCTGCCCGCGTTATGGTGTGGACAGCCGGCGGTCGATGCTCGATACTTTACTGCGAGGTAGATCGATGCGGATGCAGCGAAGCGGACTCCCCCTCATGATCCTCGCCGGCGTGCTCCTCGTCGCCGCGGCGCTCGTCGTCCTGCTCGTGGCGAGCCCCTTCGGGGAGGCCGATGCGCGCACGCGCCGGCCGGAGACCGAATCCGCCGCTGACGATGCGCCGGTCGAGCCGGAGCAGTCCGCGCCCGAAGCGACCCCGGCCGATGAGCCCGCCCCGGAGCCTGAACCCGACCCCCCGCCCGTCGAGGAGCCGGAGCCCGTCCCCGCCACGACCGTGGCCGTCGGCCGCGGCGACACGCTCTACGACATCGCATCGCGCCTCTGGGACGACCCTTTCCTCTGGCCGCTCCTGCTCGCCGAAAACGAAGACGACATCGAGGACCCCGACTATCTGCGACCCGACCAACGCGTGGACGCTCCCGCCTGGGTCACCGTGGAGAGCGGTCTCACCGACGAACGGCGTGCCCGACTCTCTCAGGCGCACGTCCTTGCCTACAGCCACTACCGCGACCTGGGAGAGGCGGCGATCGGACTGGGCATGGGGCAGCCCGAGTGGTGGCGCGAGCGCCTCGGACGGCAGCGTCTCAACAAGGCGCACTGGGTGCTCTACTCGGGCCTGCGCTACGACGAGGGACTTCTCGACCGCTACGCCGCGTCGATCCGCGACGAGGACGTCCGCGACGTGCGCGGCTTCGTCGAGCGATTTGGTCTGCCCCCGTACCGGAGGTAGACGCGACAGGCCGGATTCACACGATCGGGCTCTGCCTCGCCGCGGCGCCGACCCTTCTAGAGTCGCCCGCCGAGCAGGCGTCGCAGGAACCTGCGAACCATTCGCCCGACTCCGTAGGAGACCTCGCGTCCCGCCTGCCGGCGCACCGAGCCGAAGATCTCGTCCTTCAGCGACGACCCGGCCGCTGTGCCGGCCGCGCCTGCGGTGCCGGCTGCGGACGTGCGCGCTCCTGGGTGGTCGGTGCTTTCCGCCTGCGCCGCCGGTCCCCCGGCCGGTCGGAAGCCGAGCTCGGCCTTCCACGCGTCGTTGCCGGCCATCGCGTCGGAGAAGACGCGCGACACGGTCGCGACGTCGAGATCGGTCCGATCGCTCTCCTGAAGAGCTCCGGAGGCTCCGTACTGCACGAACAGCCGTCCCGGTCGGCCGGCGGCCTGCACGAACTCGTCGCCGTCGAGCTGCAGGATGCAGTGGTCGAGCGTCGTGCCGATCTGCTCGAGCGCCTGGCTGATCGCCGCCGGGCTCGGGTTCGCCTGTATTCGACCATTTGAGTCTTCAAGGTACATCGCGTGCTCCTCTCTCTGCGGGACAACCTTCGTTCACTACCATTGTACCGCGGTTTCCCCGCACGCGCGCACCTTCGGGAGCGGGTTCGACGCAGTTTCGCCGAGCGGTCGCCACCGCGAAGTGACCCCGGCAACCTTGACCGTTCCGTCACCTGCCCCGATACTCCCCTCATGGCCCGAACGAAAGGCGAGGGCAAGCTGCGGATCGGCAATCAGTGGAACGCGATCCGTATCATCGCGCTCTCGCAGTCGAACCCGCTGAAGGCGATCGCCGAGTTCGTGGAAAACTCGATCGACGCGCACGCGCAGAACGTTACGATCGTGCGCGGGAAGAAGGCGGGCGAGCACTACATCCGCATCACCGACGACGGCGAAGGCGTGCGCGATTTCACCTATCTCGCGACGCACATCGGTGACTCGATCAAGCGCAAGCTCAAAGAGCAGGGCGAGCAGGGGATCCAGGGCGAGTACGGCATAGGCCTCCTGAGCTTCTGGACGGTGGGCGAGGAGCTCACGCTGACCTCGCGCGATGCCGAGGGGGTGGTGCGCAAGCTTCGCCTCGTAAAGGACAGCCCGGCGTACGCCATCCGCGAGAGCCGGGAGCTCTTCGATCGGCCCGGGACGACGCTGCACATCCAGCCCATTCTCTCCGGCGTGCGCGTCCTGAGCGGCGAGAAGATCCAGAGCTACCTCGCGAGCGAGCTTCGCGACCGCATTGCGAAGAGCGGCGTCCGTATCACGATCGTAGACCGATCGGCGCGCAAGGAGCTCACCGTCGAACCGCGCAAGTTCCACGGAACGCTCATTCACGGGCTTCCGCAGGTCCGTTCGCCCTTCGGCGAGGTCTACGTGGAGCTCTACCTCTGTGCGCCGTCGACCGGTGCGGGCGTGGGCCTCTACCGTAACGGCACGCGCGTCCTCGAGGATCTCGCGGCGATCGGCGAGCTCAGCCGTCCGCCCTGGTCGAGCGGCTTCCTCGAAGGCATCGTCGACGCCGACTTCGTCAACCTCACCCCCGGCACGCGTACCGGCATCGTCTACGACGACCGACAGCACGAGCTCGTGCGCGTGCTGCGCGAGCTCGAGCCGGCGCTGAACGAACGGATCGACGAGCAGCGGCGCGCCGAGGAGGAAGAGGCGAGCAAGTCGATGCTTCGGCGGATCACGCGCGCGCTTCGCGAGGCGTTCAGCATGCTGCCCGACGAGCAGTACGCGTGGCTCGCCTCGCAGGTTCGCGGCCGGGGGCCGGGGGCCGGTGCGAAGGGAACCGGCGGCGGGCCCGGGGGTGACGGCGCGGCGGGGCAGCCGGGTGCCGCGGAGGCCGAGGCGGACGAGGACGCCGGCGCTTCGGATGCGGCACTCGGCGAGGCGGTAGCCGAGCCCGGCGGCGAGATCCGCGATCGCGAGCCCGCCTTCTTCGAGATGCCGGGCCCGCTCTTCCGGGTGGACATCCGCCCCGCGAAGGCGACCGTCGCCGTTTCCACGGAGAAGACCTTCTCGGCGGTCGCGCGCGACAAGTCGCGCCGGACGATCGAGGGTACGGAGCTCGACTTCGAGTGGACGCTCCTCGCCGGCGCAGGTGAGCTCAACACGGCGGGCGAGTTCGCGGCCTACCACGCGCCGGCCGAGCCGGAGCTTGCGACCATCGGCGTACGCGCGCTCCAGCCCACCGGGGGCGGCGAGGAACGCGCCGCGGAGGCTCAGGCGGTCGTCACAGTCACCGCAGAGCTCCTGAAGCAGCGCCCCGGCGAACGCGGCTCCGGTAAGGGCCTGCCCGGCTATACCTTCTCGTACGTACCCGGCGAGCTCTGGAGATCTCGCTACAGCGAGGCCGAATCGCTCATCACGATCAACAGCGGCCACCCGGACTTCGTCCACGCCTCACGCCAGCAGAAGACGAAGCTGCGCTACGTCGCCCGGCTCTACGCGAAGGAGATCGTCCTCGCGAACTTCCCCGGCGAATCGCGGGAGGAGCTTCTCGAGCGGCTCGTCGAGCTCACGCTCTACATGGATGAGAACCTGCGGTAGCGCGCGGTGTGGTCGGTTGATGCTCCTCAGCCGCGACGGGACTTCGAGGTCGTGCCGCAGGTTCCCGGCGTGCACGGTTTCGGCTCCTGAGCCGTACCGATCCCCCATGACTCCCGCCTCGTTTCGTGCTACGCTTCGCCCATGCAGACAACCGTATTCGCCCGCGTGCTCTACGACGGGCGCGAACGCCGCGAGGGCGTCGTCATCCGGATCGAGGACGAGCGGATCGTGGAGGTCCGGGAGGGAACCGAAGAGCAGGCCGATGTCTGCGGCATCGTGACGCCGGGGTTCATCGACGCGCACAGCCACATCGGTATGATCCGCCAGGGAGAGCCGCAGAGCGAGGCCGATGTGAACGACCAGATCGACCAGATCACGCCGCTCAACGACCCCATGAACGGGATCTACTGGGACGACCGGGGCCTCGCGGAGGCGACCGACTTCGGCGTGCTCTACAGCTGCGTCGTACCGGGAAGCGGCAACCTGCTCGGCGGGCGCGCACGGATCATCAGGCACTTCGCCGCCAATCGAGAGGAAGGACTGTTCCGCGACTTCGGCTACAAGATGGCGCTCGGCTACAACCCCAAATCGACCCAGAGCTGGAAGGGCACCCGGCCCACGACGCGGATGGGCGCCTACGCGCACCTGGAGAAGCGCTTCGACGAGGTGCTGCAGAAGGAGGGCAAGGCGCGCGCCTCGCTCGAGAAGGCGCTCGCCGACGCCGGCGACGACGGGCAGGCTCGGGCCCGCGCGGAACGTTCGTACGAGCTCGAGCTCTCGAGCGAGGAGAAGGCGATCCTTCAGGTTCTGCGCGGCGAGAAGACGGTGAAGTGCCACGCGCACAAGGAGGACGACCTCCTCTACCTCATCGAGCTCAAGCGCCGTTACGGGATCCGCTTCACCGCGGAGCACACGTGCGACGTCCACCACGTGGAGATCTACGACCGGCTCGCGGAAGAAGGCATCCCCGTGATCTACGGTCCGCTCGGCTCGCTCGACTACAAGGTCGAGCTCAAGAACGCGAGCTACCGGCACACCCGCGTGATCATGGAGTCGAAGGCGAGCTTCGGGCTTATGACCGACCATCCGGTGATCCTCTCTTCGGCGCTCCGCGACAGCCTGAAGTACTTTCTGATCGCCGGGATGTCGCCGGTTGACGCGATCAACCTGATCACCCGGCGCAACGCCGAGATCCTCGGGATCGACGACGAGCTCGGCGCCGTGGAGCCCGGCAAGCTCGCGAGCCTCGTGGTGTGGGACGGTGATCCGCTCACGCTCGGCGCCTTCCCCACCGCCGTTTTCGCCGAGGGGCGGAAGATCCGCGGGTAGCGGCCGGGCGCGAGCGACAACCGTGCGCGCATCCGGTCGTTCGCGTGGGCAGCGTGGCACGGCCGTTCCTGAGGCTCGATTGACGCAGCGCGTGCTCCAAACGAGAATGCTCGCGTGCCGGTGCGCATCCACACCCTCCCCCGGCTCGCCTACCAGCGGCTGGGGGGCTACGTCGTCATCCCGTTCGCGCTCGTGACGCTCGTGTCGGTGTTCGCTCTCGGCTCGCTCGAGTTCCGGTCCGGCCTTGATCCCATCCTGCCCCATAACGACCCCTACATGCGCCGGCTCCGCGAGGTGGAGGCGATCTTCGGCGCCCGGGGTATGATCCTCGGCGCCGTCGAAGTTGGCGAGACGGTCGATGACGCGGAGCTCGCGCGCGTCGACCACCTGACGCGGCTGGCGACCACGGTGGAGGGCGGGTCGGTCGTCAGCGTCACCAACCTCCAGGATCTCTTTCTGGAGGGCGATGTGCTCGTCGAGCGCCGACTCTACGATCCCGACGCCGAGTCGCAGGAGCTGCTGCGAACGCGCGTGCACGCGACGCCGCTCTTCCGCTCGCTGTTCCTGTCGGACGACGGGGAGGCGGTTCTTTCCTACTTCGCTCCGAAGCCGGGTGCCGACGCCGTTGATTACGCCTCCAGGCTCCTGGCCGTTCTTCCTGACGACGACATTCGTCTCTTCGGCGACGGAGTTTTCGAGCATATCGCGACGAGGACCGCCGCGAGAGAGCTCCTCGTCATTGGCGTGATCGCCCTTGCGATCGTGCTCGTGATCGAGTCGTGCATAACCGGCTCGCTGCTCGGGGGCCTGCTCCTGACGAGCGTGTCGCTGGTCCCGAGCGTCTGGACGCTCGGCCTCTTCGCGCTGGCCGGAACGCCGGTGAGCATGACGACCATTCCTATTCCCGTCATCATACTCGTGCTCGCGACAAGCTACAGCATTCACGTCCATCGCCACGTCGCAGCGTCGGGTTTTCAGGTAATTCAGGCGCTCGACCCCGTGACTGGTGTGGTGGCGGCGGCGGCTCTGACGACTCTGTTCGGTTTCCTCACACTCACCGTTGTTCCCAGCGCGGTCCTCCGCGAGACGGGATGGTTCGTAGCTGTGGGGACGCTGGAAGCCGTGCTCTGCGCGCTCTTCCTGCTTCCGCGCCTGCTGCGCTGGTGGGCCACCCAGGGCATATCCCGATCTGCGCCGCGTCGTTTCGACCTGGGCCGAGTGACCGAGCGGTCTGCGGTGGTGCGGCTCGCGGTGCTGGGCGTCGTTGCCGTCGTACTCGCGTTCGGGTTGCCGAACATCCGTGCTCGCCAGAGCTTTCGCGACGCCTTCGTTCCGCCGCATCCCATCTCGCGTGCGGTGAGCTATTTCCAGCAGCGGACGAATGCCGACCACGAGCTGGAGCTCATCGTCGATACACGGCGCGAATACGGCCTGGTCGACCCGAGCTTCTTCGACTCCGTCCGCAGCTTGCAGGAGCAGTTCGCGCGAGACGAGACGTCGGTTCAGAGCATCTCCTACGTAGACTTCGTAGAGTGGTTTCTCGGCAGGCACGACGGGCGCCTCGAGCCTGTCTCCCCGCGTACGGACGCGGAGATCGGCGAGGCGATGGAGCTGCTCTCGGGACGCGAGACTGTTCCCGGTCTCGACTCGCTGGCAGACGCTTCGTGGAGCGTGGCGCGGATCGTGCTCTGGGCGCCCGTGGCGACACGGCAGGAGCGCTTCCAGCCATTGGTGGGTAACAGAGGCGGGGCCGACAGCGACTCGATTCTGTACTCCGTTCAGGCGAAAGCCCGAAGCCTTCTACCGGATGCCGGCGTGGATCTTCTCGGGCTACCCGTGCAGAATCTGCGGCAGACTGCCTACCTCGTGCGCAGCCAGATCCTCTCGCTCGTCCTCTTCGGCGTCTTTCTCGTCCTCTTCCTGCTCGCCGTCTTCCGCTCGCTGCGATGGGCGCTCGTCGCCACGCTGCCGACCGCCGTCGGTGTAATCGTTTACTACGGACTCCTCGGGTGGCTCGGTCTGCTCAACGATCCCACCCACGTGATCATGATCTGCGCGCTCTTGGGCGTCAGCAACGACGACGTGCTCTATTTCCTCATCGTCTACCGACGCGAGTGCGCTTCGGTAGGTCATGACGAGGCGTTCGCCGAGACGATCCACCGCACCGGCGTGGCCATCGTCCAGACCACCGGAATTATCGCCGCGGGTGTGGCAGTGTTCTACGCGTCGGCGCTCCGGTATCTCGGCGAGGCCGCGTTCGTGCTGACCGCGGGGCTCGTCGCGGCCACCGCCACGACGCTGTTGGTCGTCCCCGCTATCCTGGGCTGGTTGCCGCGCCCCGTCCGGCGCACGGCGAGGTCGACCGGGAGGGATTCATGAGACAGGTTGGTCTGGTACTCGCGTTGGTCGCGCTCGTCGGCCCACGGGCCTACACCGATTCCCACGACGCGCTGCGCGACGCCGCGCTCTTCGGCCGCTTCGAGACGCTTACAGCCCGGGTCGAGATGGAGATTCACGAGCGGGGGATGAAGACGCGTACGCTCGAACTCTACGTCGAGCAGGACGACGAACGGCACAGAGCCCTCGCGCAGGTCATCGCGCCGGCCTTTCTGAGCCGCATGAAGTACCTGATGATCGGAGACGCGCGGCGCACCGACCAGTGGATCGCCTCCAGCCGTGGCGTGCGGCGTGTGGCCGGTTCGGCGCGCGAGGAACGCCTGTTCGACTCGGACTTCGTCGTGGAAGACTTCACCCCGCCGCGCGACGGCGAGTACGAGGTCCGCGAGCTACCAGACCGCGAGGTGGACGGCGAGCCGTGCCGGGCATTCGAAGTCGTCCCGCAGGGCATCACCACCGGCTACGCGCGCCGTGTCGTCTACGTCTCCGCAACCGACCGCATCCTCGTCCGCGCCGAGTACTATTCCGCGTCGGACGAGCTTCTCCGACTCTTCGAGCTGCACGAACGCACGACCGTCGACGGTGAGCCCTTTCCGCGCCGCGCGACGATGCAGACGGTCGGAGCCGGCACGTCGACGGAGATCGTGCTCCGGAAGGTCACCACCGACGAGCCCATTCCAGCGCGCGTGTTCAGCCGGGGAAACCTGTGACGCGCCGCCTCGCGGTGGCCGCAGTCCTCCTTGGACTCTCCGCGCTGCCGGCCGCGCGGTCGCAGGAGCTCGTTGTGGGCGGTGAGGCGGTGATGCTGCCCTCGCTTACGCTCTCGCCGCGACTCGCGCAGCTTGCCAGTCCACGCCTGCGTACCGAGCTTCAGACGATCGCCGGCGTGTACGGAGAGCGGGCGGAGCTCCGGGCCGCCGCCACCGTCTGGCACGAGATCACCGACCCCGCTTCCGCCGACCGGATGGAGATTGAGCCGGACGACCCGGAATCGCCCGATCTGGACGACCTGCAGTCGTCCGGGGTGTCGCTCGACGAGCTCAGGCTTCGCCTCGTACCGTCTCGCTGGGCGGTCGTCGAGGTCGGCAGGTTTCGCCACCGAGTGGGTCGCGCGGTTCTGCTCTCGCCCAACGACACGTATACGAGCGTCTCCTTCGATACCGTCGCGCGCGGCGACGTGGACGCGGCCGGTACGGCGCAGACGCTCGCTACCGCGACCGCCTTCTTCGGCTCCGCGTCGCTTACCCTGGTGGCGGTGCCGGTTCCGGCGGTGCCTCAGCTCGTCGAGCCGGGCTCGATCTGGATCCCGCGATTGCCGTCCGACGAAGTGATCGACGATCCCCGCATCTCGGACGATCCGGTACCTTTGAACGAGGTCTTCGCCGAACGCACGCGCCGGATCCTGGAGCCCTACCGGCGGGTTTCCGGGGGCGCGCACGCGGGCGTCGTCGCGGGACCGGTGGATCTGTTGGTCTTCTACTACCACGGCGTCGACCCGACACCCGTTCCCCGCGTTTTCGTTGACGTTGCTCATGGGCGCTACGACCTCCACGTCGTGCCGGAGGAGGCGCTCATCGACTCGTTCGGATTCGCCGCCGAGAGCGTTGCGGGTTCGAGCACGATCTGGGTGGACGCCGCTTTGGTCCCCAACAAGACGATCGCTGCGACCACGATCGATCCGTACTCCAAACGCTCGCGGCTCAAGACGGCGCCCACGCTCGCCGGCGTTGCCGGCGCGAGCTACCGAGCCGGCGGGCTCGACCTGCTTCTGCTCGGAGAGTACTACGCCGGTCACTCCTTCCTGCCCGACGGCGTTCGGGCGGATGAGGTCGTCGAGCCGGTGCTCGCGAACGACCTTCTGCTGTCGGCGAGGCTGCGAGCGGGCGCACGCTCGCAGTGGTCCTTCGTGCTCGGCGGGCTCGTGTCCTTCGACGACGGCGGCAGCGTGCTGTCCGCGTCGGTCGCCTGGGAGCCCGCTCCAGCGGTCACTGCGTCGGTGCAGGCGCCGGTGTTTCTCGGTCCGGCGGACAGTGATTTTGGACAGTATAGGGATATTGTCCACGTCGTCTCCGAAATCAGGGTCTCGTACTAGCGAGCGCGAGCGCGAACATGGAGCGCGCGCTCGCGGCGTGATATAGTCTACTCAGAGGGTTTCGTGAGGAGGAAGGTATGAAGAAACGTATCCTGTTGGGACTCGCCGTGGTCATGATCGTTTCGGCACTCACCGGCTGCGAGTGGCTGCTCGCGCCTCGGGTGGGCAAGATCTCGCCCGAAGACCTCAGGAGCTACTCCGCGGGCACTACCTTCAAGGAGGACGAAGAGGCGGTGCTGGAGGCGATGGACGTCACCGGCAAAGGGGCCGGCGAAGGCACGGGCAGCGTGTTGATCGAAAGCATCGACGAAGACCTCGGGTTTGCCGTGCAGGGCTCAACCTTCGAGGCGGTCTTCAACGGCCTCGTCCAGCACAGCATCGACGCCGCGCGGTCCATCGCTCCGTCGCGTTCAGTGACGAAAGAGGACAAGAGCGACTTCGACGATCCGGACGACATCGAAATCGACTACACCCTCGAGATCCTGGACGAGTCGGTGAACGGGGCAGAGGTCTTTGAGCCCGACGGCGGTGGGACCGCCACGGTCGAGAGCTTCTACCTCGAGGTGACCGGCAGCGGAACCAGCGACTCAACCAGCGACCCAACCAGCGGGGAGTTCGACGCGAAGGGCGAGCAGGAAGGCGTGTTCACCTACGACGAGTGGACCGACGGCACGAACTTCGTCATCCACGAAGGCCGGGTCAACAGCGAGGGCAGCGGCCGTGTCAGCGTCGAGGCGGAGCGGTCGGGAGAGTCGGGAGAGGATGTTGCGGGGAATCTCTTCTGGCGGTTCGGCTATGCGGTCAACGCGGGCTTCTCGGTTTCAAACCTGACGAGTGACGAGGGCGGCAAGATCATCGTGAGCTTCCGCTACTGGGGTCGTGAGAACATCGACTTCGACTCAAGCGAGGAGCTCGAGAGTCAGGCGCAGGGCGAATTCGAGGCCGAGATGACGATCCGCGTCTACGACAACAACAACGATCTCGTCGCCGAGCACGAGTTCACCGACGAAGACGTGTACGAGGAGACCACCGCGGATAGTCTGTAAATGGAACGCCTGCGAGGGAGGGGAAGCCCGGCTTCTCCTCCTTCCTGTCAACCGCTCCACGCGTATTCCCGATGGCCTCGGCCGCCTCGTTCCCGCTTGACACGCCCGCGATGAACTTGATTAAATAGAGCTAATGGCAAAATGTGAT
>CAZVEF010000075.1:0-11312 GCA_964625715.1 uncultured Spirochaetaceae bacterium | reverse complement strand
GACCTACTGCTTAGGAGGCAGTTGCTCTATCCCCTGAGCTACCGGGGCGGGTGTCGCTGCGCGGAAGATGGTCCGCGGGCGCGAAGGGCGACCTCGCCGCTCATAGTGTAGCGATAAACGGCGCGGGTTGAAACCCTCCGAACCGGCGGCATCCGGTCCCGGCCGCGTCATCGGGGCCGCTCGACGACCTCGTAGACTTGCTCGCGCCCGCGTTTGTCGACGAGCTCGAGCAGCCCCATCTTGCGCAGCGTGCTCGTGATCGGTTGGGCGTCGCGGTAGCGCAGGCCGCCGGCTGCGATGAGGTCGCCGTTGGTGAACCGCCGGTCGAGCGCGGTCGGCAGCACGCCCAGGTAGTCGGCCGCCCGGCAGAACGATCGGGTCTCCACGACCTCGCCCAGCTGCCGCGCGACGACGCTCACACCGCGCCGCCGCCAGCTCCCCCGCCCGTCGTCGACGCGCGTCTCCACCGCGCGCACGAGCGCGACGTCCACGACGACGGCAGGATGCGGCAGCAGGTCGGCGATGGAGGTGAGCTCGCGAAACACCTCTTCGACGCGGCCTCTGCGCGGTGAGCGGCGGCTGCTTACGAGCTCGCCCGTGTCGCTTAGCCTGGTGATGAGCGTCTCCACGGCGATCGGGTGAACGATCCGGATCCGGTGCGATTCGGCAAGCACCGAGACCTTGCGGCGCAGCTTGCCGAACCCCCGGCTCTGGATCTCGACGAGCTCGTCGCCGCGCACGACGTCTACGACGAATCCGCCGACCTCGCGCTCGGTAGCGCCGTCCTCCCCGGCGTAGAGGTGCTTCAACTGCTCGTGGAGCTCGGTTTCGTTGAGGCCGCCAATGCCCGACACGGGTCGATCGTAGCAGATTTCCTCGTTGTTGGATGCGCCGGGCTCATACTATACTCGGAGGCAAAGCGAGGGTTGCATGACCGTTTCGATCAAGGCTCGACTGGCCGTCCTCGGCCTCGTCTCTATCCTGCTCGTCGCCGCCGTGGTGGTGGCGGTGTCGCTCGTCTTCTTCAGGCACGAGATCGACAACCTCTACTATCAGGACTTCACGAACAGAATCGAAAGCATCGAGTTCGAGTATGCCGATGTGGACGCGGCGGGCGCCGCCTCCGACGAGGTGGCGCGCCTGCAGTCGGAGTTGCTCGCCCGCCTCGAACGCCGGTTCGAGGGCTCCGATGAGGCACGCGCGCTCATCTTCAGCGGAACCGGTGATCTGATCCTCTGGCCGGACGAGCTCGGCGCTGACCCCGACCTCGCCGAGGCGCTCGTCGCTCGGGCCGAATCGGGTACGCCGTTTGCAACGACGATGGACACGCAGGCCGGTGCGTACTGGTTCGTGGTCGACTACTACGAACCGTGGGACTGGTTCACCGGCTATCTCGTGTCGCAGAAGACGCGGTTCTCGGCGCTCGGTTCGTTCCTCCTCGTGGTCTCGGCCACCGCCGCCGCGGTCGGTGTGGTCGCGCTTCTGGTCTACCTGCTCGTGCTGCGCGTGTCGCTGCGGCCGCTCGGCGCGATCGAGTCGGCGCTCTATTGCTACAGCGACGGCGACCTGCGCACGCGCATCTCGGTGCGCAGGCGCGACGAGGTGGGCCAGATTGCCGACGGTGTGAACCGGTTTGCGGATCGGCTCACCGAAATCGTACGCAGCATGAAGAGCAGCTCGGAGGTGAACGTCACGATCGAAAAACAGCTCGGCGAATCGAGCAGCCGCGCTACCGAGCTGATGGAGCAGATCACCGCCGCGACGCGGCACATCTCGCAGCGCGTCGAGCGGCTCAACGAGCTCATGGGGTCGTCGGGCGCGTCGGTGGAGCTGATCGACGCGGAGATGGGCAAGCTCAGCGACCGAATCGAGGAGCAGTTCGCCGCGGTGACGCAGTCGACGGCGAGCATCGAGGAGATGAACGGGTCGCTCAATAACGTCGCGGCGATCACGCAGTCCAAGCGCGCGTCGAGCGAGCGCCTCATGCAGACCGCGCGCGACGGCGGCGCGCAGCTCGGCCGCACGATGCAGGCGGTCCAGACGCTGCTTGCGAGAGTCGACGCGATCAGCGAGTTCGTGTCGATCATTCAGAACGTCGCGAGTCAGACGAACCTGCTCGCGATGAACGCCGCGATCGAGGCGGCGCACGCCGGAGACGCGGGGCGTGGATTCGCGGTCGTTGCCGACGAGATCCGTAAGCTCGCCGAAGAGGCGTCGACACACTCCACCGAGACGACGGCGAGCATCAAGGAGATCGTGGAGACGGTCCACGAGGCGGCGAGCTCGGGCACCGAGACGCAGCACGCCTTCGAGGAGATCGAGCAGGAGGTTCAGACGGTAGTCAACTCGCTCGACGAGATCGCCGCGAGCGCCGCGGAGCTCTCCACCGGCAGCGGCGAGATCATGAACGCGATGCAGGTCCTCCAGGACGTCTCCACCGACGTGAAGTCCGGCTCGTCGACCGTACGCGCCGAGACGAAGACGGTATCGCAGGCGATCGGCGGCCTCAACGGGCTCACCGATGAGATGCAGAGCGTCACCGGCGACATCGCCGGGCAGGCCGAATCGGCCTGTGGCGCGATCGAATCGGTCTCGTTCGTGGCGAGCAATCTCCACGAGGCGACCGAGCAGTTGAAGGAGCAGATCGAGATCTTCCGGACCGACGGCGAGGAGGCCGGGCAGGCATAGAAAAGGCCCCGGGGGAAGGAGGAGAACCCCCGAGGCGCAGATGGGACTGCTTCGTGAAAGGGTTTTAGAGCTGGACGCGAGTCCCCAGCGTCACGCCAAAGTTATTCCCCAGGAAGTCGTACATACCGGTGACGTCGACCTTCAGGATGAGCAGGTTGACGCTGAACCCGCCGAAGGCGCGGAACGACCAGCCGGCGGGCATGTCGGCGGTGACCGAAAAGCCCTTCTCGCCGAGCTCGGGAATGGTCTCGAGCTCCTGCTCCTCGGCTGCGGCGTTGATCGCGTCGTAATCGTCCGGCTCGATATCCGAGTCGAGCTCCGAGTAGAGCCCGCCGCCGGCCTGCCCGAGGCCGATCGACGCCGCCGCGCCCAGGTACGGCGTGAAGAGCAGCACCTGCTTGCTCGCCTGCACCTGCAGGTCGATCACGTTCGCCTGCCAGAAGTACTCCACCTCCGGGTCGGTGAGCGTGAGCGTGTAGGTCTCGTCGACGCCGGGCCGTGGGTCGCTGAAGTCGGTGAGCTCCATATCGCCGCCGGCGAGCCCCGACAACCCGATGGATGCGCGCAGGTGGTTGTACCCGCCACCCACCGAGATCTCCGGCATGAGGCCCTTGCCGTCGGTCAGCGGTACCCGCACGTTCGCGCCGGCGAGGAAGTAGTCGAAATCGACCCCGTCCACGAGCGACGTCGTGTCCACGTCCGGCGGGATGGTGCCGAGCTTCACACCCACGTCGAAGGGCAGGATGAACCCGCCGATTCGCGCGTCGACCGCGTAGGCCGGGAACGGCGCTCCGTACTGCTCGATGTAGCCGAAGGCCTCGCTCGAGGTGAGCTGCGATTCCAGGCCGAGCGCCTCGATGACCGGCTGCACCGCGCTGTAGGGCACGCTGCTGAACCCCACCGTTGCCCCCACACCCAGGTGCGGGAACTGCCCGATGTACGCGTCCGACCAGGTCAAACCGATCGCCGAATTGAGCGGAAGGCTGTCCGCGACGCCTTCGGCGAAGTCCTCGATACTTGTTTCGTAGTCTTCGAATTCTTGCGCGCTCGCAAAGGTGGCCGCGAGAAGCAGCGCGAGCAGCACGATGAGTAGTCTTCGCATGCAGAACCTCCGGCTCCTATTGTACCACGGGCGTCAGGAATTCCCACGATTGTGCACGCTTTTTCTGGGATTTTTGGAGGAAAGTGGAATGTGAGCACGCATGCGGCGCCGCTCGGGGGCACCGCCCGGGGCAGGTCGGGCGGCGCCGCGAAGCGACCGGGCACGAAAAAGGGCCGCCGACGAACCGGCGGCCCCGAGAGGCGGTACGCGCGTCGCCGCTAGATGTCGTAGTAGAGCGCGAACTCCCACGGGTGCGGCCGCAGGTCGAGCGCCTTCACCTCGTTCTCCATCTTGTAGTCGATCCACGTTTCGATCACGTCCGGAGTGAAGACGTCGCCCTTGAGCAGGAAGTCGTGATCGGCGGCGAGCGCGCCGAGCGCCTCGCGCAGCGTCCCCGGCGTCGTGGGCACCTTCGCGAGCTCCTCGGGCGGGAGGTCGTAGATGTCCTTGTCCAGGGGCTCGCCCGGGTCGATCTTGTTCTGGATCCCGTCGAGCGCGGCCATCAGCATCGCGCTGAAGCCCAGGTACGGGTTGCCGCTCGCGTCCGGGCAGCGGAACTCGAAGCGCTTCGCCTTCTCGCTCTTCGAGTACATGGGGATGCGCACCGACGCCGAACGGTTGCGGCTCGAGTACGCGAGGTTGACCGGCGCCTCGAAGCCCGGGACGAGCCGCTTGTAGCTGTTCGTGGTCGGGTTCGTGAACGCGAGGATCGCCGGCGCGTGCTTCAGCAGCCCTCCGATCGCGTACATCGCGGTCTCGCTGAGACCCGAGTAGCCGTCGCCGAAGAAGAGGTTCTTGCCGCCCTTCCAGATCGACATGTGGACGTGCATACCGCTTCCGTTGTCGTTCCACAGCGGCTTGGGCATGAACGTGACCGTCTTGCTGTGCCGGCGCGCCACGTTCTTCACGATGTACTTGTACTTCAGCAGGTTGTCGGCCATCTGTACGAGCGGCTGAAAGCGCATGTCGATCTCGCACTGCCCGCCGGTAGCGACCTCGTGGTGCTGCGCCTCCACGGGGATGCCGATGTGCTCGAGCATGAGCGTCATCTCGCTGCGAATGTCCTGCAGGCTGTCCGCCGGCGGCACGGGGAAGTAACCCTCCTTATAGCGCGGCTTGTAGCCCAGGTTCGGGTTCTCCTCGCGGCCGGTATTCCATCGGCCCTCCACGGAGTCGAGGAAGTAGTAGCCGGAGTGCTCGTTCTGATCGAAGCGGATGTCGTCGAAGACGAAGAACTCCGCCTCCGGGCCGAAGAACACGGTATCGCCGATGCCCGACGACTGCAGATACGCCTCCGCCTTGCGCGCGATGTTGCGCGGGTCGCGCGTGTAGTCTTCGCCGGTGATCGGGTCGGCGATGTTGCACGTCAGGACGATCGTCTTTGCGGTCATGAACGGGTCGATGAAAGCAGTCTGCGCGACCGGCTTCACGAGCATGTCGGACTCGTTGATCGCCTGCCAGCCGCGGATGCTCGAGCCGTCGAAGCCCAGGCCCTCTTCGAAGGTGTCCTCGTCGATCACGGTCGCCGGGACGCTGAAGTGCTGCCAGATCCCGGGGAAGTCCATGAACCGCAGATCGACGATCTGCACGTTCTCTTCCCTCATCATCTTGAGAACATCAGCCGGTGTTTGTACGTCGCTCATTCGTAACTCCTTCTGCACATACGTACGCCGGACTGGAACGGTCCGGCGTGAGAGTCTTGTCTGCTTGCTCTTCAGCAAGCCACGTGCCAAATACAGCAAATGGTCCAAAACGCGGCACAACAACGACTTGCCGCCTCGGCCCTCGAAGCGCCCCTGCAGAATACCTACTCAAATGTAGTATACCCGTCGTTTACGGCACGAAAATGTAGGAACGTACCAGCCTTCCTACCATTCTGTGGTCGTATGCCGATGCGGTTTGACCGATCGACCGCCGCAGCGTAGTATGGCGTCATGCCAGATATCGCTCGTTCGCTCCACGACATGGACACCGACCGCGCCTGGTTCGCCGACGACCTCCAGGAGCGGTTTCTCCGGTATGTCCGGGTCTACACTACCTCGGATCCGCACAACGCCGCTACTCCTTCGACCGACCGCCAGTTCGATCTCGCCCGGATGCTCGAAGGCGAGCTTCGCGACCTGGGGCTCGACGACGTCACGCTCGACGATCACTGCAATCTCATCGCGCGGCTGCCCGGTACCGCGCCGGGAACCCCCATCGGCTTCATGGCGCACCTTGATACCGCGCCGGACTTCTCCGGCGAGGGGGTCGACCCGCAGGTCCACGACGACTACGACGGCGGCATCATCGAGCTTAACGACGAATACGCGCTCGACCCGGAGGAGTACCCCGCGCTTGCGCGCTACGAAGGTGAGACGGTGATCACGACCGACGGCACGACTCTGCTCGGCGCCGACGACAAGGCGGGCATCGCCGAGATCATGACCGCCGTGAAGTACCTCCTCGCGCACCCCGAGCTGCCGCGTCCCGACCTCGAGGTCATCTTCACCCCGGACGAGGAGACCGGTCGCGGCATGGAGACCTTCCCGGTCGACGCGCTTCGCTCGAAGTTCTGCGTGACCGTCGACGGCACCGACGAGGGCGGGATCGAGGCCGAATGCTTCACCGCGTTCAAGGCCACCGTGACCTTCACCGGCTACTCGATCCATCCGGGTAACGCGCGAGGCAGGCTCGCAAACGCCGCGTCGATGGCCTCGCAGTTCGTCGCGATGCTGCCTCGCTCCGAGAGCCCCGAGGCGACCGACGAGCGTTACGGCTTCTACTGTCCCACCGAGATCAACGGCTCGATCGCGCGCGCGCAGCTGACCGTCATCGTGCGCGACTTCGACATGGCGATCGCGAAGCGACGGCTCGACTACCTCGACGCGCTTGCGCAGACGATCGAGGGCGCGTTTCCCGGAGGGAGCGTCGAGGTCAAGACGGTACGCCAGTACGTCAACATGGCCGAGTATCTGCGCCCGTATCCGGAGCTGATCGAACGGTTGCAGGAGGCGATCCGCGCTACCGGGGTTGAGCCGGCCGTCCATCGCATCCGGGGCGGCACCGACGGTGCCCGGCTGAGCGAGCGGGGCGTTCCCACGCCCAATCTGTTCACCGGTGGACAGAACCTGCACGGTCGCTACGAGTGGATCGCGATCCCCGCGATGGTGCGCGCGGCGAAGAGCGTCGTGAACACGGCTCAGCTGTTCTGCGAGGAGTAGATGCGTCGGTCGATTCCGCGCCACCCGACCGGTGCGACCGAAGGGAGAGCTATACGCCCTCGTAGACGCGCGGCACCCGCTTGGTGATGCTGCACATGACCTCGTACGGGATCGTTTCACAGAGCCTTGCAAGCTCTTCGGCGCTCGGTGCGCCCGGCGTGTACCCGAAGAGCACCGCCTCGTCGTAGCGCTGTACGCGGCATTCCGGTCCGAGGTCGACCATGATCTGATCCATGCATACCCGTCCGGCGATCGGGTAGCTCTCGCCGCCGATCAGCACGCGCCCACGGTTGGAGAGCAGCCGATTGTATCCGTCGCCGTATCCCACCGGGATCGTGGCGATCCACGTCCGCCGCGGCGCGCGCCACGTCATTCCGTAGGAGACAGCCTCGCCGCGCTCGACGCGCTTGATGTAGACGACCCGGCTGCGCAGTTCCATCACGGGTCGCAGCTCGAGCGCGCGCGCCTGCTCGTCCGACGGGTAGGAGCCGTAGGCGACGATGCCGGGTCGGACCATGTCGTACCACGACTCGGCGTGCCCGATGACCCCACCGCTGTTCGCTGCGTGGACGACGCCCGGGTCGATGCCCGCTGCGCGGATCTGATCGAGTGCGTCGTCGAAGGTCTGGATCTGGCGCTTCGTGTACGCCTCGTCGGCGGCGTCGGCGGAGGCGAAGTGGGTGGAGACGCCGCCGAGGACGAGCGCCGGCGCCGCGGCGACGCGACGGGCGAGCCCGGCCGCGTCGGCCGGTCGGCAGCCGATCCTCCCCATGCCCGTGTCTATCTTGAGGTGCACCGTGAGCCGCGTGCCCTGCCGGGCCGCCTCCGCGGCGTACGCGTCGATCTGCTCCGCGTCCGAGAGCATGGGGGTGAGGTCGGCGGCGACGGCGTCGGGCATCTCTTCCGGGGTCGCGAGGCTGTAGAGGAGGATCGGCAGTTCGGAGCCCGCCTCGCGCAGGTCGAGCCCTTCGTCGACACTCGCGACGGCGAGGTAGTCGACGCCGAACCCGGCGGCGGAGAGCCCGATCGGGACGATGCCGTGTCCGTACGCATCGGCCTTGACCGCGAGGCAAATCGCCGCCCGCGGGCCGATGCTCGCGCGTATCCGGTCGAGGTTCCACTTCAGGTGATCGAGCCGGATCACCGCCCGGGTTGCTCGCATGCACCCGATCATAGGGGCTGTGCGATCGAGAGACAAGTTGCGTGGAGGAAGACGTGTTATGGTAGTATATTCGCAGTAGACGCTATGCGGTTTCGCAGGCTGATCGTACCAACCGCGCTTCTCTTCCTGCTCTGGTCGTGCGGCGAGAGCTCGCTCTTCCTCGGCGAGGTCGACGAGCCGGCCCAGCTGGAGGTCCGCAGTGTTTCCGCGGGAGCCATGCTTCAGCCCGGGGCGGAGATCCCTATCGAGATCGCGCGAGACCCGGTCTACGCCGGCGACGAAGCGACCGTCGACGACCTGCTCGTCGAGCTGCTCGACCACGAGGGTATCGTTCTCGCCGAGCAGATCTACGAAGCAGTCGACGACGCGGTCGACCTGCCGCCGGTCTCGTTGCCCGAGCTCGGACCCGGTCTCTATACGTTGCGGACGACCTATAGCGACGGTGAGGAGGTCGTAGCCGAGCAGACCGTGCCTTTCTTCCTCGTCGAAGGCGCCTACCGGATCGCCGGGCTTACCTCGTACCCGGTAAGCTCGTACCCCGAGGCAAACGGTCTGCTGCGCGTCTCGCTCGACGTGCCGCTGGGCGCCGATCCGTTTCTCGTGTGGTGGCTCGACGACGAGGTGATCGATTCCGGCTACCTCTCCGACACCGGACGAACGGTCTCGGTGCGGTCGCCCGCGGCGCAGGGGGTCTTCCCGGTCCGCGTCGAGGTGTACCCGGTCTGGCCCGAGGGGGCCGATTTCCGGTCGATCCCGGCGGCGGAGAGCTATTCGAGCGAGCTCTACGTCTCGCAGTCGCCCACGCTCGCGACGACCGACTTCAGCCCGCACCGCAGCTACTTCGCGCTCTACCATCTCCGCGGTACGCTCCGCGACGAGGGTGCGCGCGTAGCGTGGTTCCCGTCGCGCGATTTCGCTGCGACGCTCGTTGGTACGCCGGAGCTCGCCGCGAGGAACGACGTCTTCGGTTACGAGCTCGACGGCTCCTCCGCCCTGCGCGCCGACGGCGCGGTCTGGCCCGTCTACGACGACGAGCTCTCGCCGGTGTCCATATCGTTCCGCCTGCTCGCCGACTCGTTTGAGGGTGAGACGACTCTGCTGACCATCGCGACTCGCGCCGACGAGCTCGCGACTCGCGCCGACGAGCTCGCGACCCTGCTCGTGGACGGCGAGGGACGAGTGGGTGTTCGACTCGCCATGGTGGACGGCGTCATCTGGTCGCAGGCTCCGGCGATCGACGTCGGTGGGGCCGAGCTGGTTACCGTCTCGATTGTCCCCGGGGCCGAGACGGGGACGGTGAGCTTCTTCTCGGACGGCTACCTCGTCTCCTCGTTCGACGTGGACGGCCTGACGCTCGACGCGCTCGATGCGCCGCGCACGGTCGACGGCGCCGACAAATGGTCGCTGATCGACGGTACGACCACGATCGGCGCCGAGCAGGACGGGTTCGTGGGCATCATCGACGAGTTCGGCGTGTTCTTCCGCACCGCCGAAGACGAGCCGGGTACGAACAGCGCGTTGTTCGAGCAGAGTATGCGGTCGGTCTACGGTGACCGGCTGCTGTACGCTGCATCCTTCGACAGTGAGACGGAGCTCGACGAGGTGGAGACCGACGGCGAGGTAACGGTGAGCGAGGGAGCGCTGCGGCTCGCGGCGGGATCGTCGGTCACCTTCCCCGCGTTCCAGTTCGGCGACGAGGACCTCGTGGTCGCGCTGGACCTGCGCGCCGAAGGGCCCGCGTCGCTTCGGATACTCGACGCGACGAGCGGCGACGAGCTCGCGGCGATGTCCCTCGAGACATCGGCGGATGCGCGCTCGATCGCGCTGCGGCTGACCGAGGCCGATGGGTCGCTTGCGCTCACGCGCGACGAGGAGACGCAGGAGCTTCAACGCGACGGGGAAGCCTTCGAGGGCGTGCGTCTCGCGCTCACCGTCTCGGACGCGGACACCTCCGGACCGTTGGTCGCGCTCGAGAGTATCGTCGCCCATCGCGACCGACCGCGCATCCCCGAGCAGCTCTTCGAAGTGTCCGGCGAGTAGTAGATCAGCTCTTTCGTCTCCTCTTGGTAAATCGCGCGCCGAGGTGTAGACTAACTGCCGGGGCACCGCTGGGGGAGAGCTTGCGTATCGTACCACGTTACCTGATCGTTATCGTCATCGGTCTCGTTGTGGCCGCGAGTGCGGCCTCGCAGAGCTTCTCCAGTCGACAGGAGATTGCGATCTTCCGACTGAGCTACTACGGGCAGCCGTCGTACGATCCGCCACCGAACGTGCGCGTCGAGATCCGCGGACGCCGCGGCTCGCTCTCGATCGAGCTGCGCGGCACGGGAAACCGCTCGTACGACGAGCTGTTCGCGCGCGCCTTCGGCGCCGTCGACGAGGAGATCCGCAGCGTCTTTGTGAACCTCGGGCGTTTCGACGTGATCGGCATGGAGCAGCGGCTGACCCAGTCGACCGTGGACGACTTCATCGCCGCGCTTTCCGACTACCAGGCCGATACCGCGGATATCCCCGAGGCCGTCCTGCTCGGTCAGCAGGCGTTGACCGAGCAGGACTTCCGCGAGATCACCGGCGGCTTCGTGGTCGTCGTCCCGTCGGTCGCGTGGTACCAGCTCGATCGCGACCGCGACGGGAACTACCGTGCGCAGACGCGCACGTCGTTCACGTTCATCGACGTCGCCGAGCGGCGGACCTTCGAGCAGTTCTTCGTTGAGACGTCCGGCTACGCCGAATCCCCCCAGGACGCGGTGCGCGAGGCGGTTGACGGGGTCGCCGATGAGCTCTCGCTGCGCGTGCGCAGCATGGAGCGGTTCCGGATCGCCACCGGGGTCCTGGACGTCGACGGTCGGGAAGTGGTAGTCGAGTTCGGCCGCAACATGGGGCTGCGGGCCGGCGAGGAGTACGCGATCGTCGCCGATCGTGTACTCTCCACCGGCCACATAGCCACGTCGGAGACCGGCCTCGTTCTGATCCGCGAGGTGCACGAGGATTTCAGCTACGGACGGGTGCTCTACGCGAGCCCGCGAGCTCGGCCGGGCGACCAGCTGCGCGAGGTACCGCGGCGCGGCTTCGAGACAACCGCGTACTTCGACGTCCTCACCGACGGGCTCGACGTGACGTCGGTAATCGGCATCAAGGCGACCGCGGCGC
The DNA here is from genome assembly GCA_964625715.1 of uncultured Spirochaetaceae bacterium. Taxonomy (GTDB): domain Bacteria; phylum Spirochaetota; class Spirochaetia; order DSM-27196; family SLST01; genus SLST01. Next base: position 7 of record CAZVEF010000075.1, on the reverse strand, counting down.
GCGGGTT
>CAZVEF010000074.1:0-11392 GCA_964625715.1 uncultured Spirochaetaceae bacterium | reverse complement strand
GACGCCCCGCCCGAGCCGGAGCCCGAGCCCGACGTGCGGGCGACCACGCCGGTCGACGAGGTCACGACCTTCTACTACCGTGACGGGCGCTTCGTCGACCCGGACGACCGCGTGGGTAGCGACCGGCCGGATGAGGACGCCATCGAAGCGACCCCCGCGGAAGAGCTCGACGAGGACGCGGACATCGACCCCGACTTCGACGAACTGGGCGACGACGAAGACGACTACACTGACGCGCAGGCGCCGGGCGAACGGGTCGACGTACCGGCCCCCCCGCGATTTTCGCGCTACGATGTCCCCATCGACGGGTTGTTGCTCGCTTACTCGGACAAGCAGTACTGGCGCGTCGACGAGAGGACTCGCGAGGCCGCCGAGACGCTGCGCGTCACGCTCGACGAGTTCGGCATCCAGGCGGAGGTAACCGGTATCCGCAAGGGCCCGGTGATCACGATGTTCGAGATCCTGCCGGCGCCGGGGGTGAAGCTCTCGAAGATCGTGAACCTGTCGGACAACATCGCGCTCCGCCTCGCCGCCTCGAGCGTCCGGATCGTGGCGCCCATCCCGGGCAAGCACGCGGTGGGCATCGAGATTCCGAACAAGGAACGCGCGATCGTCGGCTTCGCCGAGCTGCTGCAGGAGGAGAGCTTCCAGGGTCCGCGCATGTCCATCCCCATCGCGCTCGGCAAGGACATCCCGGGCGACGCGCAGATCGTCGACCTGACGCGCATGCCGCACGTCCTGATCGCCGGAGCGACCGGCAGCGGCAAATCGGTCTGCGTCAACTCGATCATCTGCTCCATCCTCTACCGGCGGACGCCGAACGAGGTGAAGCTCATCCTCATCGACCCGAAGATCGTCGAGCTCAAGTTCTACAACGACATCCCGCACCTGCTCACGCCGGTGATCACCGATCCGAAGCGCGCCTTCCAGGCGCTGCAGTACCTCATCTACGAGATGGAACGGCGGTACAGCCTCCTTGACGCGCTGCAGGTGCGCGACATCCAGAGCTACAACAGGAAGATCACCTCGAAGCGGCTGGCGACCGAGCCGCTTCCGTACATCGTCGTGGTCGTAGACGAGTTTGCCGACCTGATGGCCACCAGCGGGAAGGAGCTCGAGAGCACGCTCGCGCGCCTGGCGGCGATGAGCCGGGCGGTGGGGATCCACCTCGTGCTCGCGACGCAGCGGCCAAGCACCGACGTTATCACCGGCCTCATCAAGGCGAACATCCCGAGCCGGATCGCGTTCATGGTCGCGAGCAAGGTCGACTCACGGATCATCCTCGACTCGATGGGCGCGGAGAAGCTCCTCGGCGCCGGCGATATGCTGTTCACGAGCGCCTGGGACCCGTTTCCGGTTCGCATGCAGGGGGCGTTCCTGAGCGAAGAGGAGGTCGAGCGCGTGGTCACCTACGTGAAGCAGCTCGGCGAGCCGGAGTACATTGACGACGAGATCTTCGTGGAAGAGGACGACGAGGACTACGCGCAGGGCGAGCTCGAGGACCCGCTCCTGGAGAAGGCGATGGAGATCGTCCAGACCGCCGGCAAGGCGAGCGCGAGCTACCTGCAGCGCCGGTTGAAGATTGGCTACAACCGCGCCGCGCGGATGGTCGAAGAGATGGAACGTCTCGGGATCGTGGGTCCGCAGCAGGGCTCGAAACCGCGGGACGTCATCGCGGGCGCCGAGCGGTGCTGATTCGGTCGAGGTGCTGTGCTCGGGCGCCCACCTCGGCGCCGCGACGCGCGTAAACTGTCACGAAGCTTGGGGCCGCTCGTCGAGCAACTTTATTCCGGGCCTACACTTGCCGGACCAGAAACGGAGCGGGCGAGTCAGCCGCCCGGAGGCCGGCCAAGTCGTTGCTCCAGAAGGGGCAACGATTCAGACAGCACCAGGATTCGTGACAGTTCACAAGGGCTGCATGCGCGCGGACGCCGTCAGCGCACGGGCAGCTCGATTTCCAGCTCGTCGGCGACGCTCGCGAGCCACCAGTTTCGCGGGAAGATGGCGTGCGCTCGCGCGAGTGCCGCCTGTGCGGCGCTGCTGCGACCCTCCGCGTGCGCGAGCTTCGCTTCCCATATCGCCACGAGAAACGGAACGTACTCCGAGTCGCCGCCCAGTCGAGCCGCGGTCTCCACGTGCTCGCGACCCCTGACGGGGTCACCGCCCGCGAAGCGAGGGGCGTTTGTGAAGAAGCCCGCGGCAGCGATGTGCGCGAGCGGGTTTCGCGGGTCGAGGTCGACGGCGGTCTCTGCCGCCCGGCGCGCCCTGCCTACGTTGAGCACCCGGTACCCCGTGCCCCCCAGGTCGAGGAGCTGATTGTAACTGTCGGCGAGCACGCGATGGCCCTCGCTCGTTTCGAACCGCTCGTTTGCGCTGCGCGCGAACTCGATCGCGCGCTCGAACGAGCGCTCGGCCTCGCGATCGAGGCCCTGGCCGCGTTCGACGTGGCCGAGAAGGTAGTGAAGCATCGCGGTGTAGAGGTCCCGCGCTGCCGGCTGCCGGTATCCGCGGATGACGCGTTCGAGGAGCTCCGCCTGTCGGAACGCGACCTCGCGTTCCGGAGTCTCACGCATGACCTGAACCGCGAAACGCTCGAGCTCCTCCGGGACCGGGGGAATGTCTGCGGACGCAACGGGAGCGAGCACGACCAGGAGGACCGACGCGGTGAGGAGTCTCATTGGTCGAATGTAGCACGGCGCCCTTCAGGCGGCCACCTCGCAGCGCCGAGCCGCTCCGATCACAGGCGCCGCGTGTTCGTCGGCGCGCGGCGTGCGTCGGCGGTCGTGCCGGTTTCGGGTCAGCTCCCGGCCACGGCGCGCACGCGTCCGGCGGCGAGCGCCGCCTCGAGCGCGGCAAATCCGGGACCGGGCGCCTCGAACTCCGTGTACCGCGAGCCCACGTCGGCGGGGTAGTGCGCGTCTGAGCTGGCGATGACCGGATAGGGGCCCGGGTCGATCCGTGGAGGTGCGCCGTCGGGGCGGACCGGCTCGTCCGCTCTGCCGAGGGCCGACCGACCCGACGGGGTTACCGGCGGGGCTATCATCTCAACCGCGTGGTAGTCGTCCGGAGGCAGGAACCCGAGCTGCGACCAGACGCTGAACGTCCACCGGTCTATGTGCGCGGGGATGAACAACCCGCCGAGCTCGTGGATGCGCCGGCCGACGCGCGAGAGCGAGAACGTGGTGGCCGCGGTGAGCGGCGTGTCGAGCATCTCCGTAACAACCTCGTCCTCGTCCACGACCACCTGGTCCTCGTCGAAGCGGGAGGCCGCGCCGCGGCGGGGAAGCGACGCCGTCATCTCGTCGCCGAAGCGCACCGCCGTCCCCGTGTCCGCGAAGAGCGCGAGCACGTGGACCTCTTCGCTCGTGGTAACCTCGCACCCGTAGAGCGCGGCGATCCCTGCGGCCCGGCACGCGGCTTCGAAGGCGGGTACGTTGCGGGCGCTGTTGTGGTCGGTGAGCGCGATGAGATGAAGGCCTGCCGCGAGCGCGGCTGCGGCGATTGCGCGCGGCGACATGGCGAGATCGCCGCAGGGACTGAGACACGAATGGATATGGAGATCGGCGCGGACGGTCATAACGTCACGCGCCTGCGCCGTGCGGTCCGGTCACGCGCCTGCGCCCGTTCACACGAAGCGCGGGTAGAGCCGACCGGAGACCTCGAACTGGTTGAGCTCGGTCCGGCACAGCGTCACGCCGTGCTCGCGAGCGCTCGCGAGCATCTCCTCCGGCACCGGGCGCGCGTTGCAGATGATGATCGCCGGCGCCTCGACGTTCGTCGCCACCGCTACGGTGTTTGTGTGCGCCTGGATGGTGATGATGGCGTCGCCCTCCTCGGCGTGCGCCATGACGTCGCTCAGCAGGTCGGAGGTGTAACCCCCGGTGATCTCGGTCTCATCCGAACCGGCGAGCAGCTCGAGCCCGAGCTCTTCGCGAACCTCACGCAATTGCATCGTTGCGCTCCTCCTTCGGCAGCGTAAATCGGCATCGCACCGACGTCCCGTGGGGGCCGGTGGAGATCTCGAAGTCGTCGGCTGCGCGCCGCGCGTTGGGCAGTCCCATCCCTGCGCCGAAGCCGAGCGACCGAATCCACTCGGTGGCGGTGGAGTAGCCTTCCTCGAGTGCGCGGTGTACGTCCGGGATGCCCGGGCCGTTGTCGATCGCGATGATCTCGACCTGCTCGGGCGAGACGCGCGCCTCGATCGTGCCGCCGCGCGAGTGCACGACCTGGTTCATCTCGAGCTCGTAGGACGCGACCGCTATGCGTCGAATCAGTTTGGAGTGCACGCCCATCTCCTTGAGCTTCTTCCTGATCTCGCTCGTGGGTTTGCCGGCGTGCTCGAAATCGAACTTCCTCACTTCGTACTGACGGCGAAACGAATGGTCGGGGGGGTGCTCGGGCTCTTCCTCCTCGCGCCGCTCGGCTTCGCGGTTGAACTCCACGAGCAGCGCGACAAGGATGTCACGGCTCGTGATGATTCCCACGAGTCGCTTCTCCCGGTCGAGCACCGGGAAACGGCCGAAGCGGTACTTGTCCATGTAGGAGATGCCGAAGGAGAGCGGCATGTCCTCTTCGAGCACGATGAGCTGGCGGCTCATCCGGTCGCCTGCGGCGTCTTCGATTGTCCCCTCATCGAGCGCCCGGATGATGTCGTCCATGCTGACCATGCCCACGAGGCGGATCGCTTCGGTGGAACGGCTGCTCTCGACGATCGGTATTCCGGTGATCTTGTGCTGCTTCATGAGCTGCTGGATGTGCCTGAGCGAGTCGGTCCGCGTCGCGGTGATCAGATCGCGCGTCATCGCGTCCTTGATTTTGAGTCGGTAGACGAGCTCGGTGAGAAAGGCGGGCGAGTCGTCCGGGCTGATCGGAAGCGTGCTCAAGGCTCTTCGACGGCGTGTTCGACGGTCGATTCGCGCTTGAGCCGGATCAGGTAGAAGAGGTTTTCGATCTCGAGTCCGATGTTGACGTTGTGAACGGTGCACTCGTGCGTGCAGCCGTCCTGCTCGCACGCCGCGCCGCACTTGAGTTCGACGGAGGTGAAGTTGAGTACGCCGCGGATCCCTGCGTCGACCATGAGCTCGAACACGCTCGTCGCGACCTGGTCCGGTACCGCGAGCACGGCGACCTCGACCTTCTTTTCTTCGACGAATCCCGGCAGGTCCCCCATGGGCAGTACCGGGATGGGCGCCGACCGGTCGAGCCGATCCTCGTTCGAGTCGAACCCGGCGACGACCCGGATCCCCTCGCGCGAGAACTCGCGGTAGTTGAGCAGCGCCGTGCCGATGCGGCCACACCCTACGACGATGACCCGCTCGATCTCGTTCTTTCCGAGTACCTCGGTAAGTCGCTCGATGAGCGAGTCGATCACGTAGCCGCCGCGCTTGTTCCCGACGATACCGATCACCGAGAAGTCCTTGCGCACCACCGCCGGGGTGGCGCCGATTGCGTCGCCGAGGTTGTTGGAGAATACCTTGACGAAACCGAGGCCTTTCAGTTTTTGCAGAACCCTCAGGTAGCGGGCGAGCCGCAATACCATCGGGCGGTGAATCCTCTCATCCATTAATGTACCTCACGTCACATTAATCGCGTCAAATTTACTATACCTGTACCATTATAGCAACTACGCAAGTCTATCATAGTCTGAGAATGAGTCGATAACTTTATATCGAATGGTCTTGTTTTTTTTTGTCGATTCACCTACACTGAAGTGCATCATCAAGACAGCGGAGGCCTCATGCCTGCTATAGCAGAGACATCTCTCCCACAGGGAGTTCTCGATTTCATAGAACAGTGGCGGGAGAAACCCGGAAACCTCATCATGATCCTGCATCGCGTCCAGGAGGAGTACGGATACATCCCCCGCGAAGTGGCGCTCGCGCTCGCCGGTGAGCTCGAGGTTCCACTCGCGAAGATCTACGGAGTGATCACCTTCTACCACTACTTCAAGCTTCAGAAGCCCGGGAGAAACAAGATCTCCGTCTGTATGGGCACCGCCTGCTACCTCAAGGGCGGCGAGGACCTGATCGACGAGCTCGAAAACCTGCTCGGCATCGGCGTCAACGGCGTCACCGACGACGGGGAGTTCAGCATCGAAGCGGTGCGCTGCGTCGGCTGCTGCGGGCTCGCGCCGGTCCTGACGATCAACGGCGAGGTGTACGGGAAGCTGACGAAGGCGCAGCTTCCGGAGATTCTCGCAAAACACCGGGACGAGTAGAGGTTGCACTTCACGCTGGCCGAGTTGCTGCTCGACCTCGTGCAGAACGCGGCCGACGCGGGATCGCGGACCGTTCGCGTCACGTGGCTCGAACGCTGCGGACGCGTCGAGCTGACCGTGTCCGACGACGGCCGAGGGATGCCGGCGCAGATCCTCGCCGGTGCGACCGACCCGTTCTACACCGACGGCGTCAAGCATCCGGGGCGCACGGTGGGACTGGGGCTTGCCTTTTTGCGTCAGACCGCGGAGGCGACCGGAGGGCGGTTCCGCCTCGAGTCGGAGCCAGGACGCGGGACGACGGTCGGCTTCGAGGCGCCGGCGGATCACGTGGACCTTCCGCCCGCCGGTGATCCGGTCGACGCGCTGGTGCTCGTTCTCTGCACCGAGGGCCCCGACGAGATCAGCATAACCCGCGAGGGTCCGGCGGGTTCGTACACGGTGACCAGATCGGAATTGGTAGAAGTGCTCGGGAATCTCTCGAGCGTGGAAGGGCGCGGACTCCTTCGGGAGTACCTGGACAGTCAGGAGGAAGACATATGGCAAAGATGACCCTGGACGAACTACGCAAGCTTCGCGACTCGAAGCGACGCGAGCTCGATATGCGCGACGCCGACAACAAGAGCATCCAGATTATCGTCGGCATGGGGACGAGCGGTATTGCCGCCGGTGCGAAGCAGACGCTCGCCGCGTTCCTGAAGGAGCTCGAAGAACACGAGCTGACGAACGTCAGTCTGCGTCAGACCGGGAGCCTCGGCCTTGACCACGCCGAGCCTACCGTCGAGATCCGGATGTCCGACATGCCCACGGTGATCTACGGGAAGGTGACGCCGGATGTGGCGGGCAAGATTGTTCGCAAGCATATCCTCGGCAAGACGCTGATCAACGACCACATCTTCGACCGGCCCGCGGCCGATATCGTCGAGGGTGGAGACCGGAAGGACGAGAAGGAGTAAGCATGGCGTTTCAACACTACATCCTCGTCTGCGGCGGCACCGGCTGCGAGAGCAACAAGGCGGACGAGATCTACCGACAGCTCATCCACCAGGCCGAGCATCAGGGCGTGAAGGAGACGGTGCAGGTCGTCAAGACCGGCTGCTTCGGCTTTTGCGCCCAGGGTCCGATCGTGAAGATACTCCCCGAGGAGAGCTTCTACGTGGGCGTCGCCCCTGAGGATGCGCAGGAGCTCATCGCCGAGCATATCGTCAAGGGACGGCCGGTCGACAGGCTCCTCTACAAGGAAGAGGGCAGCAAGGCGCACGCGCGCGTCGACGACATCAGCTTCTACCAGAAGCAGTTCCGCATCGTGCTGCGCAACTGCGGTTTCATCAACCCGGAGGAGATCTCCGAGTACATCGCCCGCGACGGGTACGCCGCGCTCGAGAAGGTCGTCTTCGAGATGGCTCCCGAAGACGTCGTTGCGGAGCTCAAGGCCTCCGGCCTGCGGGGCAGAGGCGGTGCCGGATTCCCGACGTGGATGAAGTGGAACTTCACCAGAGAGCAGGAATCCGGCCAGAAGTACGTCGTCTGCAACGCCGATGAGGGTGACCCCGGCGCCTACATGGACCGCAGCGTCCTCGAAGGCGATCCGCACTCGGTACTCGAGGCGATGGCGATCTGCGGGCGCACGATCGGCGCCGACAAGGGATACATCTACATTCGTGCCGAGTACCCGCTCGCGATCCAGCGGCTCGAGAAGGCGATCGCGCAGGCGACCGAGGCCGGCCTGCTCGGCGAGAAGATCCTCGGCAGCGACTTCAGCTTCGACATAGAGATCCGACTCGGCGCGGGGGCCTTCGTCTGCGGCGAGGAGACGGCGCTGCTCGCGAGCATCGAGGGTGAGCGCGGAATGCCGCGGCCCCGACCGCCGTTCCCGAGTGTGAAGGGGCTCTGGGGTGAGCCGACGGTGATCAACAACGTGGAGACGCTCGCGAACATCCCGGTCATTCTCTTCCGCGGCGCCGAGTGGTTCAGCCGTATCGGCACCGACCGCAGCAAGGGGACGAAGGTCTTCGCGCTCACCGGGAAGATCAACAACTCCGGGCTCGTCGAAGTGCCGATGGGTACGTCGCTGCGCGACATCATCTTCAACATCGGCGGCGGTATCCCCGACGGCAAAAACTTCAAGGCCGTGCAGACCGGCGGTCCCTCCGGCGGCGTCGTCACCGTGGAGCACCTCGACACCCCGATCGACTACGAGCATCTGCAGGAGCTTGGCTCGATCATGGGCTCGGGCGGGATGATCGTCATGGACGAGACCGACTGCATGATCGACGTCGCGAAGTTCTACCTCGAGTTCACCGTCGAGGAGAGCTGCGGTAAGTGCGCCCCGTGCCGGGTGGGCGGTCGGAAGCTGCACAACATCCTCACGCGGATCAGCAAGGGGCAGGGCGAGCCGGACGACATCGACAAGATGCGGCAGATCGGCAAGGCGATGCAGAAGGCGAGCCTCTGCGGGCTCGGTCAGACGGCCCCCAACCCGATCCTGAGCACGCTGCGCTACTTCCGCGCGGAGTACGACGCGCACATCAACGACGGCGTCTGCCCGGCCGGCAAGTGCAAGGATCTCGTCCGGTTTGAGATCATCAAGGAGAACTGCATAGGGTGCGGGCTCTGCGCGCGCAGGTGCCCCGTGAGCTGCATATCAGGTGAACGGCGTCAGCCGCACGAGATCGACCAGGACCGCTGCATCAAGTGCGGCGAATGCTACAACGCCTGCAAGTTCGACGCGGTCCTGCGGGCATAGGATAAGGAGTACGACATGGCGAAGATGGTCAACCTTGAAATAAACGGCATACCGGTCAGCGTCCCCAAGGGCACGAACGTGCTTGACGCGGCGGCTACGGCGAACGTGAAGATCCCCAAGCTCTGCTACCACCCCGATCTTCCGGCGTGGGCCGCCTGCGGCATCTGCGTGGTGAAGCTCGAAGGGTCGGCGAAGCTCGTGCGCTCGTGCGCGCTCGAGGCGGCGGAGGGGATGAAGGTGATCACCCATGATCCGGAGCTCCACGACGTGCGCCGGACGGTGATCGAGCTCATCCTCTCGACCCACCCGAACTCCTGCCTCACCTGCCCGAGAAACGGTACCTGCGAGCTCCAGCAACTCGCCGCCGACTTCGGTATCCGCGATCAGCCGTACGAACAGATCATCCGCGACATCCCGGCCGACACGTCGACCCCGTCGATCGTGCTCAACCCCGAGAAGTGCATCGGCTGCGGACGCTGCGTCAAAGTCTGCCAGGGCCTCCAGGACGTCTGGGCGCTCGAGTTCATCGGGCGCGGCGACCAGACGCGCATGGCGCCGGCCGGCGATATCGCGCTCGGCGACAGTCCGTGCATCAAGTGCGGCCAGTGCTCGGCGCACTGCCCGGTCGGCGCGATCTTCGAGAAGGACGACACGCAGAAGGTCTACGACGCCGTGCTCGACGAGTCGAAGCACACGGTAGTCCAGATCGCTCCGGCGGTCCGGGTAGCGCTCGGCGAGGCGTTCGGCATGGACCCGGGCACGATCGTGACCGGCAAGATCTACGCGGCGCTGCGTCGCCTGGGCTTCGACACCGTCTTCGACACGAACTTCGCCGCCGACCTCACGATCATGGAAGAGGGTACCGAGCTCGTGAAGCGTCTGACGACCGACGATCACGGGCCGCTGCCGCTCATTACCACCTGTTGCCCGAGCTGGGTCGACTACATGGAGAAGTACTACTCGGAGCTGATTCCGCACTTCTCCACCGCCAAGAGCCCCCAGATGATGATGGCGGCAATGGTGAAGACCTACTACGCGAAGCAGATCGAGAGGGACGCGTGCGACGTCTTCATGGCGTCGGTCATGCCGTGTACGTCCAAGAAGTACGAGATCGTGCGCGACGAGAACATGTACTCGTCGGGCTGTCAGGATATTGACGCTTCGATCACCACGCGCGAGCTCGCCCGCATGATCAAACAGGCCGGTATTACGTTCGAGAGCCTGCCCGACGAGACCGCCGACGAGGCGCTCGGGATCTATACCGGTGCCGGGACGATCTTCGGTGCGACCGGCGGCGTCATGGAAGCGGCGTTGCGTACCGCCTACTACCTCGTCGCAGGGACGGACCTCCCCGCGGTCGAGTTCGAATCGATTCGCGGCCTCGAAGGCATCAAGCGCGCGCAGGTCGAGGTCGCCGGCAAGACGCTCAACGTCGCGGTCGCGCACAACATGAAGAACATCAAGGTCATCCTCGACGAGGTGCAGGCCGCGCTGCAGGCGGGGAAAGAACCGCCCTATCACTTCATCGAGGTCATGGCGTGTCGCGGCGGCTGCATCGCCGGCGGAGGTCAACCGTACGGCGGCACCGACGCGATCCGGCAGAAGCGCATGGAAGCGCTCTACACCGACGACAAGGCGCAGACCTACCGCTGCAGCCATCACAACCCCTCGATCCAGAAGCTCTACAAGGAGTTCCTCGGCGAGCCGCTCTCGGAAACGAGCCACAAGTACCTGCACACGCACTACACCCCGCGGCCGGTCTACGTGAAGTAGCGATGCGCGCGTTTGGACGACGGCTGTGGCTCCTCCGCTCGGTCACCGCGACTACAATTGTGTAGGATCGACTGATGCGGCACTCGAAAGCGTAGTCTTCTGCTCTCGCGCGGTCGTTCCGCGCACATTCTAGTTGCAGCGACCGGGAAAATGCTTTACTGTAGCGCTACGTAGCATAGTTCTAAGGAGGAACTGAGCAATGAAGAGATCTACTCTCATGATTCTCGTCATGCTGCTGTCCATCCCCGCTTTCGTGTTCGCCGCCGGCGCCGACGAGGAAGTCGTGGATATGGAGACCGCAGAGGGCGAGCAGGCGTTCGAGGGTGTCCTTGACATCGACCGGACGCAGGGCTGGGAGATCGGACGGGAGGGCGGACGCTTCGTGCGCTCGCAGCTCGGCGACCCGAAGTCGTTCAACCCGATCATCGCCGAGGAGACGAGCACGACCGACGTCACCGACGTCATCTTCGACGGACTCGCGACCCGCAGCTACTTCACGCTCGAGTGGGAACCCTCGATGGCCGAGAGCTGGGAGATCAGCGACGACGGGAAGTCGATCACCTACACGCTGCGGGACGACCTGCGCTGGTCCGACGGCGAGCCGATCACCGCGAAGGACTTCGTCTTCACCATGAACCAACTCCTTCTCCGCGAGGACG
>CAZVEF010000073.1:0-11501 GCA_964625715.1 uncultured Spirochaetaceae bacterium | reverse complement strand
AGCGCAATTCCTGAATGACGCTTCTTGCTTCAGCTAGTATCTTCCCCGGAGTACACGAGGGAGGAATGCATGAGCAAGACACCGATTACGGTTGCCTACGGCGACGGAATTGGGCCGGAGATCATGGAGGCGTCGCTTCGGATCCTCGAGGCCGGCGGAGCGCAGTTCGACATCGACGAGGTGACGGTGGGCGAGAAGATCTACCTCGCCGGAAACACGAGCGGCATCGACCCGGCCTTCTGGGAATCGATCCGCCGCACGAAGGTCTTCTTCAAGGCGCCGCTGACCACCCCGCAGGGTGGCGGCTTCAAGAGCATCAACGTCACCACGAGGAAGACGCTTTCGCTCTACGCGAACGTACGCCCGACCCGATCGCTCCATCCCTTCGTGGACACAAAGCACCCCTACCAGGACCTCGTCATCATCCGTGAAAACGAGGAGGACCTCTACGCGGGAATCGAACACCGCCAAACCGACGAGGTCTTCCAGTGTCTGAAGCTCATCTCGCGTCCCGGCAGCGAACGCATCATCCGCTACGCGTTTGAATACGCGCGGGCGAACAAGCGCAAGAAGGTGACCTGCTTCACGAAGGACAACATCATGAAGCTCACCGACGGGATCTTCCACAAGATCTTCGACGAGGTCGCCGTCGAGTATCCCGACATAGAGAACGAGTTCTGGATCGTCGATATTGGCGCGGCGAAGATGGCCGATACGCCCGAGCGCTTCGACGTGATCGTTCTACCCAACCTCTACGGCGACGTGCTCAGTGACGTGGCCGCGCAGATCGCCGGCTCCGTGGGCCTCGCCGGGAGCGCGAACGTCGGCGAGCACGGCGCGATGTTCGAGGCGATCCACGGCAGCGCGCCGCGACGCGCGGGGCAGAACATCGCGAACCCGTCGGGGCTCCTCCTCGGCGGGGTGATGATGATGGTCCACATCGGGCAGCCCGACGTCGCCGAGCGCGTGCACAACGCGTGGCTCAAGACGATCGAGGACGGCATCCACACCTACGATATCTTCCGCGAGGGCGTGAGCAAGCAGCAGGTCGGCACGAAGGAGTTCGCCGACGCGGTGATCGAGCGGCTGGGACGGAAGCCCGAGACACTCGAGCCGGTCACCTACGAGGGCGGCGCCGGCATCCCGAAGGCGAGCGACGCGATCCGCACCAACCCGGCGAAGAAGGTACTGCAGGGCGTTGACGTCTTCCTCGACTGGGTAGAAGACGATCGCGATCCCAACGTCCTCGGCGACAAGCTCTCGAAGGCGGGAAACGACGACGTCGAGCTCACGATGATCACGAACCGGGGCCTGAAGGTGTGGCCGAAGGGCGCACCGGAGACCTTCTGCACCGACCATTGGCGCTGTCGCTTCACGTCCACCACGAGCGGCAAGGACGTGACGCAGCAGCAGATCATCGATCTGTTGCAGCGCGTCCACGACCACGGGTTCAACATCATCAAGACCGAGCAGCTCTACACCTTCGACGGCGAACCCGGGTTCTCGCTCGGCCAGGGACAGTAGGCGGGCCTGGTGCGCCCCCCGACGACCGTCGCGAAGCCGACGCGGGCGGTGCTCTCGCGCGTGCAGGCCTGCCCGCGACAGCCCGGCGCCTACTGTGTGACGGTGCGGCGGGTGGACTGAGCCGTCGGACGCTGCGGCGGGGGGGCGGCGGATCGATCTTACCCACCCCGCTGCGGTGGCAGGCTTCTTGCAGCGTGGCCGATGGAGGCCACCATGCCCGAGCTGCCCGACGTCGAATACTTGCGCGAGTACGCTGCGGCGACGAGCCTGCACCGAGAGATCGCGCACACCTCGCTCGGCGACGAGCGCCTGCTCGCCGGTACGAGCAGACAGCTCCTCGCACGCCGTCTCACGGGCGACGCGTTCGATGCGGCACGACGCCACGGGAAACACCTCTTTCTCACGCTGCGCGATTCCGCCGGGGCGCTGATGCTTCACTTCGGCATGACCGGCACGTTGCGTGCGTACGGCAGCGGCGAGGCGCCGGAGCATACCCGGCTCACGATCGACTTCGCCGACGGCTCTCACCTCGCGTACCTGAACACGCGCCTGCTCGGAAGGATCGCGATCACCGACGACGTTGACGAGTACGTACGCGGCGAAGGGCTGGGTCCGGACGCGCTTGAGGTCTCGCTCACGGCGCTCGAGGGGATCGTGCGCGGCGCACGCGGCGCGATCAAGAGCACGCTCATGAACCAGCACAGACTCGCCGGTCTGGGCAACATCTACACCGACGAGATTCTCTTCCACGCGCGGATCGACCCGCGGCGCGCGTGTGGCGAAGTCGACGACGAGGACCTCGAGCGGCTGCACGCAAAGATAGGAGAAGTGTGCCGGACGGCCATCGATGCGCACGCCGACCCCGAGCGGATGCCGGAGTCGTGGCTGATCCGAAGGCGCGCACCGGGCGAGTCGTGTCCGGTGTGCGGCGGAACGGTCACGAAAGCGGTCGTAGGGGGCCGCAGCGCGTATCTCTGCGAGCGCTGTCAGTGCTAAGATAAAGCATGACCATCACCGTTCTGCTGGAAAACTCATCGACGTCCGCTCATCTCGCGAGCGAGCACGGACTCTCGCTGTGGATCGAGTCCGACGGTCACAGGATTCTGTTCGACACCGGGGCCTCCGCGGCATTTGCGGAAAACGCCCGGGAGCTGGGGATCGATCTCGCGCAGGCCGATGCGATCGTCCTCTCCCACGGCCACTACGACCACGCAGGCGGACTCTCCCGCGCGCTCGACGCGACCGCCGCACCGCTGTACGCGGGCCCTACGGTGACGCGCCCGAAAGCCGCGCGCTCCCCGCAGGGGATGCGCGACATCGGCTTCGATCCGACCGTGCTGCGCGGACGCGAGGATCGGCTCCGGACGGTCGAAACCCGCTGCGACCTCTTCCCCGGCGTCGAGATCGTACCGGCGGCGCCACTGAAGCACGACCCGCCATCGGACAACCGGCGGCTGCTGCGCGCGGCGGACGACGGCTACGAACCCGACCCGTTCGAGGACGAGCTCTTCCTGCTCCTCCAGACACCGGCCGGTGCCGTCCTCGTGACCGGGTGTTCTCACCGCGGGATCGCAAACATCTACGAGGCTGCCAACGTGGATGTGCGTGCGGTCGTGGGCGGCCTGCATCTGAGTCACGAGTCGGACGAGGAGGTGCGCGCGGTGGCCCACCTCCTCCAGAGCGCCCGCGAGCTCGCCGTGGGGCACTGCACCGGCGATGCGGCGACTCAGGTTCTCGCGCACGAGCTGCCCGACCGTGTGTACGGCATCCCCACGGGCACGGTGCTCACGTTCTGATCACCGATCGGGAGACCGCACCCGTCGATCTCCATCTCGACCGTGTGCTCGTCTGTCTCCGGCACGGTCGTCAGCCGCCGGCGAGCAGACGCCTCACCTCGTCGTTCGACGTCTGGCCGAACTCTTCGTACCACTGTCCCACCGCCGCGAAGCCGGGCGGAGCCATGAGACAGACGACTTCGTCTGCAAGCTGCCGAACACGCTCGACCGCCTGCCTGGACGCGACGGGCACGCCGACGGTTATCTGCCGGGCGCCCGACTCGCGTACCGCGCGGACTGCAGCCGCCATGCTCGCACCGGTGGCAAGCCCGTCGTCTACGAGGATCGCGGTCCTGCCGTCCGGGTTGATCCGGGCGTGATCGCCACGGATGTCTTCTTCCTGCGCGGTCAGCTCGTCCTCCTCCGCCCCGGCCCGCTCGGATACTTCGTCGCCGGAGAGACCCATCGAGCTCGCGACCCGATCGTTGACGACCAGACCACCCACGCTCGTAATGGCGCCGACGGCGAGCTCCGGGTTCCCGGGCGCACCGACTTTTCGCACGACAATGACGTCGAGTGGAAGGTCGAGCGCCCGCGAGACCTCTGCCGCCACCGGAACGCCGCCGCGGGCGAGCCCGTAGACGACGGCGTCGCGATCGCCGGCGAAGCGGTCGAGCTCCTCGCCCAGCATCCGGCCCGCCTCTTCACGGTTCCTGTACGCGCGTCGATCCATGCCATCAAGATACCGCCTCGGCGCGGCGGTGAGAGTAGTCCATACGGCCGGGTCTCCGGCGGTACAGGCTCAGCCGCCGGCCCCGGCCGATGACCAGCGCGACTACGCGAAGTCCTTCTCCTGCACCGTCTTCCGCTTATCGGCCTTGGCGCTCTCGATGGCGGCGTCGCACATGTCACGGATCCTGTCCGAAAGAGCGTCGAATACGGCCGCGGAGCACTTGAGATCACCCTGCTCCCTGATGTACGCCTTTACCTTCGATGCAACAACCAGGTTCTCCCTGTCACTCATGCTGTTCTCCTTCCCTGATAAAGATTTCCCTATACTATACTCCCTCGGCGACCTCGTCTTCCCCTTCGGAGGCACTACTTTCGGCCCCAAAAAACTCCAACCGCCTTCAAAGACGCGCGCACGAAGACTATAATTCCCCGTCCATGAGGTTGATCGTCTTCGTGCTGAACAGAGAGGAACTCCTCGAGCGCGTCCTCGAAGCCTACGTCGAGGTAGGCATTACGGGAGCGACCATTCTCGACTCCGAAGGCATGGGCCGCTTCCTCACCTACGAGGTGCCGCTGTTCGCGGACTTCAAGAGCTTCATGAAGGGCAACAAACCGTACAACAAAACGATCCTGTCCGTCGTCGAAGACGATTCGCTGGTCGGGAAACTGAGGTCAATCCTCGACGAAATCTGCGGCGGGCTCTCCGCGCCGGGGACCGGCATCCTCTTCTCCGTACCGATCGACTTCGCGGTCGGACTGGTGGGTCAGGAACCACCGCCCGACGGCGGTGAAGAAAGCGAGGCAGAGCCGTGATCGATTCGATTGTCGACGTGCTGGATGAGTCGTGTGTGAAACTCGAGATCGCCGCGCGCAGGAAGCCGGAGATCATCCGGGAGCTCGTCGAGGTGCTCGCCTCGGCCGGGAAGATCAGCGACGCGGACGAGGTCACCCGCAGGGTGGTCGAACGCGAGGAGATGACCACCACCGGAATAGGAGGCGGCATCGCAATCCCTCACTGTCTGAGCGCCGCCGCGCCGGAGACGACGCTCGCGTTCGGTCGAAGCACCAGAGGCGCGAAGTTCGACGCGGTCGACAAGCGGCCGGTCCGGCTGTTCTTCCTCATGGTAGGCCCTCCGGGAGCTCATAACGATCACCTTCGCTTGTTGAGCAGACTCGCCCGCTACCTGCACGACCCGGAGCTCAAGCAGACGCTCCTCGACGCCGAAGACGCTGCGACGGTGGTGTCGGTCTTCGCCGAACGCGAGACGTGATCATGACGCGCTGGAGCCGATGGAACATCGTGCGGGTCGCGGTGACGACAGCCTACCTCGTGCTCGGGTGGCTCCTGTTCACCTGGGACCTCTCGACAGGGTCGCTCGCCCTGGGGCTCATTCACAGTACCATCGTCGCACTGGTTACGTTTCCGGTATTCGTTGAGAGCGACGAGGCGGCCCGTCGTTCGCACCTGCCCCGCGTCGAGCTCCTCGGCGTGTTCGTCCTCGTACTCGTGTTCAACATGTACGTCGCGAGCTTCAAGGTTCTCTGGCAGATTCTGCGGGGACGCATCAACCCCGGAGTGGTTCACTTCCGCACGAGGCTCCGCACCGACATCGCGCGTGTGGCGCTCACGAGCTCGATCACGCTGACCCCCGGGACGATCACGCTCTACCTCGACGACGACCACCTTATCGTCCACTGGCTCGACGCGAGGACGACGCATTCGAAGTACGCGAGCAAGCTCGTCGCCGCCCCCTACGAACGACTCCTGAGGCGCATATGGGCGTAGCCATGAACGACCTCCTGCTGTACACGATCTACTTCTTCCTCGGCTCAACGGTCGTGAGCATCATCCGCGTCCTGATCGGCCCGACGACCGCCGACCGTATGACCGGACTCAACCTCGTGTCGGCACAGATCCTCGCGCTGCTCGTGCTCTACGCCGTGCGCGAGGGGCGCTCGAATTACCTGGACGTCGCGCTCGTCTACGACATCTTCGGGTTCATTGGCATCCTCGCGATGGCGCGGTACTTCCGCGGAAGGACGGAGCAATCATGACGTGGGTGGCGCTCGTATTCCTGGTGCTGGGGGCGGTCTTTGCGCTGATGGGCAATCTGGGCGTGCTTATCTTCCCCGACGTCTACACCCGGTTGCAGGCGTCCTCCACCTGCAGCACCACATCGGTCTTCTCCGTCTTCGTTGCGTGTATGATCGCAAGCGGCTTCAGCCCGTTGACCGGCAAGATCGTGGTCATCACCCTCTTCTTCTTCCTTACAAACCCCATCTCCTCGCACATCATCGCGCGCTTCGCATGGGAGAGCGAGATCGTACCCTGGCGGCGCAGCTACGAGGAACGGCGCACGCTCGAAGGAGGGCCCGATGGTTGACGTCGTACTGGTGCTCATGCTCGTCGTCGCGATCCTGGCGATCCTCGTCCGCGATCTCCTGGGGGCGGTTGTTCTCGCGAGCGTGTTCAGCTTGCTCAGCTGTCTCGTCTTCTACGTCCTCGGTGCGCCGGACGTAGCCCTCACCGAAGCGGCAGTCGGCACCGGGGTGGGAACCGTCGTGTTCATCTGGATCGTCTCCAAGACCGAACGGAGGGACCGTGGGCCGATTGCTTGAGATCGTCGCGCTCATCGTCGTCGCGCTCGTGCTCTTCCTCGCGATCGACGGCGAGCACCCGATCGGAACCCCCCTGCGCGAGCACATCGTCGAGAACGGCGTCGAGGAGACCGGAGCGCAGAACCTCGTGACCGCGATCTACCTCGGCTACCGCGCGTTTGACACGCTCGGCGAGACGATCGTGCTGTTGATCGCCGTCTCCGGCGTCTCGTTCTTCGTGGAGCATCGCAGATGAAGAAGACCGACATCCTCGACGTCGCGTCGCGCAAGCTTGCGCCCTACATGTTCCTCTTCGGCTTCTACCTCGTCACCTACGGCGACGTCTCACCCGGAGGCGGCTTCCAGGGCGGGGTCGTGATCGCGTCCGGCGTCATCCTGATCGCCATGGCGAAGAGCGCGCACGCCGCCGAGCGCTTCTTTCCAACCGCCCGGCTCGCTCTCAGCGAGGCGATCACCTTCGCGCTCATCCTCGCCGTCGGTCTTGCGGGGCTGCTCGTCGGTGGCCGCTTCCTTGCGGATTTCCTCGCGGATACCGACTCGTCTATCTTCCTCCGCGCACCGTTCATCTTCACGCTCAACGTCCTGATCGGCGTGAAGGTGGCCGCCGGAGTGAGCCTCATCTGCCTGCATCTTTTCCAGGAGGGATAGGTGAGCTGGTACCTCATCGGCGCGATCTTCCTCGTCGGATTGTGGGGAGTAATCGCGGTACCGAATCTGATCAAGAAGGTCATCGCACTCAGTATCATGAACAGCGCGATCATCCTCTTCTTCGTCTTCTTCGGCTCGCTCTCAGGCGACACGGCTCCCATCCTCACCGCGCCGGACCTGCAGCCGGTGGACCCACTTCCCCAGGCGCTCATGCTTACCGCTATCGTCGTGGGCATCTGCGTCGTGGCGCTCGCGCTCGCGCTCGTCTATCAGCTCTACCAGCGTCACGGGACGCTCGACGCCCGCGAGATCGAACGGAAGGTATGGAAGGCCGATGAATAGCGTCCTCCTGCTCGTCGTGCTGCCGTTCGCAGGCGCGCTCGCGGCGATGTTCGGAAAGCTCACCCGGCACGAGACGCTCTTCTCGGTGCTCGCGTATCTGCCGGTCGCTGCGATGGCAGTACTGCTCGTGCTCCAGGCGCCGATCGTCCTCCACGGCGCGACCGGGGTCTACGAGCTCGGCGGGTGGGCCGAGCCGTACGGAATCGGCCTGCACCTCAACGGGTTGTCGTGGTTGAGCTCCGCGCTCGTCGTGGTCATCGGAGCGGCAGTCGTACTGGTCTCGCTCGCCGACCGCCGCTACCGCTCGCACTACGCGTTCTTCCTGATGCTGCTCATCGCCGGCATGGAGGTCGTGGTTCTCACCGGCGACATCTTCACCATGTTCGTGGGCTTCGAGATCGTCGCGATATCTGCGTACGTGCTCATCGCCTTCGACCGCACCGACGACGGGCTGCTCGCGAGCCTGAAGTACCTGCTGCTGAGCTCGGTAGGAATTCTCTTCTTCCTCTTCGGCGTCTTCCTCGTCTACCGCGACTTCGGCGCACTCTCGCTCGCAGTGATTCGTTCGTCGGTCGACACACCCGACCTCGCGAGGACGACGAGCATCCACGTCGCGGTAGCGACGCTGTGCGTGGGCATTGGAGTGCGAACCGCGTTCATGCCGTTCCACACGTGGCTGCCGGAGGCGCACGCGTACGCGCCGCATCCGGTGAGCGCGATCCTCTCCGGCGTGCTCATCAAGGTCTCGTTCTTCGCGATGATGCGGATCCTCGTCACGTTTCGTGCCGCCTACCTCAACGGGCTACTGCTGTGGATCGGCGCTGTCACCGCGCTTCTCGCGGTCATCTGGGCGCTCGCCCAGACCGATGCCAAGCGGCTGCTCGCCTATCACTCCATCTCGCAGATGGGCTATGTCCTCGCGGCCTTCGGCGCGGCGACCGCGATTTCGACGACCGCCGCCTTCGCGCACGCGGTGCACCACGCGCTCTTCAAGAGCCTGCTCTTCATCGTGGCGGGAACCGCTATCTCGATGACAGGCACGCGCAACCTCTACGAAATGGAGCCGATCGGGCGCCGATCCCCCCTGCTCGCGGTGTCGTTCATCGTGGGAGCGTTCTCGATCGCGGGTGTGCCGCCGTTCAACGGCTTCGCGAGCAAACAGCTCATCTCGCAGGCGCTCGCCGGACACCCGGCCTACGCCCTGCTCTGGATCACCGCGGTGGGCACCACGGCGTCGTTCATCAAGATCTCCCGCATCGTGGCCCCCGGCCCGCGCCCGGCGTCACCAGGCTCCTGCGCGGACGACTCGACCCGCAAGCGCGGACCGGGTCCGCTCGTCACCGTGCCGGTCGCGGTGCTCGGCCTCCTGTGTCTCGCCACGGGGCTCTTTGCCCGGCCGATCGCCGAAACCCTCGCCCGGCTCCTCGCCGGGTCGCCGGTCGGTGCCGACGCAGCAGCCGTACCGACGAGCTTCTTCGGCCTCGCGAAGCTCGCAAGCGCGTTGCCCATCCTCGCCCTCGGAGTCGCGCTCTACCTCGCGATTCGCACACCGTTCGGCCGCAGCACCGCCCATCGGATCGAGCGCGTGGCCCCGGAGCTTCGTACCGTCTTGTTGTTCTTCGTCTTCGGGCTGGGGCTCTTCACGCTCGTCGCCTACCTCTGACTCGCGGCGCGCTTACCGCCCGACGAGCTGGTCGCGATACGGCGGGTCGGCTCCGACGCGCGTGCACGTGATCGCCGAGACCTTCGACGCGAACCCGAGCACATCCGCGAGCTCCTCGCCGCCGAGCTCCCCGAGCGCCTGATCGTCGAGGATCCCGTGCTCGTCGAGCCAGACGAGGAGCGCCGCAAGGAACGAGTCGCCGGCTCCGATCGTGTCGGAAACCTCGACCTTCTCGGCGTCGACGTGAACGCGGTCTGCGGCGGTGATTGCATCGCTCCCCTCCGCGCCCCGGGTCACCACGACGAGCCGCACGCCCAGCTCGAGCACGCGCGCGAGCGCCTCGTCGAACGAGCGGTCGGGGTAGATCCACGCCAGATCCTCGTCGCTCGCCTTGAGGAGGCTTGTCGCGGCGAGCGCCCGTTCGATCCGCGCGCGGTAGTCCGCGTGATCGGAGGCGAGCGTCTCGCGAACGTTGGGGTCGAAGGCTACGATGCGATCCCCGTGCTCCGCCTCCGCGAGCTCGAGAATAGTCGTGCCCTCGGGGTCGGGGATGATCGAGATGGAGCCCATCTGGAGGATCGCCTTGCCCGGCAGCGGCAGCGGGATATGGCCCGGCGACAACGTCCGGTCAGCTGCCCCGTTCGTGAAGAACGCGTAGCGTGCCGACCCGTCGGCGGCCTTCTTGACGAAGGCGAGCGTGGTGGGCGCATCGACGCGCGAGACGAGATCGAGTCCGACGCGATTCGCCCGGAGCCGGCCTACGATCTGGTCGCCGAAGAAGTCGGTCGATACCGTCCCGGCGAAGGCAACATCGGCCCCCAGCCGGGCCGCGGAGATCGAGCAGTTGTAGGGGCAGCCGCCGGCGACCGGCCGGTAGAGCGGCAACGCCGTAGCAGAGGCGGCCGGGCCTCCGCCGTCGCCGGCGGCGCGATCAACGGCCCCGCTGTCACTACCTGCCGCTCGGGCGCGTCGATCCTCCTGCGGCACGAAATCGATCAGCGACTCTCCTATACAGATGATCATACGATACTCTCGCGGGCGAAGCCCGGCGTGTCAAACGGGCGCGCAGAGCAGCGAGCACCGCGAGACGCGTGCGCCTACTCCCACCCCAGGATCTTCTCCTCGATGAATCGCCACGTCGTCGGATAGTCCTCGTTGTCGATCAGCTTCGCGATCTCCTCCATCCCGACGGTGTCGAGCAGCGTCCAGATCTTGTCGGTCAGCCGCGCGTTGATCTCGAACATCCGCCTCATGTCCCAACGCGTGGGGTGGGTGTCGGAGGTGATGTAATCGTCGTAGCCGAGCTCCTTCATGGTGTAGACGAACTCGACGTACTCGAGCAGCGTGTGGCTCCCGGTGAAGAAGTCCCAGTCCCAGCTCTTGTCGTTGTCGTTGATATGGACGTAGTAGGGATGCCCGGAGTAGTGGAGCATCGACAGCGCCTCCGCCGGGTGCTCGCCGGCGTAGATCGAATGGCCGTAGTCGATCGTCACGCCGAGGTTCTCAGCGCCGATGTCATGGATCAGGCACAGCGCGTCGGCCGCGCGCGCGACGAAACACTTGCGGCGCGTCTCCTTCGGCTTGTACTCGATGTGCAGCACCACGTCCGATCGGTGGCCCGCCCCCTCGCCGAAGGCGTCGCACAGGTGCGTCCACGCCTGCCGGTAGTCGGTCTGAAAGGCGAACTCGAACCCGTCGCCGAGCGGGCAGCAGGTAACCCGGTTCACGCCGACCTCCGCGGCGAAGTCCATCGCCTCGGTGATGAACCCGATCGCCTTGCGGCGCACCTCCTTCCTCGGCGAGGTGATTCCCCCGGCGACGAACTCGGGTTCGCCCTTGACGTTGACGTTGATCGCGCTCGCCTGGAGGCCGTGCTTCTCGAGCAGCGACGTCAAGACCGAGGCGTCCTTCGTCTCGTACGGGTAGACGACCTCCACCGCGGAGTAGCCGGGAATCTCCTTCGCAACCGCGAGCTTCTCGTCGAGGTCACGATTCTCGTTGTACGTATGAAAGCGGTCCTTCGTCTGGCCGAGGAATCCGGTGATGACGCTGTATTTCGGCATGTTCACTCCTTGCCGCTATCGGTAGCACGGTTCGCGCGCCGTGTCAAAAGCAGGATCCCGGCGACTGTGCAGCGAGACGGGCGGCAATCGCAGGCGCTGGCGCGATCGCCGGCTGCGCGCTACAATGCGGACCCG
>CAZVEF010000072.1:0-11548 GCA_964625715.1 uncultured Spirochaetaceae bacterium | reverse complement strand
ACTCGATCTTCGACAACGCGAGCATGTTCGCTGCGCTCGTGGGCGTCGCGGCGCCGGTCTTCTGGATCGCGCTCATGCTGCAGCTGCTCTTCGCGGTTCAGTTGCGGGTGCTTCCGGCCACCGGTATAGGGGGCATTGAGCACCTCATCCTGCCGAGTATCACGCTGGGCATGGCGAGCGCCGCGCTCATGGCGCGCATCACCCGCTCGAGCGTGCTCGATGTGCTGCGGCAGGACTATATCACGACCGCGCGCGCGAAGGGCGTTGGCGAGCGCATGGTGATCTACAAGCATGCGCTCAAGAACGCGTTGATCCCGGTGGTGACGGTGCTCGGCCTGCAGTTCGGGATTCTGCTCGGTGGAGCGGTGCTCACCGAGACGGTCTTCGCGTGGCCGGGCGTGGGACGACTCCTCGTCGACGCGATCCTTCGACGCGACTATCCGGTCGTGCAGGGGACGGTGATGCTGCTTGCGTTCCTGTTCGTCCTCATCAATCTCGTCGTCGACATCATCTACGCGTTCCTCGATCCCCGCATCCACTACCAGGGGCAGGAGGAGACATGATCGCGTTCCCAGGAGGCCCGAACCATGAGTGAAGCACCGGTACTCGAACCCGAACCCCGGGAAGCGTCACGGCCGGAGGGCCGTCAGCAGACCGAGATCCGAGCGGTGATGCGACACCTGCTTCGTAATCGTGGAGCCGTGATCGGCCTGGTGATCATCGGGCTCTTCGTCGTCGCCTCGCTCGGCGCGCCGCTCATCACGAACCAGAGCCCCACCGACACGTCGCTCCCCGACAGGCTCCAGCCGGCGAGCTGGGGGCATCCGCTCGGCACCGACGAGTTGGGGCGTGACCTGCTCACTCGCATGCTCTACGGCGGGCGGATCTCGCTCGGCATCGGGCTGATCTCGGTCGCGATCGGGATCCTGATCGGCGTACCCATCGGCGCGATCAGCGGATACTACGGCGGCAAGCTCGACATCATCGTGCAGCGGTTCATCGACATCATGATCGCCTTTCCCGGTATCCTGCTCGCGATCGTCGTGGTCACCGTGCTCGGAGTCGGGGTGACGAACGTCATGATCGCCACCGGGATCGCGAGCGTTCCCATCTACGCGCGTCTGGTGCGCGGGTCGGTGCTCGCGGCGAAGGAGCAGAGCTACGTGACCGCCGCGCAGGCGGCCGGCATCGGCGACTTCAGCATCATCTTTCGGCACATCCTGCCCAACAGCATCGCGCCGGTGATCGTCCAGAGCACCTTCCAGATCGCGACCGCGATCCTGTGGGCCGCCGGTCTCGGGTTTCTCGGGCTGGGTGCGCAGGCTCCCACGCCGGAGTGGGGGGCGATCCTCTCGGACGGCCGCGAGTACATCCGAACCGCCCATCACCTGACGACGTTCCCCGGGCTCGCGATTCTGTTCATGGTGATCGGCTTCAACCTGGTCGGCGACGGGCTGCGCGACGCGCTCGACCCCAAGACACGGTGAGAGGACGGCACTGACCATGGAGAATCTGCTCGAGATCCGAAATCTTCGCACGAGCTTCCGCACCGAGGACGGACGCGTCCAGGCGGTTGACGACGTCTCGCTGTCGATCAAGCCGGGCGAGGTCGTCGGCCTCGTGGGCGAGAGCGGGTGCGGCAAGACGGTCACCTCGCTCAGTATCCTCCAGTTGCTCGCGACCCCTCCCGCCTCGATCGACGCCGGTGAGATCATCTTCAACGGGACCGACCTGCTGAAGCTCTCGTCGGAAGAGCTTCGCCGTATCCGCGGGAACGACATCGCCATGATCTTCCAGGAACCCATGACGAGCCTGAATCCCGTGTTCACGATCGGGAGTCAGCTCATGGAGGCGATCCAGCTCCATCAGCAGCTCACCGGAAGCGCTCTGCGCGCTCGGGCGATCGAGATGCTCAAGCTCGTCGGGATTCCCCGCGCAGAGGAGGTGATCGACGAGTACCCGCACCGCTTCTCCGGCGGCATGCGCCAGCGTGCGATGATCGCGATGGCGCTTAGCTGCAATCCCAAGCTTCTGATCGCCGACGAGCCGACGACGGCGCTCGACGTCACGATCCAGGCGCAGATCCTGAAGCTCATGCAGGAACTGCAGCGGCGCATCCAGACCTCGGTCCTGTTCATCACTCACGATCTGAGCGTTATCGCGGAGATGGCCGACCGCGTGCTCGTCATGTACGCCGGGAAGGTCGTGGAGGAGGCCGATGTCTTTACGCTCTTCCACGAGGCGCAGCACCCCTATACGCAGGGGCTGATTCGAAGCCGTCCCGCGATCGACATTGAGCAGGACCGCCTGCTCTACATTCCGGGAAACGTTCCGAATCCGCTCGAGATGCCCGGCGGCTGCCCCTTCCATCCGAGATGTCCGCACGCGATGGAGGTCTGCCAGGCGACCATGCCGCCACGGCGCACGCTGAAGGAAGGACACGCGGTGAGCTGCTGGCTCCACGAGAACGTGCCGGCCGACGGGGCCGCACCGCTGCACGCCGTCGCGGAGGGCGACGATCCGGTACCGGCTTCAGGGGGAGCCCATGAGTAGTGCGACGAGCCCGGTCCTGTCGGTCCGTGATCTGAAGAAGCACTTTCCCATCAAGAGCGGCGTTTTCGGCCGCGTCACCGGGCACGTGAAGGCGGTCGACGGGGTGAGTTTTGACATCTACCCGGGAGAGACGTTCGGTCTTGTAGGCGAAAGCGGCTGCGGGAAGAGCACCACCGGTCAGGTGATTCTCAGGCTCCTGCACGCGACGTCCGGGAGCGTGCACTACAACGGCGAGGACGTCTACGCGGCAGATGCCGACCGCATGCGCGCGCTCCGCAAGGAGATGCAGATCGTCTTCCAGGACCCGTACAGCGCGCTCAACCCGCGGATGACCGTGGGCGCGGCGATCCGCGAGATCCTGCACGTCCACGATATCGCGCAGGGCGCGGCGGCGAAAAGGCGGGTGGGCGAGGTGCTGTCGCTCTGCGGCCTGCAGACGTATCATGCCGACCGCTACCCGCACGAGTTCTCCGGCGGCCAGCGGCAGCGCGTCGTCATCGCTCGCGCGCTCGCGCTCGACCCTCGCTTCATCGTCGCCGACGAGCCCATTTCGGCGCTCGACGTCAGCATCCAGAGCCAGATCATCAACCTCCTCGAGGACCTCCAGGAGGAGCTCGACCTGACCTACCTCTTCGTCAGCCACGACTTGAGCGTCGTGAGGCACATTGCCGACCGCGTGGGGGTGATGTATCTGGGTCGACTCGTCGAGGTCGCCGAGAAGCGCGAGTTCTACCGCGAACCGCTGCACCCGTATAGCCAGTCGCTCCTCGCGGCCGTCCCGGTGAGCGATCCGGCGAACCGTCATTCGCGCGCGGTCCTCAGCGGCGACGTTCCCAGTCCCGCGAACCCGCCCCCGGGGTGCCCGTTCCACACGCGCTGCCCGTTCGCCATGGACGTGTGCCGGGAGGTCGTGCCCCGCTTGCTCCCGACCGACACCGGACGCCACGTGGCGTGCCACCTCGTGCACGAGCCGGAGAAGAGTCTCGCGGCGGCCGGAGCCGACGGTGCGCCATCGTGAGGCGGGAAGCCGGCTTTCGGGCACGCTCCCGTCGCCGGCCGGGCGCGGTCGCCGTACGTCATCCCGGGCTCGTCTATTCGTTTCATTGCGGTTCGAATCGGCCTCCACGGTCCGACGGTCGTTCCTCCTCGCACCCCGAGCCTCGCTGGAAGTTCAGCGACACGCTCATCATGATCGTCGCCGCGCTGCGCGTGCTCCTGCCGTACGTGCTCGTCGTCCTCGCGACGGTGGGCGCGGCGTGGGCGCTGTGGCGACTCGTGTTCGGGTAGGCGGCGCCCCTTCCCGTACGCTCCTGCCCATGGTGGATCGTCCATCCGACCTGCGGTGACCGGGGCAACAGCACATCCCCGACACGAATCGCACGCATTCGCAATCGCGCTTCGGTTCGATCGATGGTAGTCTGGTACCTGAGGCCGCAAAGACGGCCGAAAGCGAGGAACTATGGGCTACAAGATCGGAGTACTCGGCTGCGGCAACTTCGGCGTTCACTTCGTCGAGCTGTTCAACGCGCATCCGCTCGTCGACGAGGTCGTGCCGGCGGACATGCGCCGCGAGCGGGCCGAAGAGATGGCGAAGACGTACGGCCTCAGGCGGGTGATGACCTCGCTCGACGAGCTCTGCGCGTCGGACGTCGACGCGATCGCGCTCTTCTCGCAGCGGTGGCTCCACGCGCCGCAGGCGATTCAGGCGCTCGAGGCGGGCAAGCACGTCTACTCGGCGGTCCCGGCCGCGGTCACCGTCGAGGAGCTCGACGAGCTCGTGAAGACGGTCGAGGAGACGGGACTCACGTACAATCTCGGCGAGACGAGCTACTACAGACCCCAGACGATCTACTGCCGCCGGAAGTTCGCCGAAGGCTACTTCGGCGACTTCGTCTACGGAGAGGGCCACTACTACCACGACATGGCCAACTTCTACCGCTTCTTCCACTTCTCAGGCGGCGAGGAGTGGAAGCGGACCGCGAGCTTCCCGCCGATGCTCTACCCGACGCACTCGGTGAGCCACGTCCTCGGCGTGACCTTTCGCCGGATGACCGAGGTCGCCTGCTTCGGCTACGAGGATCACCACCCGGACGGCGTCTTCGACCCGTCGATCAGCCTCTGGAAGAATCCCTTCAGCAACGAGACCGGGCTCTTTCGCACCTCCGACGGCGGGACCGCCCGCATCAACGAGTACCGGCGCGTGGGCGCCGGCGAGAGCCGCCAGACGACGATGGGCACGCTCGGCGCCTACGAGGAGCACGCCGGCGGCGCGGTGCTCACGCACCTGAACATCCCGGAGCACGACTGGTCGGCCGGCGATCCCGATACGTACAAGCTCATGGACGAAACGACGCGCGACAAGGAAGACGCGAGCTGGGTGCGCGAGCTTCCCGGCGTCGAGATCACCGAGGAGAACCTGGGCGACCTTCCGCGGAGCTTCATCGGCCGGGTCCACAACGACGTGGGCCCGCTCCACCCGGTCGAGCGCCTGCCGGCCGAGTTCGTCGGTCTTCCGAACAAGCACGCCGGCAGCCACCAGTTTCTCGTCGTGGACTTCATGGAAGCGCTCGAGACCGGCAAGCTCACGCCCAACAACGTCTGGCAGGCGGCGCGCTACAACGCGCCGGGGATCGTCGCGCACGAGTCGGCGATGGCCGGCGGCGAGCTCCGCAAGATCCCCGACTTCGGCAGGCCGCCGGCGGACGCGGTGCTGATCGATGAGTTGAGCCGGCTGCGGGAGTAGGGCCACCGGGGTGCGTCACCACACCCGGCTGAGGTCGACCTCCGCGGTTACCTCGCCTCGTGCGAACGGCACGCGGTCACGGTACCGTCCGGTCTCGCGGTAGCCCCCGCGGCCGTGCGCATCGGCCACAAGGACTGTGACCTCCTGCGCGTCGCGGTCGACGAGCCAGTAGACCGGCACGCCGGATCGCTCGTAGAGCAGCCGCTTGAGCTCGCGATCGCGCGCGGCGGTGGATGGTGAGACGATCTCCACGACGAGGTCGGGCGCGCCGATGATCCGGCTCGGCGAGATGATGCGCTCGCGGTCGCGCATCACCACGACGAGATCGGGCTGGACGATGTCGACGTCGGACAGCTCGACGTCCGTGGGCGCCGTGAAGACCCGACCGAGTCCGGCCTCCTCGATACCGCGAAAGAGCTGGGCGAAGATTCGTCCCGAGACCGCCTGGTGTCCCGTTCCGGGTGCTGGTGTCACGTAGTGCTCCCCGTCGATGAGCTCGTGGCGCCGCCCATCCTCGGGGAAGTGCCGGTACTCCTGGTAGGTGAGCTTGAGCTGTCCGTCGACGATCACACCCATACTACGGCCCTTTTTCGCCTCGTGCTTCAGTATACACGATTCGCGTCGATCAGCATCGACACCCGCGCCCTCAGATGCTATACGAGAGGTGAGGACACCATGAAACAGTACGACGAGATGAAGGCCCGGGTGATCCGGGGGTGGAACACGTGGAACAACGCGAGCGTGCTCTCCTGGGTGCACATGCCCGAG
This sequence comes from uncultured Spirochaetaceae bacterium, assembly GCA_964625715.1. Taxonomy (GTDB): domain Bacteria; phylum Spirochaetota; class Spirochaetia; order DSM-27196; family SLST01; genus SLST01. The sequence continues at coordinate 5,484 of CAZVEF010000072.1, read as the reverse complement.
GGGTTCGCGCTCAACATCGGGTTCAAGGAGCACGAGATCGGCACGACCTGGTTGCCCCGCCACCTGCGATGGGGACTCGTCGGGCGAAGAGGCGAGCACGAGGAGCAGATCCATCCCGGCGGGCACGCCTACGACGGGAGCTTCTCCGAGCTCACGATGAGCTGGCGCAACACGAAGGTCCGCGTCACCACCGGAACCGAGGGCGACGACCTCGTCGTCCTCGTCGTCGCGGAGGAGAATCAGAAGTACCCGCTCACGCTCGTGCTCGAATCGGGCCTGCTCTGGAATCGGCCGGGAACCCTGTCGCGCGAACAGGGAGCGCTCGTCTCGCAGGTCGGCGGGCGGACGTTTCGCGCGCACGTCACCGCGGCCGAGGTCGACGAGACGAACGTGGAGACGATGACGCCCTACCTTGCAGTCGACCTCGTCGACCGGGTCGGGATCTCGACCGGCGACCAGCGGACGGTCGAAGAGATCGAGGCGATCATTGCTCGTCGGCGCGCCGAGCACGAACGGTCGCGCGAGCGCTTCGGCGAGCTCGCCGAGGCGTACGACGCGATGCAGAGCTGCATGGCGTGGGACACGATCTACGAGCCGAAGAAGGACCGCATGGTCACGCCGGTCAGCCGGATCTGGAACCGCAACTGGGGCGGGTACGTCCTCTTCTGCTGGGACACCTACTTCGGCGCGATGATCGCCGCGCCGGACTTCAAGGAGCTCGCCTGTTCGAACGCGATCGAAATCACCCGCGAGAAGACCGATCGCGGCTTCGTCCCGAACTTCGCCGGCGACGCCGAGTTCAAGAGCGAGGACCGTTCGCAGCCCCCGGTCGGCACGCTCGCGGTGCGCGAGGTCTACCGGAAGTACCGCGAGGCGTGGCTCGTCGACGAGGTTTTCGACGACCTCCTCGTCTGGAACCGATGGTGGAACGACCATCGCCGGATCGCCGACGGCCTCCTCGCGTGGGGCTCCGATCCCTTCGAGTCCCGGTTCAAGTCGATGTCGCAGATCCGCGGCGTAGGCGACACGCACGGCGGGGCGCTCGAGTCGGGGCTCGACAACTCGCCCATGTACGACGACGTGCCCTTCGATCACGAGAAGCACTGCATGATGCTCGCCGACGTGGGCCTGACGAGCATGTACGTCGCCGACTGCCGGATGCTCGCCGAGCTCGCAGACGTCACCGGTCGCGCGGAGGCTGCCGCCGAGCTCCGCGACCGCGCCGACGCGTACAGCCGCGGCCTCGCCGGCCTCTGGAACGAGGAGGCGGGCATCTTCCTCAACCTCCGTACCGACACCGGAGAGCCGAGCCCCAGGCTGAGCCCCACGAACTTCTACCCGCTCCTGACCGATGTTGTGAGCCCTGCGCAGGCGCGCCGCATGATCGACGAGCACTTCTTCAACGAGGACGAGTTCGCCGGCGAGTGGATCCTCCCCTCGATCGCGCGCAACGATCCCGCCTACCCGGAGCAGCGCTACTGGCGAGGCAAGATCTGGGCGCCCATGAACTTCCTCGTCTACCTGGGGCTGCGTCGCCACGGCCTTGCCGACGCGAGCCGCGTGCTCGCCGACAAGTCGAAGGAGCTCCTCCTTCGAGAGTGGCGCGAGAACGGGCACGTCCACGAAAACTACACGGCGACGACCGGGTGGGGCTGCGACAAGCGCGACAGCGATCGGTTCTACCACTGGGGCGGCCTGATGGCGCTGATCGGCCTGATGGAAGCGGGGCACGTGGAGGGGCCGGAGCAGCCGCTGTAGTTTCGCGGTGATGCCGGGCAGAGGAGCGCCTACTCCTGCTCGCCGCGCCCGGCGTTCGGGGCGTTCGGCGTCGCACCCGCCACGGCGCACAGCGTCTCGAACAGATCGGCGTGATCGACGAACTCGCTGCGTACCTGCTGCGCGAAAAGCTGCGACCACGCGCCGAAGACCATCGGGATCCGGATCGACTCCTCGAGCATGTTGAGCGGGCGCGTCGCGGTAGCTCGCGTCCAGGCGCGGCGGATGGTCGCGATAGGGGCTGTGTGTGGAGACGAGCCCGACGAAGGCGAAGAAGGGCGCCTCTTCGGCGTGGGCGCCGCTGTCCGTCCGCCGCCCCGACCGCTCCATGCCCCCGTCCCCGGCAGCGCGATCGATGAACCGAAGCGCCGCGTCCGTGGTGATCCGCTTCGATCCACGGCGTGCGCACCTCGCGCTTGCCGTAGCAGCCGGCCGCGCACTGCCCGTGATCGTCGGTGAGGAAGACGACAATGTTCGGATGCTCTTCGCCCATCTCAGCCTCCGCTGGTACGATGGTACGGAGGCAGCGGCGTGGCAAGTCGCCGCCGGGGCCGATTTCGTTCGCACGCCCGCGATCGACCTCGCGACCGGGCTCTACCCGTTTCGAACCGGGGCGCTCGACAACGAGGCGTTCTCGCCGTTGTCGCACACGACGTACTACCAGCGTCTTCGCTACGCCGGCTACCGGGTCGCGATGGTCGGCAAGCACGATCTCGCGCAGAACGACCGGTTCAAGGGGTGCCTGGGCAGCCGCCCGCTCACCTACGCCTTCGGGTTCACCGATCCCCACGAGACTGCCGGCAAGATGGAGGCGGGAAAGGTCGACAAGCCTCACTGTCCGTATACGCAGGCGCTCGAGAACCCTACGCGTAGCGCGTGCTCGCCCGGCTCGATCCGCCACGCCGGGCGCCCGACGTCGTAGCGGGCGAGATCGTTCGGGCGCACGGTGATGACCGCGAAGGTCGACTCGCCCGGCGCGAGCATCTCACGCGCGATGAGCGCGGCGTGGACATCGGCCGACCTTAGCCGGCGAAGCGCCGGCCGTCCAGCGGCGGCTCGTGCCGGGTGCGTGCTGGCGGTATTCGGCCGACGTCGGCAATCGACATGATCGACCAACGTAATACATCGATATATTCTATGTACATGAAGCCCGTACAGGTCATGCTCGACGAATCGCTTCTGAAGAGACTCGCGCAGAGCGAGGAGGTCCGTGAGCGCGGGCGATCGCAGGTTATCCGGCAGGCGGTGTTCGAGTACCTTGCCCGGCGAGAGAACGAGGAGATCGCGCGGCGTTACCGCGAGGCGTACGGCGATCGCCGCGACCTCGCGCACGAGCTCGACGGCTGGGGCGAGGAGGGCGAGTGGCCCCCCGAGTGAATCGTGGCGACCTCTGGCTTTACGAGCTCAAGAACCCCGACGAGCGAAGACCGGTGGTCGTCCTCAGTCGTGACGACGTAATACCGCTCCTCGACACGGTCACGGTCGCGCCGGTCACGTCGACGATTCACGGCGCACCGAGTGAGGTCGTCGTCGGGCCCGCGGTGGGACTGAAGCACGATTCGGCGATCAACCTCGACCACGTCCAGACGGTGTCGCGGAGCCGACTTCGCACCTGCCTCGGACACGCCGACGACGCGACGATGCAGGCCGTCTGCCGCGCGCTCGCGATCGCCCTCGGCTGCCGATAGCATTCCACCGCCTTGCGCGGCGGCGCGTTTCCGGGACAATAGGTGAAAGGAGCCGCCATGAAGATCTCCATCGTCGGGGCCGGGACCGATCTCGGCCGGCTCGTCGTCGACCGGCTCGAAGGGCTGCACGAGCTTCACCTCTACAGCGCGGGCCCGCTCGCGCGCGCCGACGGGCACGCCGCCGAGGGGGTCGAGGAGCTCGACCTGCGCGAGGAGGACGACGCCGAGCGGTGCTGTCGTGGGGTGTCGGCCGTTGTGCACCTTGCGCCGTTCGCGCGGCTTTCCGCCGCGGGCGACGGCGCCCCGGCGCCGGGGAGGCGCGAGGTCGCCGATGCCGACGCCGTCGACTACCTCGACGCGATTGCCCGTGGCACCTACAACCTCTTCGACGCAACCCGCGAGGCGGGCGTCGACCGCGTCGTGCTCGCGAGCTCGCTCGCGCTCTTCGACCGCTACGATCCCGACTACATCGTCGACGAGTGGTGGAAGCCGCTGCCCGGGACCGATCCGGTGACGCTCGGCGTCTACTGTGCCGAGGAGGTCGCGCGACAGTACTGCCTCCACGGAGGCATCCGGTGCGTCGCGCTTCGTTTCCTGCCGCTCGGCGAGGACGCCGAGCGCGAGACGCACCCGGACGACGCCGTCGCCGCGGTGATGCGCGCACTCGAGCTCCGGTTCACGGTGCCCGGCTACCGGTGGCGCGTCTTTCACGTCGCCACAGGCGCGCGGTTCGGCACCACGCAGGCGCGGGAGATCCTCGGGTGGGAGGCGCACCATGGCTGAGGTACGCGAAGGCACCGTCTGCGTCTTCGGGGTGGGCGGGCCGATGGGCTCGTCGATCATCGGTCCGCTCGCCGAGCTCTACACCCTCCGCCTCGCAGATATCATGAGCGAGGCGCAGGTCCGCGAGCGACCGCTCATGAAGGGAGCTCCGCCGCACCCCCGCCTCGATTCCCCACACGAGTGGGTCCAGGTCGACGTCACCGACTACGACCAGGTCGACCGCGCGGTCGAGGGCTGCGACGCGGTGATCAACATCACCGTGAACCGAACGAACCGCCCGGCCGCCTTCCGCGTAAATCTGGGCGGGAGCTGGAACATCCTGCGCGCGAGCGCGCGCCACGGGGTGAAACGCGTGATCGCCACCGGGCCGGTGAACGTAGCCGGCATGGACTTCGAGGGCGACTACCGCTACGAGTTCGGCGTGGACGAGGACGCCCCCTTCCGCGCCGGCGCCGGTCTCTACCCGCTCTCGAAGCACCTCTCCTACGAGGCCGCCGACGCCTTCGCGCGCGAGCACGACATGGACGTCATGACGCTCCTCGTCTCGCGGCTTCGCCCGCACGACGCCTTCGACAACCGCGACGGGAATGTCGTCATCCCGTTCTCCACCGCGTGGGAGGACCTCGCATCCGCCTTCATCGCCGCACTGCGCGCGCCACGGATGGAGCGCCCCAACGAGCGCTTCTTCGTCTGCGCCGATCTGCCCATGGGCAAGTACCGCGCCGGGAAGGCGAAGCGCCTGCTCGGGTGGGAGGCGAAGCACACCTTCGAGTCTTTCACGCGGCGCAGCCGAAGGTTGGGGGAGTAGGGGATGCCCGCGGTAGAGGGTGGCAAGGTCTGTATCATCGGGGCGGGCGGATCGATGGGCGCGTCGATCATCGGCGCGCTTTCCGAGCGCTACACGCTGCGCCTCACCGACGCGGTGAGCGAGGAGCAGGCGCGGGCGCGTCCCCTGATGTGGGGCGCGCCGCCGCACCCGCGTCTCGGACCGCCGCACGAGTGGCTGCGCGTCAACGCCTTCGGAACGTGGAACGCGCTTCGCGCCGCGCTCTACCCGCGCGGCGCGGCGACGAACCCGGCGCGCGGCGGCCGCGCGCTCGCGGTACGGGCTGTCGTGGCCTGGGAAGAGCTCGGCGCGGCCTTTCTCGCGCGGCTGCGCTCTCCGCGCGTCCCGCGGTGCCGGTACGGCGACTGCTACCGGCCGGTCTTCGCGGCGCTCACGACGACGAAGCCGCCC
>CAZVEF010000071.1:0-11798 GCA_964625715.1 uncultured Spirochaetaceae bacterium | reverse complement strand
ACAGGTGGCACCGCACGTCCTGATCACCAACCCTGTGGACCGCCGGCGCCTCCGCGCGGCAGCGCTCCCAGGCGAACTCGCACCGGTTGTGGAACCGACAGCCGGCGGGTCGATTGGCGATCGACGGGACGACGCCGCGGATCGTAGGCAGGTCGCCGGAGGTGCCCTCGAGCGTCGGCATCGCCGACAGCAGCCCGCGCGTGTAGGGATGCTGCGGCTTCTCGAAGACGTCGATCACGCTCCCTCGCTCGACGATCTGGCCCGCGTACATCACGATGACGTCGTCGGCGACGTCTGCGACGACGTTCAGGTCGTGCGTGACGAAGAGGATCGACGTCCTGAACACCTCCTTCAGCTTTTCGAGCAGCTCGAGGATCTGCGCCTCAATAGTAACGTCGAGCGCAGTCGTAGGCTCGTCGGCGATCATGACCTTGGGCTCGGACACGAGCCCCATCGCGATCATCACCCGCTGCCGCATTCCGCCGCTGAGCTCGTGCGGGTACTGGTGGATCCGCTCCTCGGGCGACGGGATACCCACCTCGCGCAACACGTCGATCGCGCGCGCGTACGCCTGCTTCTTCGTCACGTGCTGGTGCTCGAGCAGCACCTCCGTGATCTGGTCGCCCACCTTGAGGATGGGGTTCAGCGCCGTCATGGGCTCCTGGAAGATCATGGAGATCTGCTGCCCGAGAATGCGGTGCTGGACCTCGTGCCGGGGCAGCGCGAGGATGTCCTCCCCGTCGAGTGTGATCTCGCCGCTCGTGATCCTGCCGTTGTCGGCGAGCAGCTGCATGATCGCGAGCGCCGTGACGCTCTTGCCGCTGCCGGACTCGCCGACGATCGCGAGCGTGCGCTGCTCGCCAAGGGTGAAGCTCACGTTCTCGATCGCGGTGAACGTCCCGGATTCGGTCTTGAACTGAACGGTGAGGTCTCTGACCTGCAGAATATCGTTTGAGCTCACGCGCGTTCCTATTGTTTCGGGTCGAATGCGTCGCGCAACCCGTCGCCGAGGAAGTAGATCCCCAGGACGAGCAGGAGCGTGACCATACCAGGCGGCAACCAGACCCACGGCATGTCGCGCAGGACGATCGACCGCTGTGCGTCGATCAGCATGTTCCCCCAACTGGGGGTCGGCTGCTGGACACCGACGCCCAGAAAGCTCAGCGACGCCTCCATGAGAATCGCCTGCGCGGTGCCGATCGTGACCTGAACCATGACCGGCGCGAGGATGTTCGGCATGATGTGCCGAGCGATGATCTTCGGCGACAGCGAGCCGCACCCCCGAGCCGCGGAGATGAAATCGAGCTGCTTGATCCGCAGCACCTCGCCACGCACGAGCCTGGCGGTGTTCGTCCAGCGCACGAAGCCGATCGCGAAGACGACGATCCAAAGCGACGGTTCGAGGATCGTCGAAATGGAGATCAGCAGGAAGAGCACCGGGAAGGAGATCACCACGTCGACGATGCGCATCAGCACCGAGTCGAGGAGCTTTCCGAAGTACCCGGAGATGAGCCCCACGATCGTGCCGATCACCGTGGAGATGAGCACCGCGGCGAAGGCCACGACGATGGTGACGCGCGCACCGTAGAGCACGCGGGTGAGGACGTCGCGGCCGAGCCGATCGGTGCCCAGCAGATGCTCGGCGCTCGGCGGGGCGTACCGGTCGTAGGTTCCCCCGTCGGCGGTGAGGAAGAACTCGGAGGGCCCGTAGGGCGTGAGCACCGGAGCGAATACTGCGATGAACACGAAGACGAGCGTGACCGCCGCGCCGATGATCGCAAGCTTGTTCCGGATGAAGCGTCGGTACGCGAGATCGTAGAAACTGTTCTCCTGAAAGAGTCTCATCTCGGCGCTCCTAATGCCTGATCCTGGGGTCGGCGACGGCGTAGAGAATGTCCGCCGTGAGATTACCCATAAGCACCAGCGTTGCCGTTATGAGATTCAACGCCATCACGATGCCGTACTCCCGGTCGTGAATCGCCTGGATCCCGAGGCTCCCCATCCCGGGCCAATTGAAGATGCTTTCGGTGATGTAGGCGCCGCTGAACAGGAAGGGGATCGAGAGACCGAAGATCGTGATCACCGGAATGAGCGCGTTGCGGAACGCGTGCTTGTAGATGATCGCCTTGCGCCGAATACCCTTCGCACGGGCGGTGCGGATGTAGTCCTCCTTGAGCACGTCCACCATGTTCGAGCGCGTGAACCGGCTCACCGTCGCGATATTGCCCAGCGAGAGCACGATCGCCGGCAAGACGAGATGGTGGGCGATGTCGAGCACGAGGGCGATGCCGGAGTGACGCGCGCGCACGTCGAGCATCCCGCCCGACGGGAAGACGCCCAGAATGATGCTGAAGAGGTAGATCATCAGCAACCCGAAGAAGAACGACGGGATCGCAACGCCGACGAGCGAGAAGACCGTCAGCCCGTAGTCGACGCGCGTATTCTTCTTCACCGACGCCCACACGCCGATGGGCACCCCAACGGCGAAGCTCAGCACAAACGCAGAGAGGGTCAGGATGACCGTATTCGGCAACCGCCGGACGATCAGATCGCGGATCGAATGGTTGCCCGCGTACGTGTACCCGAGGTTGCCCCTGACTACCTCGTTCAGCCAGTGGTAGTACTGCACGTACCACGGATCGCTGAGACCGAGCGCGGCGCGAGACTCTTCAAGGTCTTGTATGTTGATCGTCGGATCGACGAAGTTGGCGAGCGGATCGCCGGGCGCGAGCTTCATGATCGCGAACGAGAGCACGGTAATCCCGAAGATCACGGGTATCGATTGCAACAGCCGTTTCAGTATGTAGGTCGTCATACGTGCGCGTCCCCGTCAGCTTATCAGGATGAGCTCCCTCTGCGGTTCTCCGAGGAGCTCGGGTCCCTCGGCGGTCACCACGTAGTTGTCCTCCGAGATGATCGCCGGACCCTCTTCATACAGAATCGTGGGCTCGATGGCAAATACCATGCCCTCCTCCACCGTCCCGAGCGCGGCCTCGCGGTAGCTCTTCTTCTCCGGCCCGAGGATCGTCCCGCCGTCGTGCACGTCGCGGCCGACCTGGTGCCCCACCGCGTGGAAGATGTTCGGGTACCCCCGGTCGAGCACGTACCGGCGGGCCGCATGGTCGACGTCTTTGCCGATCGCGCCGGGCTTCAGCACCGCGAGCGCCGCCTCGGTCGCCTCGCGCACGGTGCGGAACGCCTTCTGCATCGGCTCGGACGGGCCCGTCTCGCCCGGGCGAAGCACGTAAGCGGTGCGCGCGATATCGGAGCAGTACCCCTTGTAGTCGACCGAGAAATCGCAGATCACGTAGTCGCCCGGTTCGAGCACGCCCTCGCCCGGAGCCCGGTGGGCGATCCTGTGCTTCATCACGATGGGCGGGCTCAGATCGCGCGAGATGCCGTTGACGACGCCGCGCTTCTTCATGCCCTCGATGAAGAGCTCGCCCACCTCGATCTCGGTCATGCCCGCGTGCGCGCTCGAGAAGACCTCGTCGTAGATCTCGAGCGTAATCTCGATCGCCCGCCTGATGTAGGCGAGCTCCTGCGCCGACTTGATGCTGCGCAGCTTCTGGATGTAGTCCTCGCTCGAGACGATGCGCGAGGCGTAGGGCTCGCCGATCATGCTCAGGAGCGAACGGTACGCCCCCACGTCGAGCCCGTCGGCGAGGCGGTTCGCTTTCGAGATGTTGAGCGCGATCCTCCGCGGATCGGCCGAGCGCACGAGCCCTCCGACGGTCGCAGCCGGCCCGTCGTCGCCGTAGACGGTGATCTCGTCGAAGAGCTCCGCGTCGCGCACGCCGACCTCGTCGTCGGGGTGAACGACGGCGGTCGTCCCGCGCGTCGTCATGAGGTAGAACGTATCGTTCGCGGTCGGCGTACCGAAGAGCAGCGGCACGCTCGGATCGCCGGTACCCCGGTCGCGGACGATCGCGAGGTCGATTCCGCGCTCGTCCATGTAGCGCCTGGCCTGGTCGATCTTCTCCTGGTGGAGTTGTCGCTGTTCCTTCATGCTGATACCTCCCCGAGGTCGCGGATGAGCTGCTCGAGGATCGCCGCTCCCACGGCGATCGACTCGCGCGGGATCTTCTCGTCGCTCTGGTGGACGAGCGTGAGCACCTCTGAAAACGGCACCGCGCGCGTCACGGGCCCGAACCCGTAGACGTCGCAGCCGAGCGCGCCGAGAAATCTTCCGTCGGTCTGCCCGAGTGCGAAGCCCGGCAGCAGGCGAGCGCCGTCGAGCCGCTCGCGCGCGCCCCGCCCGAGCGCGGCAAACGCATCGCCGTCAAGGTCGGAGACGAAACCGGGGCGGAACTCGGCGACCTCCCACTCGGCGTCGAGTCCTTCGAACACCTCTGCGAGCACCGCCTCCGCGTACGCCCGGTCACGCGAGGGAAGCAGCTGCAACTCGGCCTCGAAGGCGATCTCGTGCGGGAGCACGTTCGCCTGCGATCCGGCGTCGAACCGCTTGAGGATGAAGGTGTCGCGCCGGTTGTACTCGCGGAAGGCGCGGAGAAAGGGATGCTCCCACGACCCGTCGAGCAGCTCGTCGTAGCGTGCGGAAACGGGGTTCATCTCAGGGGGAAACTCGCGCGCGGCCATGCGGTCGAGGAGCGCGAGGAACTTCGGCATCACCGGGTCGGCGGCCGGAAACGAGGCCGGCCCCGGCTTGCCGCGCAACGTGACCGTAAATCGGCACCGTCCCTTCTCCCCCGCGGTGCAAAGGTGGAAGGGTCCTGCGGGGTGCTCGACGTAGAAGCCGCCGCCCTCGTTGATGGCGACGCCGCCGGCGAAGGCGTCGGCCCACCGTTCGGCGACGAGCGGCATGCCGAGCGAGCTCCCCTGCTCCTCGTCGGCGGTCGCGACGAAGTAAACCGGTCGGCGGAGCTCCTCGTCGCGCAGCGTGAGCAGCGCGCCCAGCTCGATCGCCGTCAGATACTTCGTGTCGAGCGTACCGCGGCCGTAGATGATGCCCTCGCGCTCTACCGCGTCGAAGGGCGGATACGTCCACTCGCCCGGATCCGCGGCGACGACGTCGAGGTGCGAGATGAGAACGATCGGCGGCTTCCCGCGCTCCGGCCCGATCCGCGCGACAATGCTCGCGCGCGACGGCTCGGGCTCGACGATCTCGCTCGCGATCCCGTGCGCGTCGAGGATCGAGGCGAGGTACTCCACAGCGATCATCTCGTTGCCGGGCGGATTGGTCGTGTCGAGCCGCACGAGGTCCTTGAAGATGTCGACCAGATTGACAGGACGGGTCATTCGAGCACGGACCTCAACAGATCGGCGCTCGAGACCTCCATCGCGCGCAGCCGCTCGGAACCCACGATCTCCTCCAGCTGCGCGTAGAGGCCCCAGCGCAGCCCGTCGTACGCCGCGTCGTCCTCGCAGATGTTGAGCGCGACCTTCGTCGGGGCGAGCTCCTCGAAAACGTGTTCGAACTCGACCGGGAAATCGTCCTCCATCGCGATGACGCGGTCGAAGAACGAGTACCCCTGCCAGGCCATCGCGTCGGTCCGTCCGGTCAGCACGAGGTGCCGGCCATCCGCGTTGAAGAAGACCGCCGTCTGCGCGACCACGTGCGTGTCGACGATGCGCGCGAGCACCCCGTCCGAATCCTCGCGCGAGAGCACGAGCAGCGTGTCGATCCCGCGCGAGCGCAGCTCGGCCTCGATTCGTTCGACGATCTCCGCGCTTCCTGTGACCTTCGTTTCACTCGCGCACATGCGTATCCTTCCTCATGACATAGCTCCTGCACAGATCGCGCATGACGTCGGTGCAGAACGAGACCGACTCGAGCGAGATCCGCTCGTCGACGCCGTGGATTGCGGTGATCACCTCGCCGAACGGCTGCGAGGTCGAAAGCGGTGCGAAGCCGAGCACATCGCAGCCGAGCGGCCGCAGGTATCTCCCGTCGTTCGCGCCGGGGGTGAGAAACGGCACGCACGCCTCGATCCGCGAATCGTGCCGCTGCAGCGCAGCTTCGGCCATCCCGATGATCGGGTTCGAGAACTCGGTCTCGTACCCGGCGGAGAACGAGAGCACCTCGAGCTCCACCGGCAGATCCGCGAGCGCCGCGCGCACCGCGTCGAGAAACGTCTCCTCGCCGACGCTCGGCAGGAGACGACAGTCGAAGGTCGCCTCGCCCTTCACCCCGCGCGGCAGCTCGGGGTTTCGCGAACCGCCGCGCACGATCGTGGGCGTGACCATCGATCGCGTCATCGCGTCGAGCAGCTTCGAGAAGAACGGGTCGCCGAGGAACGCAGCCCTCGCGGCGGCGTCGTTCGGGTCAGGGCCCACGACCGCGCCCTCGGTCTCCGCGTACGCGTCCGCGGCACCCGCACCGCCGACGCGCTCGAGCAGCCGGGAGACCGTCTGCGGCGTGCGATCGTCGAGCTCGACCGAGGAGACCGCGGCTACCGCGCGCGCGAGGATCGACTCGTGTTCGAGCGTGGGGAAGTAGGGGCTCGAACCGGCGAGCTCCGGCACCGTGACCTTCAGCCTGCAAACGCTCTTCTGCCCGGTTTCCACGAGCGAGTACCAGCGTCCCCCGTGCTCCCAGGCGAACCCTCCGCCCTCGTTGAGGACGGTGCGCCCGCTCAGCTCGTCGCGGATCCCCGGCTCCTCGAGGAGTCGCGACAGCCCATAGACGCCGCCGTTCTCTTCATCGGCGGCGAAGACGCAGGTGATGCCGCGTTCGAGTCGGTGCTCCTCGGGCTTCAACTCGATCAGGACCGCGAGCGCGACCGCAACGAAGTACTTCATGTCGAGCGCACCACGGCCGTAGAGGTAGCCGTCGTCTATCTCGGCGGCGAACGGCTCATGATCCCAGGCGGCGGAGTCCGCCTTCACCACGTCGAGGTGACCCAGGATGATCAGCCGGTCGTCACGGTCCGGCGCGAGGCGTACGAGGATGTTCGCCCGGTTGCCGTCGTACGTGCGGGTTTCGTACTCGAGCCCCGCCTCGCGGCAGAGCGCTTCGACGTACTCGACGGCGGGCGCTTCATTGCCGGGCGGATTCTGCGTGTCGATTCGTATCAAGTCGCGGAGGATGTCCAGCGATTGCATGCGTCACAAAGGTGGCCGGAGCGGGCCGAAGCCCGCCCCGGCAGAGAAGCTACTCGATCGTCCAGAGGTGCGCGTTGAGCGTATAGCCACGCGTGTCGGGGTCGAAGCCGCCGATGTTCGCACCGGTGACGACGTTCTCGTTCGTACCTGCGTAGGTGAACCACGGCAGGTCCTCGGTGATCTGCTCCGAAATGCGGTGCAGGATCTCCTGGCGCTCCTCGGGGTCGACCGTCACAGCCTGCTCCTCGAACCAGCGCTGCACGTCCTCGTTCTCGTAGTGGTAGAAGTTCCAGGACGGATTGTCTACGAAGTACTGCGCGTACTCGTCGGGGTCCGATTCCTGCGCGAAGCCGAGCAGGTACGCCTCGAACGGCGAGTCGGTCGCCGCGGTCTCCGGGTCGTACCCGTCGTCGCCCTCGAGGTTGCCGTTCGCATCGCTCTTGCGCAGCAGCACGTTGATGAGCGCGCCGAAGTCGAGCAGCCGGAGCTTCAGGTCGACGCCGGCCTGGCTCCATTGCTCCTTCAGGATCGCCGCGGAGGCGGCGTCGGCTTCGGCGTAGATCATCTCGATCTCGAGCGGCTCGCCGTCGAGCTCGTAGATACCGGTCTGGCCGTTCATCTCGTAGCCTTCGGCCTCGATCAGCGCCTTCGCGCGGTCGACGTCGTGGGTGTACGGATTGTCGTTCGGGCTGTCGGCGGTCGTCCCGCGCGGGAAGATCGAATCGTGGGGGTATCCGCCCACGCCGAAGGCGGCCTCGACGAGCGCTTCCTTGTTGGTCGCGTACGCGAGCGCCTGGCGGATGCTCTTCTCATAGACCGGCAGCCAGTCGTCGGTGTCGTCCGCCCGCCCGGGGCCGACCCGGTAGCCCACGTAGTCGACGCTCAGCATGGGGTACGTGTAGATGACGTAGTCCGAGTCACCCTCGAAGGTGGCGTAGCCGTCGAGGTCGACCTCCAGAATGTCGATCGCGCCTGTCTGCAGCTGGCTCGTCAGCGCGACGGTGTCGCCGAACTTGACGATGACGCTGTTCACGTTGGGACTGCCGAGGTGGTAGTTCTCGTTGGCGGTGACGGTGATCGAATCACCGACGTCCCACTCCTCAAAGACGAACGGACCGGTCCCGACCGGGCTCGAGTTGAACGGCGCCTCTTCGAGGTCCGTCAGGTCGATGTCTGCGATCTCGTGCGCGGGCAGGATGGGGAAGTAGAGCCCGGGCAGGAAGGTCGCCGACGGCTCCTTGATCTCCACGACGACGGTGTGGTCGTCTTCGACCGTGATGCCGGGGATGTCGCCGGAAGGATCCTCGGCGAACTCCTCCACACCCACGATGTCACCGACGCGGTTCATGCCGCCGTTGTAGTCGGGGTGCGCGAGCATCTCGAAGGTAGCAACGACGTCCTCGGCGTCAAACGCTTCGCCGTCGTGCCAGGTCACGTCGTCACGGAGGTCAAACGTATAGGTCACGCCGTCGTCCGAGATGTCGAACGACTCCACGAGACGGCCGACGATCTGACCTTCCTTGTCCGGTTCGACGAAGTTATCGAAGATCAGATTGGTGACCAGCGAGTCCTGCCTGCTCGGGAACAGAAGCGGGTTGAGCGTGCGCGGCGCGCTGTTGCTCCCCACGATGATGGGGCCGGGCAGGGAATCCGCGCCCGACTCCTGCGAGCCCGAGGCCATGACACCGGTCGCGCCCGCTACGAGCAGCGCCAGCGCGATGGCCAGAGCCTTGATGGAACGATTCATACATGCTCCTTTGATTGTTGTATCCAGTTCTCGATTCTGTCGAGACCCTCACTCAGAATAGTTCGCGACGTTGCGTAGCAGATCCTGATATGGCCGGCTCCGCCGGGTCCGAAGAAGGCCGGCGTACCGGGTACGACGGCGACCCGCGCGTCGTGTAGTAATGTGTCCACGAGGTCGCCGGAAGACAAGCCCAACCGCGAGATATCGGGGAAGAGCACGTAGGTCCCCTCCGGTCGGTTGCAGGAGACACCGTCCATCCGCGCGACCCGCTCGACCGCGTAGTCGCGCTGTCCGCGCAGGTGGTCGACGAACGCGGCCACCCACGGCCACCCGTCCCGGAAGGCCGCAGCCGCGGCCACCTGGATGATCGGCGCGATGCCGCCCGCGGTCGAAGGCATGTCCGACGCGTTCAGCATCAGCCGATAGGTGTCGTTGTCCGGGCAGAGCATGAAAGCTGCGCGCAGGCCGGCCATCGCGAAGGTCTTGGAGAACCCGTAGATGGTCACGGTCTTCGACGTGAGATCGGCCGTCAGCGCGTGCATGCTGTGGAACGCGACCTCGTCGTCGTCGTAGACGATGTCCGACCAGATCTCGTCGTTCATAACCCACAGGTCGTTGCGCGCGGCAAACTCCGCGAGCGCTGTCACCTCAGCTTCGCGGAGCACACGCCCCACGGGGTTGTGGGGATTGCAGACCCCGATCATCCGCGTTCGATCGGTCACGAGCTCTTCGAGGCGGCTCATATCGAAGGTCCCGGACAGCGTGTCGACGGGGCAGTACCGCGGCACGCCTCCTGCCGCCTCGACCGCGCTCTTGAAGAGGAAGTCGACCGGGTCGAAGACGATCGCCTCGTCGCCCGGCTCGAGCACCGCCCGCGCCATGAGGAACATCGCGCGCGCCGCGCTGTCGATGGGCAGCACCCGCGCGGCGGGCACCTCGATCCCCTTGCGCTCGCGCACGACCTGCGAGACCGTCTCGCGGAACTCGGGCAGGCCGGTCGGCGGTCCGTAGGAGAAGTAGCCGGCCGAGGCGTAGTCGATGATCGCCTCGCGCACCGGCTCCGGCGCCGGGAAGTCGGGGTCCGCGGCGGTGAGGGGGATCACGTCGGGCGGCTGTTCCGCCCAGCGATGGTTGTAGGCGCGGCGACGCAGCACCGCGCGGTCCACGGAGGCGTCGGCGAACAGGTCGTCGCTGCGCGCGTCGCGGGCGTCGTCGGTCACCCGGCGTCCACCATCGCGACGGCCTCGATCTCCACGAGCGCGTCCTTGGGCAGCGCCCCAACCTCGAAGGCCGCGCGCGCCGGGGCGTTGTTGGAGAAAACACCGGCGTACACCTCGTTCATCGCCGCGAACTCGTCGATGTGCTTGAGGTAGACGGTCGTCTTCGCGACCGCGGCGAGCGACGCACCGGCGGCGGCGAGAATCGCTTCGAGGTTCTTCAGGCACTGCGCGGTCTGCTCGGCGACGCCGCCGGGCACGAAGCTGCCGGTAGCCGGGTCGATGGGCAACTGGCCGGAGACGAAGAGCAGGTTCCCGGCGCGGGTGGCCTGAGAGTAGGGCCCGATCGCCGCCGGGGCGCGATCGGTAGAAACGGTCTGAATCATGTCGGGCTCCATTCACAAAATTGTCATGACGATAAATTATTGTTGGGCAGGTGTCAACAGGCGCTGACCGCGCCGGCGCTACTCGCGCAACGTACGGAGGTAGCGGTAGAGGGTAGGTTCGGAGATCTTCAGCACGCGCGAGACGCTCGCGATCGCGCCCTTCAGCAGAAAGATGCCGCGTCGGTCGAGCTCGGCGACGACTCTCAGGCGCTCGTCCTGGCTGAGGCGGTCGGGATGGACGTCCATCTCGCGCATCACCTCGAGCGCCGTCTCGACCGGGATGTCGTTGACCGACTGCGAGAGCTTCTCGTCGATCGACGCCGGCGGCCGCTCGCCCTCCCGCGACGCGAACAGGTCCTCGGCTGCCTTCTTGAGCGCGTGCAGCGGCGTGAGATCGGTGTTCGTGCAGAACAGGCCGATCAGCTCGCCCTCGTGCTTGATGAAGAAGGTCCCCGAGCTGAAGAACTTGCCCGTCGCCGAGGTGCTCGTGTACGGCGGGGTGAAATCGCGTTCGCGGTAGCTCTGCTCGCGCAGGATCCGCAGGACGAGGTCGGTCGACGATCCTCCCACCGCGCGGCCGCTGATATGGCCGTTTTCGATCGCGATGATCGATCGGTCCAGATCGCTCACGTCGTGCAGGACGATCTCCATCTCCGGGCATTGCTGCGCGAGGAACTTCATCAGCGGGATGTAGGTTTCGAGGATCGCTCGTCGCTCTTCGGGGCTCATGGACTCACCGGCGCCTCATCGCGGCGCCCATCCTACCGTACGACGGCCGGCCTTGTCTTCCCACCGCCGACGTGGCATCCTCACGTCGGCACGCAGGATCACCGGCGCCACCGGACTGGAAGGACACTATGGGCACGATTCCCACGACGACGATAGGCGAGCACCTCGAGATTCCCCGGATCGTGACCGGCCTCTGGCAGGTCGCAGGCGGCCACGGCGAGATCGACCCGGGCGAGGCGGTCGACCACATGGCGAGCCTCCACGCGGAGGGACTCACCGCCTTCGACATGGCCGACCACTACGGCCCGGCAGAGGAGCTCACCGGCGACCTCATCAGACGCCTCGGCGACGAGCGAGCGGTGCAGGCCTCGACGAAGTGGTGCCCGGAGCCCGGGGACATGACGCCGGAGATCGTCCGGAAGGCGATCGACCGCTCGCGGACCCGCCTCGCGAGCGAAACGATCGACCTCCTGCAGTTCCACTGGTGGGACTACCTCGACCCGCGCTACATCGACGCGATGCTCGAGCTCGCCTCGCTCCACGAGGAGGGGCTCATCGCGAACCTGGGGCTGACCAACTTCGACACCGCGCACCTGCGGATCCTGCTCAGCATGGGCGTGCCCATCGTGAGCAACCAGGTGCACTACTCGCTGC
>CAZVEF010000070.1:0-11870 GCA_964625715.1 uncultured Spirochaetaceae bacterium | reverse complement strand
GCCTGCTCGGCGCGCTCAGCCGGCTGATCCAGGCGGTCTCGCTCGAATCGATCCGAGCGGCCGTTGAAGGCCGGTTCGAAGGTCCGGTCCGCGACGCGAACCTGAAGGCGCTCGGGGCCGGGGCGGCGCTCGTCCACGAGAGCGTATCGACGTTCTGAACGCGGCGGGGGATCTGAGGAGAGCCGACGGGCGTCAGCCCGGTCGCCCGGCAGTCAGCGCCCGGACGTCCGTGCGCAGACCCCCGACGAGGCCATTCGGGCGGCCGACGAGAAAGCCCTGCGCGTAGTCGCAGCCTGCCCGTCGGATGAACTCGAGCTGGCCGCGGGTCTCGACCCCTTCGATCACAGCCTCCAGGCGCATCCCGTGGGCGAGCTGCGTGAAGCCGCTCACGAGCGAGCGAGCCGATTCGGAGCGCTCTACGTTCTGGAGATAGGCCCGGTCGAGTTTCACCGAGTCGACGCCGAACTCGCGCAGGTACCGGATGGAAGAATGGCCCTCTCCGAAGTCGTCCAGGTAGAGGCGGAATCCGGCGCTCTGCAGGTCGCGCAGCGTCGCCCGGGCCCGATCGAAGTTGCGGATCGCGGCGCTCTCGGTCACCTCGATCACGATGCGCGTGGGACTCATCCCGTTACGCGCCACGGTTTCGGTTACGCGGTGGACGAAGTCGTCCTGTATGAGGTTGTACGCGCCGGCGTTCACCGAGACGAAGAACATCCCGTACTCGTCGGGATCGAGCGAGTTGACTTCCAGGCAGACCTGGTCGAGCACCCACAGGTCGAGCCGGGTGAGCATGCTCGAGTTCTCCAGGAACGGCAGAAACTCGCCCGGGCGGATGAGCCGCCCGTCGCGCGTCCATCGGACCAGCGCCTCGAGCCCGGCGATCCGGTTGTCGGCGAGCGCAAGGATGGGCTGATAGACGACCGAGAGCTCGCCGTTGTCGATCGCCGTGGCGACCGAGCCCTGCATCGCGAGACGCCGGTGCGCGTTCTCGTTCATGCCGGGATTGTGAAACCGGTAGGTGTTTCGGCCCTGCCGCTTGGCCGCGTACATGGCCGCATCCGCATCGCGCAGCAGATCCGCCGCGTCTCGTCCCGCTTCCGGATAGATCGCGATGCCGATGCTCACCGACGGCCTGATCTTCTGGTACTCGATCAGATACGGCTCGCGTGCCGACGCGAGGATTCGACGAGCGACCACCGAGGCGTACTCGGCGTCGTCGATCTGAGGCAGGACAATGACGAACTCGTCGCCGCCGAAACGCACGACGATGTCCTCGCTGCGCAGCTGATACTCGAGTCGCCGCGCGATCCACTTGAGTAGCTGGTCACCGGCATCGTGCCCGTAGCTGTCGTTCACGTCTTTGAAATCGTCGATGTCGAGAAAGAGGACAGCGGTGATCGACTCGCGGCGCTGCGCGTGATGCAGCGTCTGCTGGAGGATGTCGTTCAGGTACGTCCGGTTCGGCAGACCGGTGAGCGAGTCGTGCGTGGCGAGATGATGCAACCGCTCTTCGGACTCCTTGCGCTCGCTGATGTCGTGACAGACGGCGACGTACGAGTCGACTTCGCCGCCCTCCTCAGATCGGACCGCGCCGATGGAGAGCAGCTGGGGGTATTCCTCGCCGCTCTTGCGCCGGTTCCAGATCTCACCAACCCACACCCCGCTGGATCCGAGCGTTTCCCACATTGTATGGTAGAAGTCCCGGCCGTGCCGGTTCGACTTGAGGACACGCGGGTTGCGCCCCACGAGCTCGGATGCCCGGTAGCCGGTGATCGCCTCGAGCGCGGGGTTGACGCGAATGATCTCCCCTTCCGCGTCCGTGACGATGATGCCCTCGGTCGTGTGTCGGAAGACCGATTCGGCTACAATCGCCTCACGCTCGGCGGCGTGTCGTCCCTTGGTCTCGTAATCGAGTCGGACGAGGGCGCGCAGCTGCTGAAGGATGAGCTCGCGCAGATCGTCGGGTTGACGGTACTGAGGATCGGCGCGCACACCTCCGAGCCGACGCGTCAGCCGCTGGCTCAGCGAGCGGATCGGCCTCGCGATGTAGCGAACGGCGATCCTGCTCGAGACCCAGATCACGAGCACCGCGACGACGAGCGAGAACGCGACGATGTAGACGTAGCGAGAGAGCAGTTTGTCGAGGCGGCCCATCCCGAACACGATCCCGACTTCGGCGTCGAAACCCTGCAGCGGACCAGTCGCGATGAGGTTGCCGCCGGGCAGTTCGCTTACACGCGCTTCGAGCGGCCGGCCGGAGCCGGTCGGCAGGTGCTCGCTCGCCACGTTTGCCACGTCGCCCCACCCCGCCGACGAACCGAGGGGCTGCCCGTCCGACCGCACGACGAAGGCAGCACGAATGCTCTCCTGCTGGTAGCCGTTGAGCAGGCTCTGAAGCGTCTGCGGCGGCAGCCGATCGAGGAATCCCGACGCGTAGTCTGTGGCGACGACATACCAGTCCCACGGAGCAAAGTACGTGATATAGCCGTGCTTATCCCGTGGCATCGGCTCGCCGGGGTTTTGCCAGTAGTAGCGGACGAAACCCCGCCCCTGCTCGATAATGCGTCGTACGATCGGCGCGTCGGACTGGTCCTGCTCGGCGACCGACGGGAAAGGATGGTAGACGACGCCGCCTGAGGAGTCGACCACGAAGAAGTACCCGGCCTCGCCGATGCGATGCGCTTCAAGGAATCGGAACGCCTGGGCTCGGGCGGTCGACCCATCGTCGCCGGCCGCCCCATCTCCGGCGTGCAGCGTGGTCAGGGTCGCCGCGGCCGCCTCGCCGCGCGCCCGGAGCGCCCCCTGGTTCTCCAGGTAGATCGCGTCGGCGAGCGTGACGCCGAGCGTCTCGGCGGATTCGAGCGCCTCGGCCTGCGCGTACGCCCGAATGGAACTCGCGGTCATGAGCCCGTAGATGAGCCCCGCGGCGACTACGATGACGCTCACTACGACCGCGTAGCCGACAGTGAGCTGGACATGCAGTGGGGGGCGGATGGCCCGCCGCGCGTTCGAACGAGACCTCAGAACTGGTACCCCTCGAGCAAGGTGGTTAAGCTTCAACTCTACGGGCGGACCAGGAGTGGGTCAAGCAGCCCGAACTCACCGCTCTCTGGCGATGAGCAGACTCTTGGGATCGAGCATGAGATGGAGATCCTCGGTAACGTAGCGCTCATGATCCTTGACGAGACTCAGCTTGATGTGCTCCTCGTTCGGTTGGAGCGTTATCAGAACCGCAACCGACTCGATGAACGGCGTGAGCAAGGCAGGGACCCCGTTCTCGTCCACCCGAGGATCGTCCCGATGGATGCTCGCGCTGAACCAGACCTCGACCCCCAGTTCCGACGCGAACTCCCGGATGGCGATGAGCGTTTCAGGCTTACCGCGCTCAAAGTCGTAGCCGTCAATGACGATGGCGTCGGCGGCGAACTGGCCGTCGGTTACCATGGAGCGCAGGCTGCGAATCAGCTGTGCGGCGGTCACGCCCTCCTGGCTGAAGTTCATGATTACACGGTTCTTGATGATGTCGTCGTGGACCGTCATCGCGTCCTCGAGCTCGCGTTTCCTTGCGATCTCGCGAAAGATGTCCTCGTACCAGGAGACGATGTGATCGGTACGTCCCGAGAAGCTCACGTGGATCACGTGCTTACCCTGGAACAGCTGGTCGGTCGCGATGTGCACGAGGCAGGCGGTCTTGCCGATCCCCTTCCGCGAGGCGATGACCCCGATGTTGCCCGAGCCCACGCCGCCGTGAATGCTCTTCTCGAGAATGCGCAGCGGGCTGCGCTTGACCAGTTCTTCCTTCACCATCTTCTCAATCCCCCTACGCTCGCAGCGCCTCGGTCCGCCGCTCGTCCTGGTAGTTCTTCGTGAGCTCCTCGGCGATGCTCTTCGGAACGCGACCGTACTTCTCGAACTCCATGCTGTACTCGGCCTTTCCCTGCGTGAGACTGCGCAACACCGTGGAGAAGCCGAACATCTCAGAAAGCGGCACCTCCGCCTCGACGACGCTGAACGCTCCGTCTTCGCTCGAGGCGTGGATGATACCCCGTCGCTGGTTGATGCTCGCGAAGACGTTCCCCTGGAACTCCGTGGGCCCTTCCACAACGACCTTCATGATCGGCTCGAGAATCTCCGGTTTCGCGCGCTTGTACGCGTCGCGGAAGGCCATGAGTCCGGCGGTCTGAAATGCCATGTCGGAGGAGTCGACCGGGTGATAGCTTCCGTCGTTGATCACCGCGCGGACACCCACAATCGGAAACCCGATCGTGGGCCCCTTCTCCATCGCGATCCGGATGCCCTTATCGACGCTGGGGATGTACTCGTTCGGAATCGCCCCGCCGCGGATCTCGTCGGAAAACTCGTAGTCGCCGTCTTCGAGCGGCTCGATGTAGCCGGCGACGCGGCCGAACTGCCCCTGGCCGCCGGTCTGCTTCTTGTGCGTGTAGTTGAAGTCGGCGCGCTGGGTGATCGTCTCGCGATACGCGACCTGAGGCGCTCCGGTTTCGACCTCCGCCTTGTACTCGCGGCGCATACGCTCCACGTAGACGTCCAGATGCAGCTCACCCATCCCCTGAATGATGGTCTCCTGGCTCTCGGGGTCCACGTAGGTCCGGAACGTCGGGTCTTCCTTGCTGAAGCGGTTGAGCGCCTTCGCCATGTTGTCGGCGGCCTTCTTGTCCTTGGGCGTGACCGCGAGGCTGATGACCGCGTTGGGGACGTACATACTCGTCATCGAGTAGTTGAGGTCGGGATGGCAGAAGGTGTCGCCGCTCGCGCAGTCGATCCCGAACAGCGCGACGATGTCACCGGCGGGCGCCTCGGTGATGTCCTCCATGTGATTCGCGTGCATGCGAATCAGTCGGCCCACCTTGAACTTCTTCTGACTCCGGGTATTGAACAGCTCGTCGCCCTTGCGGACCGTGCCCTGGTAGATACGGATGTAGGTGAGCTGGCCGTAGTTAGTGTCCTCGAGCTTGAAGGCGAGCGCCACCGTCTTCGCATCGTTGGTTGACTCCAGAACCACCGGCTCCTCGTCCCGGTCCAGATCGAGCGCGGTATTCGTGACCTGCAACGGCGAGGGAAGGTAGCGGATCACCGCGTCCAGCAGCGTCTGCACTCCTTTGTTCTTGTACGCGCTGCCGATGAAGACGGGTGTGAACCCGCGCTGCAATACGCCGGTGCGCACGGCGTCGTGGATCATCTCCTCGGTAACCTGGCCATCCAGGTACGCCTCCGCGAGCTCGTCGCTGAACATGCTCACCGCGTCGATGAGCTCCTCGTGGTGAGCTTCGGCCTGAGCCTTCAGGTCGGCCGGGATCTCCTCGTAGCGCAGTTTTTCGCCTGCCGCACCCTCGAAGTAGACCGCCTGCATCGTCACCAGATCGACAAGACCCTCGAACTTGTCTTCGAGGCCGATGGGAAGCTGCATCATGACGGCGTTGTGCCCGAGCTTCTCGCGAAGCTGGTCGCGGACCTTGAGCGGATTCGCACCCGTGCGGTCGGCCTTGTTCACGAACGCGACGAAGGGCACGTTGTACCGGTTGAGCTGACGATCGACGGTGATGCTCTGGCTCTGGACTCCCCCCACCGAGCACAGGACGAGGACAGCGCCGTCGAGCACGCGGAGGCTCCGCTCGACCTCGATCGTGAAGTCGACGTGTCCCGGGGTATCGATGATGTTGATCGGGTAGTCTTTCCACGAGACGTTCGTCGACGCGCTCGCGATCGTGATGCCGCGCTCGCGCTCGAGTTCCATTGAATCCATGGTTGCGCCCACGCCGTCCTTGCCGCGGACTTCGTGGATCGCGTGTATCTTCTCACAGTAGAAGAGAATGCGCTCGGTCAGGGTGGTCTTTCCGGAATCGATGTGTGCGCTGATCCCGATATTGCGCATCTTGCTGATATCTATGGCCATGCTCTGTTCCTCTCTCGAATCTCGCTGAGTCGGGTACGATGATGAAGGGGGATCGTTACGATTCGATTCGTCTTCCGGCCGTCGACCGGCCGACCGCAGCGAGCCGGACGCAAAATATAGCGTTCGCGCGATGTACAGGCAAGATGCAGCCCCCTGTATACCGTCAAGATACGGACAAAGGAGGTACAGCGACGACGGGCTACGCGGGAACGACGAGAACCTTTCGAGCGGCGAGCGTGCCGTCGCCCAGAGCCTGCAGCGAACGCTCGACCTCGTCAAGACCCACTCGGTGCGTCACGAGGTCATCCACCGGCACGGTCGCGCTCGCGAGCATCTCGACCGCCTGGATGCTGTTCCGCACACTCGTAAACGACCCGTGGATGGACAACCCCTTGCGGAACACCTCAAACGGCTCGAGCTCGACGCGCGTCGACGCACCGGGAACGCCGAACCACAGCACCTCGCCTCCACGACGCGCGAGCGCGAGGCACGCGGCCATCGCACCGGGGGCGCCGGTGGCGTCGACGACGAGGTCGTAGCTCTCCGCGTCGAGCTCCCGCGCGTCCGCCACGGCGCGTCCCGGCACCGGTACGGTTCCACGGCGCGGCGCCTGACCCGTGCCGGCAAGCGAGGAGCCGGCGAACTCCCGGCGCGACGGCGAACGCTCGGCGACGTCGATGCGCGTAACACCGCGCGCGAGCAACGTCCGGGCGAGAAGCAGCCCGATCGGCCCGGCCCCGATGATCGCAGCGGACGCGCCCGGCTCGATCGCGAGCTTACCTACCCCGTGAAGCACGCACGAGAGCGGCTCCACGAACGTCGCCGCCTCGAAGCCCAGATCGCCCACAGGAAACGCGGAGCTCTCGGGCACGAGGACGAGCTCGGCCATCGCTCCCGGCAGCGTCACCCCGATCGCGCGCCAGTTCTCGCAGAAGTTTTGACGGTTGTTGAGGCAGGCGGTGCAGTTGTTGCACGGGAGGTTCGGCTCCACGGCGACCCGGTCACCCGGGGAGATGCGCGAGACCCCCTCGCCGACAGCCTCTACCGTCCCGGCGAACTCGTGTCCGGGGACCACCGGGTAGGAGCCCATGTACGAACCTTCGTAGATGTGGAGGTCCGTCCCGCAGATTCCGCAGGCGGCGACCCGGACGAGCAGTTCGCCGGTGCCGGGGACGGGATCCGGCACCCGACCTACGTTTACCGATCGGGGACGCTCTATGGTCAGCGTTCGCACGGGCTCATCCGAGTGCGAAACGCTCGTAGTGGATACGCGCGTTCGGGACGCCCATCTCGCGGAGCGTCGGGATAAGCTTCTCCATCATGACCGGCGGCCCGCAGACGAAGAACTGTGCCCGGTCGACGTCGTCCACGTGCGTGCGCACGATTCTCTCGTCTACGAAACCGGTCTCGCCCTCCCACTCCTCGTTGGAGAGGACGTGGACAACCGCGAAGTCGTCCAGGTGCTGTTCGGTTGCCTCGAGCTCGTCGGTAAACGCGATGTCCTCTCGGGTCTTATTGCCCCAGATAAGACGGACCTTCCGCTGCTCGTGCCGGGAGCGCAAGGCGCTGAGCTGGCTCAGGAACGGAGTGATGCCGATTCCCCCCGCTATGAAGACGAGGCTGTCGCCCGCCGCGTTGTCGTAGCTGAACACGCCGTAGGGCGCCTCGATCAGCGCTCGCGTGCCGGGCGCGACCTCCGCGAGCGAGCGGCTGAAGTCCCCGATTCCCTTGGCCGACACGCGGAGCTGCTCCTCATCCGGACCGGAAGAGATCGTGTACGGGTGCGATTCGCTGTAGCCGGAACCGCGGAAGAGGTTCAGGATCATGAACTGCCCGGGAGCGAACGACGGGACCGGCCCGTCGAAGCGCAACGAGACGATGTCGTGAGACTCGCGGCGCACATCGGACACGGTATACGGACTCGCGCGCACACGAAGCCGCTTGACGATCCGGCTCGCGACGACGAGCACGTAGAGCGCCAAGAGAACGCTGAAGTAGACCCGGGTCACGAGCGAGGAGTTCACCGTCGTGCCCAACAGGAGCGCGTGGAGGAAACCGACGGGCAGGATGACGTAGCTCGCGTAGTGCACGCGCTTCCAGGTCTCGTAGCGCCACCCGAGCGACTTCCACAGCAACGCCGCGCCGCCCACGGCGATGAGGAGAACGAGCGCCCCGATCCCGAGCAGCTTCTGCCAGCCGAACGAGAGGAATCCGGCGGCGAGCTCGTACGACGAGTAGAGCACGCCGTGGAGGAAGAGGAGCGCGAGCGCGGCGACGCCGGTCTTCCGGTGCGCCTGAATGAGTCGGTCGAGACCCAGGCTGCTTTCGAAGGCGCGGACCCGCGACGCGAGCACGTACTGGAAGAAGAGCACGACGAAGCCGAGCACGGCGACCAGACGGCTCACGTCGTAGAGAATCGTAGGCCACTGCAGGGTGAGGTAGGACACGCGCGCCCACTCCACCACGGGAACGGCGAGCAAAACGAGCGCACAAACGTAGAGGAGATTGCGCTTGGTCGTGTTCATCGTCTGCACCTCCGGGACCAGTATACACACCATCACCGTCGGTGACGATCGTTTCCGCACCGGCGGAGAGTCGGTATCATGAGGTCCATGACCAACGGGACCGAACCGCCGCAGGACGACGCGCATACGCCGGGGCGCCGCCTCTCGATCGCTGTGGGCGAGGGCGCGCGCTCCGGACTCAAGACCGCGCTCTGGCTGTTGTCGATCATGCTGCCGGTCTCGTTCGCCGTTCTCCTGCTCCGGTGGACCGGCGCGCTCTCACTGCTCGGCGATCTCCTCTCGCCCCTCTTCCGGGCCGTCGACCTGCCGGGCTCTTCGGCGCTCGTCTTTCTCTCGTCGCTGTTCATCAATCTCTATTCGGCGATCGCGGTCATGGGCGAACTCGCGCTCTCGCTGCGCGAAGTGACGCTGCTCGCGGTCATGGGACTGATCGCCCACAACTTCCTCGTCGAGATCGCCGTCCTCGGTACCACCGGGAGCCCTCCCGCACGCATGATCGTGCTGCGGCTCGTCGCCGCGCTCGCCGCGGGATACGTCCTGAGCCTGCTCGTGCCCGAGGAGCTCGCGCAACGTTCGGCAGCATTCGGCGCGCTCGCGCGTGAAGGGGCGGGTGTGACTGCGAGCAGCGGCTTTCTCGACGCGCTCGGCGGCTGGGCAGTCTCGAGCCTGCTCCTCGTCGTGCGAATTGCGCTCATCCTGCTCGCGCTCATGGTCGGCGAGCGTCTGCTCCAGGAGCTCGGGGTGGTCAGGTGGCTCGGAAAGCGGCTGGGACCGCTCATGAAGGTGTTCGGCCTGCCGGAGGAGACCGCCTTCCTCTGGGTCGTGTCGAACACGCTCGGGCTCGCTTACGGGTCGGGCGTGCTGCGCCGAGAGGTCACCGACGGCAACCTCTCGCGGAGCCACGGCGATCTTCTGAACCACCATATCGCGATTTCGCATTCGCTTCTGGAGGACACGCTGCTCTTCGTCGCGCTCGGGGTGCCGGCACTCTGGCTCGTCGTGCCGCGGCTCGTCCTCGCGATCGCCGCGGTGTGGGAGCGCCGCGCGGAGCTCGCGCTGCGCAGCCGACAGCCGCCGGCTACTCCGTGGGGTCGGCGTCGGGGTATTCGATCCGCCGGATACCGCCGACGTCGACGATGAGCCGGACCTTATGCCATCGGTCTCCTTCGCCGGCGTCTGCGGATATCAGCAGGTTCAGGTGGTAGATGCGGCGCGTCGGTTCGAGCTCCACCCCGGCATCCGAGACGACCGGCACCTGCTCTCGTTGCCGGACGAGGTAGCGCAGCAGATCCTTCAGGTCGATGATATTGATGTCCGCAAGCCCGGTAATCCGGCGGTGGGTGCGATGCAGCCGTCGCTCGTTCAGATAGAGCAGCTTCGTGTACTCGAGCGTCGTCTCGGGCCTCGCCTCGGCGAGAACCGACTCGAACCCGCCGCGTGCCCGCGCCACGAGCAGATCGGCATCGAGGCGCGACGGCCGGACGAACATGGTCCGTTCCTTCACAACGCCCATCGCGCGGCGCGTCGTCTGGTCTTTGAACACCGTCCGCGTATCGTAGAAGAGACGACCGAGCGTGCGCTGGAACGCCGAGCGAAACGCGTCCTTGATCCGGTCCTTGATCATGTACCCGCCCACGAGCACGAGGAAGAGCGTCGTGGAGAGCGTTCCGAATCGAATCTGCCCGATGAACGATATCCCCGTCGCGATCGCCATCGCGAGTCCTGCGGCGAACGCGTAGAGCAGGTGCTCGACCCGTTTTGCCTGATTGCCGCGGTGAATCTCGAAGAAGAGCACCGACGACGCGTAGTGCTTGAGCATCTTGTACCGGTGGATGTACTCCTCTCGTCTCGCGGAGTCGTCAGGGACGTCGACGACGCTGCGGTACGCACGGGACCTCCGGTACTCCTGCTGCACCGCGATCGCCTCGCGAAGCGGATCGGTCGATACGTTCGCGGATCGCACCTTCTGATGGGTAAGGAGGCGAACGAGGTAGTTCTCGAACGTGAGCGAGACATGCTCGTCGATGAGCCTCAGGTTCGTCCTCGCCCGACCGGTCAGCCGCTGGTCGTCGAGCGCGGAGCGCAACGCCGCGAGTCCTGCATCGAGCCGCGCGACCGTATCGCAGAATGCGTCGATCTCGGCCTGAGTAACGACGTCACGGTCCCTGATGAGACCGACCACCGTATCGCGCAGAACCGTCTTGAGGACCGCCCCGAGCAGCCTCGCCTCGTAGTCGAACCGATCAGGATCGACGGCGGCCGGGTCATCGAGCATACGCGCGAGGCGTGCGAGCGGAGAATCCCCCGAACTCGGATCGAGCAACTCTTCGAGCGAAATGGTCGGCGTGTTGAACCGGACGTAGAGCTTGACGTCGTCGTAGAACTCGGTGGCATCGAGCGTCTCGGGACGGATGTTGAACGAGTACGGCATGAAGAAGACGAGCCGGATCCGCGTCTTGCGACGACGCGGATAACTCTTGCGATTCGGGTCGAGAAGGTGGCGAAACTTCACCTCGATCGAGTAACGGTCGCGACGTCGGATTCGAAAATCGAGGGGGACCGGTTGCTCAGGCGACGTGGAGTCGGGGTCGAGAAAGCCGGTGTTGCTCATCTGTTCAGGATACGACGGACGCGGCGGACACGCAAAGACATCCGGATCACGGGCAGACACGAATCCGGGTCTCCGGTATCGTTGGAGAAGACCAGACAATGAACGGAGGCGTCAGTGGCGGCTACATCGCTGAGAGAACCAGACTTCAGGCAGCTGCTCAAGGTCCTGCGCGGCGACGCGCCCGATCGGCCCACGCTATTCGAGTTCTACCTCAACGGACCGCTCTACGAGCGTCTCGCCGGTCGTCCGCAGCCCGATGCGCCGGCAGCCGCAACGCGGCGGGAGTCCGTCGAAGCGATGGCGGCCGACGATCGAGCAGACGTCCTCGCCTGGTACCGAGAGCTCGGCCGGTGGTACGCCGACGCCTTTCGCGCAGCCGGGTACGACTACGTCAATTTCCCGCCGGCGGTGGCGTTGCCGCGCTTTCGCTTCCGCGAGGGCGGCCACGAGAAGGCCAAGTCGCACTCGCTGAACGAGGGCAGTTTCATAGCGAACAGGGAGGATGTCGAGCGGGCTCGCTGGCCGTCGGCCGGCGAGATCGATCTCGAGCTCATCGACGCGCTTCTGAGCTCGGTACCCGACGGCATGGGGGCCCTCGTATTCACACCCGGCGGCGTGCTCGAGAACCTCGTGGACGCCATGGGATACGACAACCTCTGCTTCGCGCTCGTCGACGACCGTGAGCTCGTCGCTTCGGTCGCCGACCGGATGGGCTCGTCGCTCGTCTCCATCTACGAGACGATCGCGACGCACCCCCGGATCGGCGCGCTCATCGCGAACGACGACTGGGGGTTCAAGACGCAGACGATGATCTCCCCGG
>CAZVEF010000069.1:0-12055 GCA_964625715.1 uncultured Spirochaetaceae bacterium | reverse complement strand
CGGATGCGACCGAGGAGCTCGCGCCCGAAGTGGCGGAGCTCCTCCCGGAGCCGCGTTCCGAGTTCCGCGTGGGTATCGCCGCCCTTGCGACGAGCGAGTCCGGTACCGAGTCCCGGATCGCCGGCTTCACGTTTCCACGGCTGCTGCTCGAGCATCTCGACCTGATCGATGAGCACGACCTCTCGAGGCAGGAGCTCCTCGCCTACGCCTCCCGGAGACTCGCGAGGGCGGCGGCCACCGCCGCATCGCAGCTGCGCAGCGCGGTAGAAGCTCGCGACGGTCTCCTCTTCTCGACCGAGGCGGACGAGGAGCAGCGGGCGCAGCAACGCGAGACGGCGGACGAGAACGTGACGGCCGCACGCACGCTTCTCGAGACGATCCGCGACACCGGCGCCACGGCGCTCCCGGCGGCGTCGACACGACCGCTGGCCTTCTGGGAGGGGCACGCCGAGGGTCGGCTGCTTCCTGCGGTCGACGCGGAGTCGGTCGCGGAACTCGCCGAGGAAGAGGACCTCGACCTCGTGCTCTGGGGCGAGGTCGAGGAGATCGAGGAGTACCTCGCGATCGACGTTGTCGCCTTCCATCGCTTTCTCGAGACGAACAAGCCGGTAGGCGGCACGGTTGCCCGACCGGAGGAGGTGGGGCGGGACGCGCCCGCGGTGGCGCGTGAAGCTGCCGCTGCGCTTCTGGGGCGATCGTATGCCTCGCTGGAGGTCGTCGCGTCGGTCGACGAGGCGGCGGTGTTCGTCGACGGACGGCTGTTCGGGTACGGCAGCGTGACCGCGCCGTTTCTGCGACCCGGTGCGTACGAGGTCCGCGTGACCGCCGACGGCTACGTCCCCGTCGAGCGGCTCGTCCGCCTCGCGGCCGACGAGCGGGTCGTAGAGTCCGTGGAGCTGGAAGCCGGAAACGAGCGGGCGGTGCGGATCCAGAGCTCGCCGCCCGGTGCAGACGTCTACGCCGATTCAGTCTGGCTGGGCCGTACGCCGCTCGACCATCGGTTCCCTCGCGACCCGACCGTGGTGCGGCTACGACGCGAGGGCCACCTCGAGTCGCGCTTCGTCGTCGACACGGCGAGCCCTCCGGTTGTGAACCGGGCGCTCCTGCCGGATTCGGTCGACTGGTCGGAGGAGCTGGTCAGCAAGCGTGACGGCCTCTACCAGGCGCTGACGTGGTTCGTGGTCTCGGTGCCCGTGACGTTGCTGCTGCGGGGCGGGTACCAGAGCCTGCGCGCCGCCTTTCCTCCGCCGGAGAGCGAGGTGCTCAGCGACGAAGAGTCCACGCGTCTTGCGCGACGCGGCAACATTCTCTACTGGTCGTCCATCGGCGGGCTTCTCGTGAACGGCGGGCTGTTCGTGAACCTGCTCATCTCCATTTTCGACTACGTCGAGGTAGGAGAAGGTCCGCACAATCAGTAGCTTACGTATTCGAACGGGGAATGCCATGAAGAAGAAGGGCCTGGGAGCCCGATTGCGCGCGCTGTTCGGCCGCGGTTTCGGGTCCGAGGAGTCGTTTGAGGATCTCGAAGACACGTTGATCGAGGCGGATCTGGGCGCGAAGACGACGATGGAGATCGTCGAACGTCTCCACGAGGCGAGCCGCCGCGAGAAGGCGGCTTCGCGCGACGATCTGCTCGAGCTGCTCGCCGCAGAGCTCGAGTCGAACATGCGCGAGACGGAGTTCACGCTCGACCCGAACACGCTCAACGTCGTGCTCGTCCTGGGCGTGAACGGCGTGGGCAAGACGACGACGATCGCGAAACTCGCTGCCTACTTTCGCGCGACCGGGCAGGTCGATCGGATCTGCCTCGCCGCCGGCGATACCTTCCGCGCGGCGGCGGTCGAGCAGCTGTCGATCCACGCGGAGCGACTGGGCGACCGGATCGTGAAGCAGGGCCCCGGCGCCGACTCCGGCGCGGTGATCTACGACGCGATCGAGAGCGCGCGACACCGCGGCGAGCGCCTCGTGCTCGCAGATACGGCGGGGCGGATGCACACGAAGAAAAACCTCGTCGGGGAGCTCTCCAGGATCGACCGGATCGTGAGCTCGCGCGCGCCTGAGGCAGCCTACCGGCGTCTGCTCGTGATCGACGCGACCACCGGACAGAACGGATTCGCGCAGGCGCAGGTGTTCAGCGAAGCCGTTCCTATCGACGGGATCGTGCTCGCAAAGTACGATTCGACCGCGAAGGGAGGCATTCTCGTTCCGATCTCCCGGCAGCTCGGGATTCCGACCGCCTTCGTGGGCACCGGGGAGAAGTACTCCGATCTGCGCCCGTTCCGCAGCCGCGACTACGTCAGGGAGCTGCTCGACCTCGCATGATCGCACGCCGCCTCGTCGTCAGCGCGATGTTCGCCGTCTCGCTCGCCGCCGGCGGCGCGCCCCCGGCGACCGCGCAGTGGTACCTCTCGAATGAGTTCGGTATCGTTCGCGACCCGGTGGACGAGGAGGCCGTCGACGAGCACGAGTACGTCATGCACGTTGAGCGTTCGCCGTCGCTGGAGACCCGAACGCTCTACCGGGACTCCGAGGCCATCGGACGAACCGAGCTCGAGTACGTCGACGGGCGATTGCTCGTGCGACGCCGGTACCGGCACGAGGAGCTCGAGGCCGCCGAGTACTTCCGGTACTGGGCGGACGGGACGCTGCGCGTCGTTCGCCGCGTCGCCGAGCGGGGGTCGACCGTCGAGTATCGCTACCGAGACGGACGGCTCGACGAGGAGTGGCTCCTCGCCGGAGCCGCCGCCGAGCGCACGCGCTACGATGCGGCCGGGCGGATCGTAGCGCGTGCGCGCTGGGAGGACGACGAGCTCGTCGAGCGCGAGGAACGCGAGTACTGGGGCGAGGACGCCGACGACCCACTTCGCCGGGTGGTCGTCGTCGCCGACGCGACCGAGACGGTGAGCCGCTACGACGAGTCCGGCCGGCTCCTCGGATCGTCGGTGACCGCCGGCGGTGAGATAGCGAGCGATCGTACGCGCGTCTTCGAGGACGGCCTGCTCGTGGAGGAGCGCGAGCAGAGCGGCGGTGTCGGCAAGGTATGGCGTTACGCCTACGACGGCGACGAGCTCATCGAGGAGCGCTTCTTCGAAGACGGCGAGCTCGTCAAGGTGACCGATTATCGGCTCGAAGGCTTCACGCGGATGGAAACCCTCCACCGCGACGGCGAGCCCGCGCTGCGGGTGTACTACGACGGTCGCGATCGCGCGCGCGAGGAGGTCGTCCGCGACGGCGAGGTGATCCGCACGCGAACCTTCGCCGCGCCGGCCGGCGGCGGTGAGGACCGCGACGCGGACGCCGACCCCGGGGCAGCTCCCGGTGAGGCCGGGACGCGCGACGGCCCGGACCCGGAGGCCGGCCCGTGAGTCGCCGCTGGATCCTCTTCGTGGCCGCGCGCCACTTTCGCACGAAGCGTCGTGAGAAGGGGCATACCGCCGGCGTCTTGTCCGTCCTCGGTATAGCGGCCGGAGTCATGACGCTCATCTCCGTGCTCGCCGTGATGAACGGGTTCCAGTTGGGCACGGTCGAGGACATCCTCGAGGTCGGCAGCTTCCACCTGCAGGTCACACCCGGCAGCGGCGGCGAGCGCGACGTTCGCCTCGTCGCCCGCGACATCGCCGACGTCCGCGGCGTGCGCGCGACGGTTCCGTACGCCGAGACGTGGGGGCTCGCCTACGGATACTTTCCCGATCCACTCGCGGTGCAGGTCCGCGCCGTGCCGCCCAACGTCCTCGATACCGACGCCCGCCTCGCCGAGAACGTGGAGGTCGTCTCCGGCCGGTGGGAGCTCGGCGGGAACCAGCTCGTGATGGGCCAGGAGCTCGCCCGCCGGCTCGGGGTCCGCGCAGGAGACGCGATCAGGATCGTCGGGTTCGGCGGTTCGTTGTCGGCCGTCGACCCGGAGAGCGCCGGTTTCGAGCTCGTGGGCGTGTTCCGCACCGGCTTTCTCGAATACGACGCGGGATGGGCGTTCACCGGTCTGCCCGACGCCTCGACCGGAGACGACGTCGCCGGCGTTGTCTCTCCCGACGAGCAGGCCGTCGCCGCGCTCCGGCTCGACCGGGCCGAGCGGATCGGCGTCAAGCTCGACGAGCGGTTTCGCGACCGGCTCGTCTCGCGGCGGATTCTCTCTGTCGCTCCGGAGCTCGAGGTCGAATCCTGGCGCGACTACAACCGCGCGATCTTCGGCGCGCTGCGGCTCGAGAAGACGATGATGATGCTGCTTGTCGGGCTGATCTTCGTGGTCGTGGGGGTGAACATCTACCAGTCTCTGCGGCGCAGCGTCGTCGAGCGGACCGAGGAGATCGGCGTGCTCAAGGCGATCGGAGCGCCCCCGCTCCCGCTGCAGCTCGTCTTCGTGCTCGAAGGGCTCATGATCGGGCTCGCCGGCGGAGTGATCGGCCTCGTGCTCGGTCTCGCGGTATCGCTGAACATCAACGCGATCTTCCGCGCCGCCGAGCTCGTGGTGAACGCGGCCGCGGCGACCGCGCAGTGGATCGTCTCGCTCCTCGTCGGCGGTGGCTCAGACGGCGGCGCGGCCTTCTCCATCTTCAACCCCGCCTACTTCTACCTCGAGGAGGTGCCGGCGGTGGTGGTGCCCGCCGAGGTCGTCGGGGTGGTGCTCTTCGCCGTCGCCTCGGCGACGGTCGCCGCTTTCGCCGCGTCGCGCCGTGTCAGCGCGATCGCTCCAGCTGATGTGTTGAGGTACGAATGAAGCCGATCGTGACGCTACGCGGTGTGAGCAAAGTCTTCCAGAGCGGTGAGTCGAGCCTCACGGTCCTCAAGGATATCGATCTGGATCTCACCCCCGGCGAAATCGTCGCGATCAGCGGGGCGTCGGGCAGCGGCAAGAGCACGCTGCTGAACCTGATCGGAGGGCTCGATCGACCTACGAGCGGCTCGATCGTCGCCTGCGACTACGCGGTCGACGAGCTCGGCGAGGCCGATCTGACCGACTACCGTGCGCGAAGCCTTGGCTTCGTATTTCAGTTCCACTACCTGCTCAAGGACTTCACCGCGCTCGAGAACGTGATGCTGCCGGCGTTCATGCTCGGCGTGCCCCGCGTGGAGGCGACCGAGCGCGCGCGAGCGCTGCTCGACGAGGTCGGCTTGAGCGAGCGGCTCGATCACTATCCCACGCAGCTCTCCGGCGGGGAGCGACAGCGCGCCGCGCTCGCTCGCGCGCTCGTAAACCAACCCCCGCTGCTTCTCGCGGACGAGCCGACCGGGAACCTCGACGCGACGAACAGCGCGCGGGTGGAGGAGATCCTGCTCGCCCTCGTACGCGCGCGCGGGACGACGCTCGTGATCGTTACGCACGACGAGCGACTCGCATCGCTGGGCGAACGCCGGCTCCATCTCAGTCTGGGAGAGTTGGGCGAGCCATGACGACCACCTCGAGCCTGCTGCTCGCGCGCCGGTTTCTCTTCGGTGCCGATCGTACCGGCCGTCTCTCCCGTCGCATCCGCGGCGGCATTGTCGGCGTCGGCCTGAGCCTCGTTCCGCTCGTCGTCGTGCTCCAGGTCGCCGACGGCATGATCGCCGGTATCACCGACCGGTTCATCGAAGCCGGTTCCTACCACCTTCAGGCGGTCGCCCGCGACGATCCGGAAGCCGATGCGCTCTCGGCGTCGGCCGCGTCGCTTGCGCGGCTGCCCGGCGTCACGCTCGCCGCCCCGGAGCGGCAGGGGCTCGCGCTCGCGGCGGTCGGTGAGCGGCGAACCGCGGTAACGGTGCGCGCGGTCGATCCGCAGCTCTGGAAGCACGATCACGGTCTGCGCGAGTATCTCGAGTTCGTCGCCGGCGAGTGGCGGCTCGACTCGCGCGGTATCCTGCTCGGCGAGTACGTCGCCCGCGAGCTCGGAGCGGCGGTGGGGGACGAGGTCCGCGTGCTCACCGCGCGCTCGTTGTCGGGAGGGCGCGTGTTGCCACGTACCCGCACTTTCGAGGTCCGTGGGATCGTTACGTCCGGGTACGCGGATCTGGATCGGCTCTGGGTGTTTGTCCCGTACGAGGAGGGCGCGCGCATGCTGCCCGGCGAGACGTCGCGGATGGTCATCGGTGTGAAGATCCGAGAGCCCCTCGCGCTGCCGAACCCGCTCTTCCGGCCACCCGGCGCCGACGAGGCCGAACGCGCGCGGGAGATCGTTTCGCGGGTGCAGGGCGAGCTGGGCACCGATTACCGCGTCGCGACCTGGTTCGAGAGCGAGCGTGCGAAGTACATGAGCTTCAAGACAACGAAGGACCTGCTCGTCTTCATTATGGTGCTCATCGTGATCGTCGCCGCGGTCAACATTTCGAGCACGCTCGTTATGCTCGTGCTCGAGAAGCAGGAGGAGATCGCCGTGATCAAGAGCTACGGGGGCTCGCCGGGGGGGATCACCTCGGCGTTCATCGCCGCCGGTTTCGCGCTCGGCGTGCTCGGGACGGCGGCGGGTATCTCTATCGGTCTGTTGCTCGCGGTGAACATCAACGAGCTCCTCGTGGCGATCGAGTGGGTCATCAACGCGGGCCTGTGGGTCGCAGACCTCGCCGCCTCGCTGGTCACCGACGGTGGACTGGCGCCGATCGAGCTTCTCTCCGGCGAGTACTATCTCCAGGAGATTCCCATTATGATCCGCTTTGCCGACGTCGCGCTCGTCGCGTGCCTGACGATTCTCCTTGCCACGGCGGCCGCGTGGTTCCCGGCGCGCCGCGCCGGGGCGATCCGCCCGCTCGAGGTGCTACGGAGGCACTGAGGACGCAGGTAGACGTTTTCCGGTCGTTTCGATACTCTCTCCGCCATCCGGGAGCACCCATGATAGATCTGGTCTTGATACGGAACAACCGCGATGCGGTCGAAGCGGCGCTGCGAAAGCGCATGGACGACGTCGACCTGTCCGGCCTCCTCGAGCGCGACGCCCGGCGCCGCGAGCTCGTCGGCGAGGCCGACCGGTTGAAGGCGCGGCGGAACCAGGTCTCGTCCGAAATACCGAAGCTGAAGAAGGGGGGAGGCCCGGTCGACGAGTTGCTTGCCGAGATGAAGGAGGTCTCCGCCCGGATCAAGGCGATGGACGCCGAGCTGCGCGAGCTCGATGCGGCGATTCGCGACGAGCTCGTTCGGCTGCCGAACATCCCGGCCGACGACGTTCCCGCGGGGGGCAAGGAGGCGAACGAGATCCTGCGGACCGTCGGCTCCAAGCCGCGGTTCGATTTCGAGCCCGCCGACCACGTCGACCTTGTGACCTCGCTCGAGCTCGTCGACTACGACCGCGGCGTCAAGATGGGCGGCAACGGCTTCTGGCTCTACCGCGGCGCGGGAGCACGGCTCGAGTGGACGCTGCTCAACTACTTCGTCGAGGCCCACCTGGCCGACGGGTACGAGTTCGTCCTGCCGCCGCACCTGTTGACCTGGCAGTGCGGCTTCACCGCCGGCCAGTTCCCCAAGTTCGAGGACGACGTTTTCCAGCTCGCCGGCGAGCCTGTGGATGGCGACGACGACGACGACGCGAAACGGAAGCCCGGGTTCAGCCACTTCGTCCTGCCGACCGCGGAGACCGCGCTGATCAACTATCACCGCGACGAGATCCTCGCAGAGGCGGAGCTCCCGAAGAAGTACTTTGCCTACACGCCGTGCTACCGCAAGGAGGCCGGCAGCTACCGCGCGCAGGAGCGCGGTATGATCCGCGGTCACCAGTTCAACAAGGTGGAGATCTTTCAGTTCACTACGCCCGAGGGTTCTGATAAGGCCCACGAGGAACTGCTGGCGAAGGCGGAGGCGCTCGTGAAGTCGCTGGGGCTGCACTACCAGGTGACGAAGCTCGGTGCGCGCGACGCGTCGGACTCCATGGCGAAGACGTACGACATTGAAGTCTGGATCCCCAGTATGGGCGAGTACAAGGAGGTGAGCTCGGTCTCGAACGCGCACGACTATCAGGCTCGCCGCGGGAGCATCCGGTTCCGCCGCGAAGGCCGGAAGCAGACCGAGTTCGTCCACTCGCTGAACGCGTCGGGTCTCGCCACGAGCCGGATCCTGCCCGCGATCGTCGAACAGGGCCAGCAGGCCGACGGCTCGGTCGTTCTGCCCGACGTCCTCGTCGAGCGCATGGGCACCGACCGTCTCGGCCCGGAGGCGTAGTGGCCTCTGCCGCGCAACGCAGCGATTCCGACGACGCGATTCCCATCCTCGAGTTCGACCCGGAGCCGAAGGCGGTCATCAACCCGGACGTCATCACCGACCGCGTGCCCGACGCCGACGGCTGCGTGATCTCGTTCTTCGGCGGCACGGTCGAACAGATGGTCGCCGCGCGGTCGCTGCCGCGGGTGGCGACGCTGCGTTCGGAGATGGGCGAGCACCCCGTGTTTCAGACCGACGTCGACGGTGTGCCCGTCGGGCTGTTCGCCTGCGGCGTAGGCGCGCCGCTCGCCGCGGGTCACCTCGAGGAGCTTATCGCACACGGCTACCGCAATTTCATCGTCTGCGGGAGCGCCGGCGTCCTCGACCGCGAGATCCAGTTCGGGAAGGTGGTCGTCTGTACGAGCGCGCTGCGCGACGAGGGGACGAGCTATCACTACCTTCCGCCCGGGCTCGCGGTTGAACCGGACGAGACGGCGACGCAGGTGCTCATCGACGAGCTCGACCGAGCGGGGATCGCGCACATCCAGGGCCGCTCGTGGACGACCGACGGTTTCTTCCGCGAGACACCCGCCAGGGTCGCGAAGCGCCGGACACAGGGCTGTATCACCGTCGAGATGGAGGCCGCTGCGCTCTTCGCGGTCATGCGATTTCGCGGTGTGCGTCTCGCGCTCGTCCTCTACGGCGGCGACGATGTCTCCGGGGCCGACTGGGACCCTCGTCAGTGGCCCGATCGGAACCACGCGATCCGCGCCGAGCTCGTCGGCCATTCGCTGCGCGCCTGCCGCAAGCTCGTCCGCCGCTGAGCCGTCGCCGTCCGATCGGCTGCTCGTTCTTTTTTTTGAGCGATCTCGAAAGATGGGCGGAACGGAGTCCGAGATTTTGCTACTATAGGAAGAGGATGAACGAACGCAAGTGTGACGCGTGCGGCGACGGTGTCGGCCGGATCAGGGTCTATCAGACGCGGGGCACCGAGTACTCCGAGCTGTGGCTCTGCGACCGATGCGCCGGCACGCTCGGGGTGGAAGAGGAGGCGCCGGTGTTCGCGCCGACGGTGGGCGAGCTGCTCGGCGCGTTGACCGGTGACGATGCGACGCGCAGCTGCCCCTCGTGCGGCACGCATTTCCGCAGGATCCGCCAAACGGGACGCGTCGGCTGCGCCGAGTGCTACCGGGCGTTCCACGGCCGAGTCCAGCTCCTGCTCGAGCAGCAGGGCCTCACCGATACGCACGTTGGCCGCTATCCGTCGCGGCTCGGGTCGTTCAAGCGCTTGCTCGTCGATCGCGAGACGCTTCGCGAACGGCTCGAACACGCGGTCAGTGAAGAGAACTACGAGGAGGCCGCCGCGATCCGGGATCGGATGAAGGCGCTCGAGGAGCCCGACCATGAGGACCTTTGAGCTCTCCAGTCTTCCGCTCGTGCCCGCCTGGTTGAGCGCGACCGGCGCCGAGCGTGACGTCGTTATCGCCTCGCGCGCGCGCCTCGCGCGCAATCTCGCAGATGAGCCGTATCCGGCGCCGGGTGAGGACCGCGTGGCCGAGGGGTACCCATCGAAGGCGACCGCGCTCGTCGTGTCTTCGGTGCGTTCCGAGCTCGCGCCGCACCCCTTCGGAGCAGAATCGATCGAGCTCGACGTGCACGCGCTGTCGGACGCCGCGCGCCAGCTGCTCGCCGAACGGGGCACCTGCGACGGCGAGCCGCCGCAGAAGCTCTTCCTGACGTCCGACGAGCGTCTTGCGCTCGTGATAGGCGGGGTCGACCATCTGCGCATCGTGTCGGTCCTGCCCGGATTCGTCCTCAACGACGCACTCGCCCTCGTTCGAGGGGTCGACCAACAGCTCGAGCGGAGCCTGAACTACGCGGTTTCCATGGACTGGGGGTATCTCGCTTCACAGATCACGAACCTCGGTACCGGCCTGCGGGTTTCGACCCTCGTACACGTTCCCGCGCTGGCGGCGCTCGGGCGTCTGGAGACGATGGGTGCGAGCATGGAAAACTCCGGGTACGAGCTGGTGCCGTACTTTGCCGACGAGTCGCTCGCCGGCGCAGCGAGCGAAGCCGGGGTCGAGACCGCCGGTTCGGCGCTCTGCCTGCTTCGCAACCGTCGAACGCTCGGCTCCGACGAAGATGCGATTACCTCCAAACTTGAAGATTATACCACCAAGTTGGTACATTATGAACGTGCCGCGCGGGAGGAACTGCGCGAAGCACGAGGCGAGGAGATTGCCGACTCGGCCAACCGGGCCCTCGGCGTCCTGCGCTTCGCACGGTCTCTGTCTGCCGTGGAGGCCCGCTCACTCGTGAGTCATCTGCGGTTCGGAGTTGTGGCGGGTCTGGTATCGGATGTGGCGGTTGAGACTGTAACCACGCTTCTTCTGATCAACCAGGACCGTCACATGGAACGGCACCGTGCACCGGAAGGTGAGAGAGACGACGCAGATTTGGTCCGCGCTCGCGTGTTCCGGGACATGCTGATCGCGAGCCAGGCCTGATAAGGCTGGGAGGATTGATAGATGTTCAAGGGTTTGACGCAACGTGCCCAGAAGGTCCTGACGATACTCGCGCAGGACGAGGCGAAGCGATTCCATTCGGATCAGCTCTTGCCGGAGCACATCATGCTCGCCCTGCTGAAGGAAGGCGGTGGTCTCGGCTACAAGGCGCTCGAAAAGGCAGGCATTGACCCCGCCAGGATGCAGGTTGGGATAGAGAAGGAGATTCCCCGCAAGCGAGGCGGGTTTATTCTCGGCGACGTGCCGCCCTCGTCGCGCGGCAAGAAGGTTCTCGAGGACAGCGCTGAGGAGGCTCGCAGCCTCGGGCACGAGTACATTGGGACCGAGCATTTGCTGCTCGCCTGCGCTCGTGAGTCCGACAGTGTGACCGCGCGCTTCCTCGAGGAGAACGGCTCGAACGTCGAGTCGCTGCGGGACATCATCTCGGATCTCAGCGGTTCGGTGCAGCCGACCTCGTCGGGAAGCACGGCGCCGGCGACGCGGAGCCCGCAGTCGAAGCGCAAGTCCTCGCAGTCGTCGTCCACCTCGACGAAGAAGAATACGCCCACGCTCGACGAGTTCAGTCGCGACCTCACGCAGTACGCCCGGGACGGCAAGCTCGATCCGGTCGTCGGCCGCGGCCGTGAGATCCAGCGCGTGATCCAGATTCTCGCTCGCCGCACGAAGAACAACCCGGTGCTCATCGGCGAGCCCGGCGTGGGTAAGACCGCGATCGTGGAGGGGCTCGCGCAGCGCATCGTCGAAGGCACGGCGCCGGAGGTCCTCGTCGGCAAGCGCGTGATGACACTCGACCTCGCTTCGCTCATCGCCGGTACGAAGTACCGCGGCGAGTTCGAGGAACGGCTGAAGCGAGTGATGAAGGAAATCATCTCTGCCGGCAACGTCGTGCTGTTCATCGACGAGCTTCACACGATCATCGGCGCGGGCGGTGCAGAAGGCGCGATCGACGCGAGCAACATGCTCAAGCCGGCGCTTTCGCGCGGTGAGATCCAGTGTATCGGCGCGACGACGCTCAACGAGTACAAGAAGTACGTGGAGAAGGACGCGGCGCTCGAGCGGCGCTTCCAGACGATCTACGTCGACGAACCGACGGTGGAGGAGACGCTCGAAATCCTCAAGGGGATCAAGGAGCGCTACGAGGACCACCACAACGTGAGCTACACGCCGGGCGCGCTCGAAGTATCGGCGCTGCTCTCCAGGCGCTATATCACCGACCGCTTCCTTCCGGACAAGGCGATCGACCTGATCGACGAGGCCGGCAGCCGAAAGCGCATCCACAACTCGGTGCGCCCCACCGAGCTCGCCGAGCTCGAGCGGGAGATCGAGAAGCTCAACGCGGAGAAGCTCAGCCTGGTCAACAGCCAGAACTACGAGCGCGCCGCCGCGGTCCGCGACCAGGTTCGCCAGCTGAAGGCGAAGGTCGAGGAGATGA
>CAZVEF010000068.1:0-12080 GCA_964625715.1 uncultured Spirochaetaceae bacterium | reverse complement strand
CGGACGAATCGTCTATGTACGCAATCAGCCCCCACGCCTGGTTGATGAGCAGCGAATGCGCCTCGATCATCTCCGTGACGAGCGCGCGGTCCTCGACGAGCATGCCCTCGTCGCCGTGGAGGTCTTCGAGCACTTCGATCGACGACTCGTTGAGCCCGACCACGTCCCGCGCGAGCTCGTCGGCGAACGACGCGGTGTACGCCGCGGTGGCGTACCCGTCGGCGAGCGTCCCGAGGAGAAAGTACGTCGTGTAGAGGTTCGACGCGCCGAGCGCCCCCACCGCGTAGAGCGCAGGATCGTCCTCCTGCGCCGACGGGGCGGTCTGCGCCGCGAGGCCGCCGCCGGCGACCGCCATCACCACGAGGATAACCGCCACAGCACGCCTTCTCATGATCCCCCCTATACCGGCAGACGAATCTGGTTCTCGGCCAACCCGGGCACGCGCTCGGCTGCACGCGCCACCGCGTCCGCGCCGGATACGACCGCCACGTACGATTGTGCCATCGATTCGCCGAGTCGGTCAGCAGCATTCTGCACGTCGCGGGCACTCGTCTTCAAGAGAACCTCGTGGTTGCGCTGACGCAGCTCGTCGGTCACCCCGTAGAGCGTGCGCCGCAGGCCCACGATCGACTTCTCGCCGGGCGAGAGCGGCCGGACGTGCTGCCCGGTCACGCCGATGATCGCGAGGTCGAGCTCGTCGTCGCTCACCGGCGCGCAGGCGAAGTGCTCGAGCGAGGCGCCGAACGCATCGATGGTCGCCGTGATCTGCGGGTCGCGGTACGACCAGAACCCGAACACCGCGTCCATGCCGCGCGCGGTCGCGCTCGCGCCGTACGCGCCGCCGCGCATCCGAATCGCTTCCCAGAGGTAGCCGGTGCGCAACAGGTGGGCGAGCACCTGCTCGTGCACGTACTCGTCGCTGCCGATGCGACCGCCGGGCACGGCGGCCGCGACGTAGGAGACGTCCGCCGGAACGATCAGCGCCTCCGCGGTCGGCATCTGCTCCTCCGGAATCGGGTCTGCCTCGCTCGCCCACCCGCCTTCGGGCAGGCCCGCGACGAGCCGCTCGAGATGCGGGCGAACGCGGCTCTGCGCGGCCTCGGTGCCGGTGAGGTTGACCGTCAGGTTGCCGCGGCGGATCAGCGCGTCGTTGACGCGCTCGAGCGCCGCCGACGCCTCTGACACCCGCGCTTCGGACAGGCCGTGCATGAACAGGAGCTGCGTCGCCCCTCGCCACCGCTCTTCGTGGCGACCGGCCTCCGACAACGCGCGGCCGGCGCGCAGCGCGGCGAAGCGGTGTCCGGACGGCAGGACGGAGCCGCTCATGCCGCTGCGGCCTTCCTTGATCAGGTCGTCGACCCGATCGGTGTTGGCAAACTGCGACTCGAGCAGGATCGAGCGAAGAAGGTCGACCGCCTCGCCGAAGGTCGACTCGAGCGCCTTCATCCGCACGTAGACTCTGCGGTCGGCGCGGCGCACCTCGTGCAGCGGTATCGCCGCCTCGCAGAAGGCGCTCATCCCGCCGGTGCGCAGCGCGATCTCCGTCGCCACCTCGTCGTAGCTGCGGCCGGGCAGGCCGAGCTCGCCCACCGAATCGATGTACAGCGGCACCCACGGCAGCAGTTCCGGGTCGAGTCCCGACAGATCGAAGGCGAGGTCGAGGTAGACCACCCCGTTTGCGAACACGTCGTGCGTGTAGAGCGGCACCCCGCCGGAGAGCGCGGACTCGGCGGTGGGGATCACCTCGAGCTCGCGCGGAAGATCGCCGGTCTTCAGGAACGGGATTCTCGCGACCGCGTCCGGGTCGTCGGGGGTCTGCTGAAGCTCCTCGAGCGCTGCCTGCTCGGCGCGCAGGCGCTCACGATCGTCGTCGGTGAGCCCGGCATCCACCGTGGACAGGCGCGCTGCGAGCTCGGCGCGTTCGCGCTCGTTCTGCTGCGGATCCGGGCGGACGGTAACGGTGACGCGATGCGGGTTCTCGAGGAGCGACGACTCGACGAGCCGCTCGAAGAACCGCGAGCCCGGCGCCGCCTCCTCGCGCAGCGCTTCGAACGGACGCGTGAAGCGCACCGTGACGTCCGGCGAGACACCGTGCAGCCACCCCCGCAGCGCCTTGCCCATCAGGCGCAACCCGTTCGGCGCTCCTCCCCGGATCTCACGGTTGCGAAACTCGACTGTGCGGAAGGCCGCCTCGACGACGTCCGCGTCGAGCCCGTCGCGCGCGACGTCGGCGAGCGTGTCGAGGACGAGTTGCTCGACATCGGCCTTCTTCTCGGGGCTCGTCCCGCGCAGCCCCGCGCCGAAGACCATCTCCCTCAGGTCGGTCTCGAGCCCGCTGGGCGCCGAC
The DNA here is from genome assembly GCA_964625715.1 of uncultured Spirochaetaceae bacterium. Lineage (GTDB taxonomy): Bacteria > Spirochaetota > Spirochaetia > DSM-27196 > SLST01 > SLST01. Next base: position 9,733 of record CAZVEF010000068.1, on the reverse strand, counting down.
AGGTCATCGCCCAGCCCCGACTCGACAAGCCGCTTGCGAAGCGGCCCCGCGCTCGTACCGAGCACGATGTACGCGAGCAGCTCGTGGGCGATCAGCCGCTTCGGGTCGGTCACCGGGTCGACCAGCCAGCTCACGGTCACCGACGTGGGGCCCTCCTCACCGTCGGTCGGGCAGGTCACGACGCGATCGCGAGGCGCAGCCCAGCGGGGCTGGAGCGGGACGTCGAAGTCGGCATCCAGCCGTTCGAAGTGCGAGAGGAAGGTGCGATCCAGAACGTCGAGATACCGCTCGGTGGGGATATCCCCGTAGACGAAGATCCGCGCGTTCGAGGGATGGTAGTAGGTGCGGTGGAAGCCCAGGAAATCCTCGTAGGAGAGGTCCGGGATTACCTTCGGGTCCCCGCCCGAATCGTAGCCGTACGGGGTGTCGGGCAGGAGCGCCCGGTACGCCCAGCGCCCGGCGATCGAATCGTGATTCGCGTACGTTCCCTTCATCTCGTTGTAGACGATGCCGGTGATCTCGAGCTCGCCGTTCGCGTCGAACTGCAGCCGATGCCCTTCCTGGCGGAAGAAGGCCTGTTCGAGCCGCGGAAAGAACACCGCATCGCCGTAAACCTGCATGATGTTGAACAGGTCCCGCTCCACCGTGCTGGAGGCCGGGTAGACCGTCTTGTCCGGGTAGGTCATCGCGTTCAGGAAAGTATTGAGGCTTCCTTTGACGAGCAGGATGAAGGGGTCCTTCACCGGATAGTGACGCGAACCGCAGAGCACGGTGTGCTCGAGGATGTGCGCGACGCCGGTGGAATCGGACGGGAGGGTCTTGAACGCGAAGGCGAAGAGGTTCTCCGGATCGTCGTTGGCTACGTGGTAGACCTCCGCGCCGGTCTGCTCATGACGGAACCAGCGTCCGCGCGCGCGGTACTCGGGCAGGTCGTGCTCGTCGACAGAATCGAATCCATGGATACTCACTTGGTGCCTCACACGTCCTTGAGAATCGTACGAAGATAGTGCCAGGAGTTCGCGGCCGCGAGCTCCACGACACGCTCGAACTCGACCGCCGACCCGTCGTCGGAGAGGTCGGCGTGGTCGCTGATCGTACGGATGAGGAGGAAGGGAGTCTCGTTGACCGTCGCCACGAGCGCGACGCTCGCCCCTTCCATCTCGACCGCGTCGCCCTCGAACTCGCACGCGAGCGCCTCGCGCCGCGCGGCGTCGGCGATGAACTGGTCGCCGCTGAGGATGCGGCCCAGGTGAGCGCGTCCCTGCTCGGGCTCCACCGCCATCGCCCTCTCGACGAGACCCGGGTCGCAGGTGAACACGCGATAGGTGGAATAGGGTACCTGGCCAACCGGGAAGCCCAGCGCGGTGACGTCCAGGTCGTGCTGGAGCGCTTCCCGCGCCACGACCGTGTCGCCTATGTCGAGATCCTTCCGCAGCGCTCCGGCGACGCCGGTGAAGACGATACGCTCGGGCTCGTACCGATCGATGAGCCGCTGGCAGAGCATCGCAGAGAGCGTCTTGCCCACCCCCGTCCTGCTGACGACCACGGGGCTCCCGTCGATCGCGCCGGTCACCACGGGGAAGCCACGCCAGCGCTCGCGGCGCTCGACCGTCATGTTCTCCACGATTGCGGCAACCTCGCCGTCCATCGCGCCCAGCACGAGCGTCATGCGCGTTCCTCCACGAAGGTGAGCGCGCGCTCGAGCCGGTCGAGCCCCTCCTCGACGTTGGCGCGCGGGGTGGCGAGGTTCATGCGGAAGAACCCCTCGCCGCCGGTCCCGAACTGGCGGCCCTCGCTCAGCCAGAGCGCCGCCTCCTCGAGGAGCGCGTGCTGCACGTCGTCGTGCCCGGCGCCCGTTGAGGCGAGAAAGGCTCTCAGGTCGAGCCAGGCGAGGTAGGTCCCTTCGATGGGGCTCATGCCGATCTTCCATCGCTCGCCGAATCGACGCGCGAGCTCGTCGGCGAACCACGAGATCTGCCCGTCGAGGTAGCGAAGCAGCGCGTCGGTCCACGCGCCTCCCTCGGCGAACGCCGCGCGCGAGGCCTCGATGCTCATGAGGTTCGGCAGCGTGAGCCCGAGGCGCTTCAGCGTCTCGGTGAACCGGCCGCGCACCGTCTCGTCGGGGACAACGATGTGCGAGCTCGCGAGCCCGGCGACGTTGAACGTCTTGCTCGGCGAGTAGGTCGCGATCGTCAGAGCGGCCGCCTCCGGTCCCAGGTCGATGAACGGCGCGTACTCCACGTCCGCCCGGCGGATGTCCGAGTGGATCTCGTCGGAGACGACGACGATATCGTGCTCGATGCAGATCTCGGCGAGCGAGATGAGCTCGGATCGGCTCCATACGCGGCCGACCGGATTGTGCGGTGAGCAGAGCAGCAGCACCTTCGTCCGGGGCGTGATCGCGGCGCGAAGCTGGTCGAAGTCCATCTCGTAGCGCACCGTGCCGTCGGCCCGGCTCGTCCGGGTAAGCGGGTTCTCGACGATCTCACGCGCGTTGTCGCGAATCGCGTGGAAGAACGGGAAGTAGACCGGAGGCTGGACGACGACCTCGTCGCCGGGTTCGCTGAAGGCGAGGATCGCCGCGCGCACCGCGGGCATCACCCCCGGCGCGAAGACGAGCCACGGTGCGTCGATCCCGAGGCCGTTGCGGTCACGCTGCCACGACAGGAAGGCGTCGCGGTAGGCTTTCGGGGCGAACGTATAGCCGTAGACCGGGTGTCCGGCCCGCTCGACGAGCGCCCGCCGGACGGCCGGTGGAGCCGGGAAGTCCATGTCGGCGACCCACATGGGGTGGATGGGCTCGCCCTTCGTGTTCGTCGTCCGGTAGTCCCATTTGACCGCGTTCGTACCGGAGCGGTCGATAAACGCGTCGAAGCTCTGCGAAGAAGAAGTCATGCCTGCGCGTAGTATACGGACTCGACCGCTGTTATCCTACCGGTATGCTCTCCGAGGACGTGGCCCAATTCCGCGCGGCGACGATGCGCGCGATCCGCTCCTTCCTCGACGGCGAGGGGTACCTCGAGGTCGAGACCCCAGCGCTCGCGCCGGAACTCATCCCGGAGGCGCACATCGAAGTGTTCGCCACGAGGCTCGTCGACCCGTACGCCGGCGCCCCTTCGCCGGAGGCGGGCCCGGAGGGCCGCCGGGCCGAGCCGGACCCCGGCGCGCGTTACCTCGTTCCCTCGCCGGAGATCTGGATGAAGCGCCTGCTCGCCCGCGGCTACCGTGACATCTACTCGCTCGGCAAGGCGTTCCGCAACGCGGAGAGCACCTCGCGCATCCACCGGCCGGAGTTCACGATGCTCGAGTGGTACGGGGTCGGGACCGATCACCGCGACCAGGCCGACCTCACCGCCCGGCTGCTCGCGCACCTCGTCGCGAGTCTCCCGCCGGCCGCCGGGTTCACCCGCGTCGGCGCCTCCGTCGAGCGGCTGACGGTCGCCGAGAGCTTCGAGCGCTACGCCGGTGTGCGGCCGGACTTCGCGCGGACCGATGCGATGCGCGAGGCGGCGCGGCGGCTGGGGGTGCACATCGGCCCGCGGGAGACCGAAGAGGATCTGTTCCAGCGGATCCTGCTCACCTACGTCGAGCCGAAGCTGCCGCGTGACCGTCCGGTGCTCCTGACCGACTACCCGGCGGTCGTTCCAACGCTTGCCCGCCGCGCCGGACCGACCGCAGAGCGGTGGGAGCTCTACGTGGACGGGATGGAGATCGCCAACTGCTACCACGAGGAGACCGACCGCGAGAGGCTCGAACGCTTCCTCGACCGCGAAGCTCCGCGCAAGCGGGATGCGCTGGTACCGCACCCGGCGGCACGCTCGCTCCTCGAGTTCGCCGAAGCCCCTCCCTGTAGCGGCGTGGCGCTCGGGGTGGACCGTCTGATCATGGCGCTTCTCGAGATTCGTGACATTGGGGGGGTAATATTCTTCGGGTAGATTTGGTATATTGCCGAAACGACCGAGAGTCGAGGTAAGCAATGATTAAGGCCGGCCAGATTGCCAAGGGGCACTGTCTGATCTGGAAGGGTGAGCCCTACCTGGTGACCGAGCGCGAGTTCGTCAACCCGGGCAAAGGCTCCGCGTTCGTGCGGGTGAAGCTCAAGGGGCTCCAGTCCGGGAAGGCACTGCAGGAAACGATCAAGACGAACGACTCGGTCGAAGAGGCAGACGTCTACGATCGGGACGCGCAGTACCTCTACGCGGACGACACCTCGTACCACTTCATGGACGCCGAGACGTACGACCAGTTCGCGGTCCCGCGCGAGCGGCTCGAGGACCGGATCTACTACCTGAAGGAAGGCGACACGTACCGCGTCGTGATGTGGGAGTCGAACCCGATCGACGTCACCGTGCCTCTCAAGATGGTGCTCGAGGTCGCGGAGGCGGCAGAGGCGATCCGTGGCGACACGGTCACCGGAGCAACGAAGCCGGTCAAGACCGAGACCGGGCTCGAGGTAAAGGTCCCCATCTTCATCAAGCAGGGCGACAAGATCCTCGTGAATACCGAGAGCGGAGAATACGTAGAGCGCGTCAACACATAGACGGCTGCCGCTCGGCAGAATGATCGGAAGATGCCGACTACGGGGTGTATACCTGTTCGTTCTGGTATATAATCCGGTAGCCGTATTCAACCGGAGTGGGAGAATATGAGAGTAACCACCAAGGGGCGCTATGCGCTTCGGGCAATCACCAATCTCGCGATGGCGGGGACTGACAAGCCCGTCCCGATCAAGCAGATCGCCGGGGACGAGGAGATCTCGCCGGAGTTCCTCGAACAGATCTTTTTCAAGCTGAAGAAGTCGGGGATCATCAGCTCCGTACGGGGGCCCGGTGGCGGGTTCGTGCTCGAGAAAGACCCCTCGGATGTCACCGTCAAGGATATCTTTGACGCGGTGGGCGAGGGTCTCGAGATCACGCCGTGCACCGGCGAAGATGGATGCTCACGGGAGGATATCTGCCTCGTCCACGACGTGTGGAAGGAGGCGAGCGTTCACATCGTCTCGTTCTTCGAGAATCTCACCCTGCGCAAGGTCATGGAGATGAACGAAGGCAAGGGCCTGGAGCAGATCGTCAGCGGAAAGGAATTCTCGGTCGGTTGACCGCGCCCGGCGCTCGGGATCGCCGCCGGCCTTCCGACCGACGGGGGTCTACCCGCCCTGCCCGTTGCGAAGCCCGTCGCCGGTCGGCGGCAGCTGCTTCACGTGAAGATCCATCTGCGGGAAGGGAATCTCCACCCCCGCTTCCTTGAACGCACGCCACACGTCCAGCACAACCTGCGACCGCGCCCGGTGCCGCTCGATCGACGTGCGAATGGGGAGCGCGAGGGTGACGGTAATCCCCGAAGAATCGAAGCTGCGAAAGAGCACGTTCGGCTGCCGATCGGCGTACCGGTAGGAGCTCCGTTCGCCGACCTCGGTCAGGACGCGCCGGACGAGGTCGAGGTCCGAGCGGTAGGAGACCTGCACGTCCGTGAACAGAATGATGCTCGGATCCTCGTAGGACTGGTTGTGGACGATCCTCTCGACGATTTCCCGGTTGGGGATGATCAGCGTCTCATTCGTGATCGTGTTCACGACGCTGTAGAGGATCCGGATTCGCCGGACATCGCCCTCGAGGCCGTTGATGTGAACCCGGTCTCCTTCCTTAATGGGCCGGGATAGAACGATCATGAGGCCGGCGAAGAAGTTCGCAACAACTCCCTGCAGGCCGAATCCGAGACCGAGACCGAGCACACCGAAGATCACGGCGAGCGAGGAGAGATTGATCCCCACGATCGACAGGCCGATCACGACCACGAGGGCCATAACCCCGTAACGCGCGAGGTTCACGACCGAGAACCGCCGCGAGGGGTCAAGGCTCACGCGATCGAGCACGCCGTGCTCGAGGATACGGCGCGTCCCGTTACCGGCCCACGTGGCGACGTAGAAGATGGGGATCAGCAGCAGGAGCGTTACGACCGAGATCTCGGTATTCCCGGAGGTGAAGAACGGCTCGCCGAGAAACGCGAGCATGGAACGCACGCTCTCGATGATCTGGTCGCCGAGAAGGTTCGCGGCGAGCAGCGCGACCGCGACCAGGAACGCGAACCGGTAGGCGAGACGAAACCAGTGCATGAACCGCTGCCGCGACTCCTCCTTCATCTGGCTCTTCTCGACCAATCTTCGCACGAGGTGGACGAGGATCCGGATCGCCACGAAGATGCCCAGGACGGGGAACGCGAACGCGAGGATGAGCTCGCCCCAGGTAACGCCGAGAACGGCACCGTTGAACGCGATCGCCGTACCCAGGAGGTTCCGCAGGAGTCCGATGAGCGCGCTCACGCTCGCTCTCCGAGGAAGTCGAGCACGGTCTCCGCCTCCGCCTCGGAGGCGATCCCGCGATCGACCGCGCGACGCGCAAGATCGCGCACGTCGGCCGCCGCGCGAAGTCGTATCCCTGCGTTCCGAAACTCCTCGTCGCTCGCCCCGCGGGTGAGCAGTACGACGAGGTCCTCGACGATCATCCCGTCCTCGCGCAGCACTCCCACCGCCTCCAGCTTACTCGCGCCCGTGGTGATGAGATCGTCCACGAGGACGGCGCGCTCACCGGCGCGCCACTCACCCTCGATCCGATTGCCCGTGCCGTGCGGTTTGGGCGGCAGCCGGGGATAGACGAGCGGCGATCGAACCCGCAGCGCGAGCGCCGTGGCCAGCGGGAGCGCGGCGACCGGCAGCCCCGCGATTCGGTCGAACGCGACCCCGTCGAGGAGCCGCTCGTACGCCGCGGCGGCCGCCTCGAGCGCATTCGGGCTGCTCTGCAGCCGGCGCAGGTCAATATAGAACGGCGAGACGATCCCGCTCTTGAGCGTGAACTCGCCCACGCGGAAGCACCCGGTGTCGAGGATCGCGTCGAGGAGGGCCGTGGGAGCGGTCGTCGCCGGGGCGCCCCCGCGCGCGGTGGACGCGGCCGTGTCGCGCGCGGCTCGGAACCCCTCTACGTAGCGCCGCGCGGCTTCGCCGGGCTCGTCGGCGTTCGCGATCCCGCGCGCGACCACCGGCAGGAGCCCGAGCCCGTCGTCGCGCAGCCCCGCCGCGACCGCCTCTTCCACCGAGCCGCCCTGCGCGCCGATCCCGGGCGCGAGCAGCCACGCGTCGGGCCGCTCGGCCCGCACCTTCCGCAGCGCGGCCGGGTCGTTCCCGGCAACCACCAACCCCACATCACCCGGCCAGCCGGCGGTGGCGCGCGCGACCGCGAGGTAGAGCTCGCGGCCACCGGCGGACAGCGACTGGAGCTCGCCACCGCCCGGGTTACTCGTCCGGCAGAGCGCGAAGACCGCGAGCCCGGCGTCGCCAAACGGAGAGACCGAGTCGCTTCCCATGTACGGACTCACCGTCACCGCGTCCACGCCCAGCCGCGAGCACGCGGTCGCGTACGCCTGCGCGGTCGCGCCTATGTCGCCGCGCTTCGCGTCGAGGATCACCGGGATCTCGTCGGGTATCGCGGCGAGCGTCGCCTCGAGCGCCTCCAGGCCCGCCGGGCCGTGCTGCTCGTAGAAGGCGATATTGGGCTTGTAGCACAGTGCGAAGTCGGCGGTGGCGTCGACGATGCGACGGTTCGCGTCGACGATGCGGGCGGACTGCACCCGCGGGTCGAGCCCCACGCAGAGCGGAGAATCGATCGCCCCGGCTCGTGCCTCGAGGCGTGCGAAGAGTGTCATCGGCGCAATCTTGCAGCGGGGGCGCATCGGTGTCAATGCGGTGGCCCGGCGTCGCATCGTCCCGTATAATGGTCGTGGAGGCTTCATGGTACGGCTACGCCGCGGACGCACCGCGCTCCTCGTGATCGACGTCCAGGAACGGCTTCTTCCGGTCATCGACGACCACGAGGAGCTCGAGGTCCGCATCCGGACCGCGGTCGAGGGCGCGGCCGCGCTCGGGCTACCGCTCGTCGCGACCGAGCAGTACCCGAAGGGGCTCGGCCCGACGGTGCCGTCGCTCGCCGGGCACCTCGCCTCCCCCGTGGAGAAGCTTTCGTTCAGCTGTTGCGGCGTAGAGGGCGTCGACCGCGCGCTCGCTTCGGCGGGCCCGCAGACCGTGCTGGTCGCCGGCATCGAAACGCACGTCTGCGTCCTGCAGACCGTGCTGGACCTGCTCGAGCGCGACCTGAGCCCGGTGCTCCTCGCCGACTGCACCGGCTCGCGACATCGACACGACCACGAGGTCGCGCTGGAGCGATTGCGCGGCGAGGGAGCGATCATCACGACCGTGGAGAGCGCGCTCTTCGAGCTCGTCGGCGTTGCCGGAAGCGACGAGTTCAAACAGATTTCGCGACTCGTCAAACCCCTGTGAGGAGACCACCGTGGAGAAGAACATCGGCTTCATTTCCTTCCGCCTGTCCGGCACCGACGGGGTATCGCTCGAAACGAAGAAGTGGGCCGATGTTTTCGACCGGAATGACTGCACCTGCTACTACTACGGCGGGGAGCTCGACGCGCCCGACGAGGTCTCGCACGTCGTGCCGGAGGCGCACTTCCAGCACCCGGAGATCAGGAAGCTCTACGAGACCGCGTTCTCGTTCGCCGAGCGCCCCCGCGAGCTGACCGCGAGGCTGCACCACTACCGCGAGCTGCTCAAGGACTCGCTCTACGAGTTCGTCAACCGGTTCGACATAGACCTCCTGATCCCCGAGAACGCGATCACGATCCCGCTCAACATATCGCTGGGCATGGCGATCACGGAGTTCATCGCGGAGACCGGGATCTACACGATCGCGCACCACCACGACTTCTTCTGGGAGCGCAAGCGCTTCCTGCGCAACTGCGTCTGGGACTATCTCAATCAGTGTTACCCGCCGCATCTGAACTCGATCCATCACGTCGTCATCAATACCTCCGGCGCGAATCAGCTCGCGCTGCGCACCGGCATCTCGAGCACGCGCATTCCCAACGTCATGGAGTTCGAGAGACAGTCGCCGGGGATCGACGACTACAACCGCGACGTACGCGAGGCGCTCGGCGTGGACGAGGACGAGCTTCTGATCCTGCAGCCCACCCGGGTCGTGCAGCGCAAGGGGATCGAGCACGCGATCGAGCTCGTCGCGCGGATGGAGCTCCCCGCGACGCTCGTGATCTCGCACGCATCCGGCGACGAGGGCTACGAGTACCAGACGCGCGTGAAGGAATACGCGCACCTATTGGGGATCAAGGCGATCTTCGTCGACGACATCATCAATGACTACCGCGACACGCTGCCGGACGGCCGCAAGGTCTACTCGCTGCAGGACGTCTACCCCCACGCCGATCTCGTTACCTACCCGTCGATCATCGAGGGCTTCGGCAACGCCTTTCTCGAGGCGATCTACTTCAGGAAGCCGATCATGGTCAACAACTACTCGATCTACAGTCACGACATCAAACCGCTCGGCTTCGATGTGATCGAGATGGACGACTTCATCAGCAGGGAGACGATCACCGAAACGAGGGCGGTCCTCGCCGACCCCGAGCGCATCCGCAAGATGGTCGAGCATAACTACCAGCTTGCACTCAAGTACTTCAGCTACACGGTGCTCGAGACGAAGCTGTGGTACCTCGTGAAGAGCTTCTTCGGGGAATAGGTCGCTCAGTATCTCAGCCATGCAGAACGCCGAAGGCGTTTCCGCCGGGCCTCGGTTCCGAGCGAAGGCTCAGAACCGAAGCCAGAGCACCTCGTACGGCTCGAGCTCGAGGCTGACGCGGTTGCCGTGGTCGCGCGAGGGGA
>CAZVEF010000067.1:0-12360 GCA_964625715.1 uncultured Spirochaetaceae bacterium | reverse complement strand
GGCAGCGAGAGCGTCCGGTGGAAGCTGCCTTCCCAGCTCTCCTTGCGGAACACCTTGCCGTCCTTGTCTTCGAGCATGTCCTTCTTCTCGCCCTTCACGGTCAGCACGTTGTCTGCGACCGAGATCTCGAGGTCCTTTCGATCCACGCCCGGCAGATCGACACTCACGAGAAAGCCGTCGTCGTTCTCCACGACGTCCATGGCCGGCGAGAAACCGCGATCGAAGAGCCCGTCGGAGAAGAACCCATTGGTGGTCGGAGCGAACATCTCGTCGATCTCGCGACGGATCCGATCCAGCTCACCGGCGGGATCCCACATTCTGTTTCGTCGTCGTTGTACGATATTCATACGAAACCTCCTCAATCATCTGATGCCGAGCCGCCCCGGGGCCAACGACCCCATCGGCTCGTCACGTACTAAGAAGCACAAGGCGTGCCAACTCTGATACGATGGCATAAAGCTATGTAAGACAGAAATTTACAATGCCGATGCCCTGTCGGGTCGAATGCCGCGCCGGTTGTCGATGCGCCAGCGTGACGCACCGGCTTTGCTCCCCACCGAGTACGTGTCATTTTGACTCAAGTGGCCATTATGACCCTATTTCGGGTGTAGCAATTGGAAACGGCGTCCTAACTCACTGCTATGCAACCATTTACAAACAACTTGCCGCAACTGCCTTCCTGGCCCGGATTGATTCCGGTAGCCGTGATAGGATAAACCTGAGTAGATTTATCAAGCTCGGAACCTCCGGGCTGCAAGGGGGCAGGATGAACACGAATCGAATTGGCCGCGCGCTCGTACGCACGGCGCTCGTAGCGGTCGCGACGCTGGCGCTCGCCGCCTGCTTCGAAAACTCGCCGGTGGACGAACTGACTCCAGACGGACAGGGCGGCATCGACATCGACGGGACGTGGTCGGGGGTGGTGACGACCACGCTCATCGGCCCCCAGGAGCGCGAGTCGCCGGGCACGATCGAGCTGAGCGTCTCCGGCGACGAAGTCGTGATGACCGGGGGGACCGCGCTCGAGACGAGCTTCCCGGTCGATCTGACCGGAACCCTGACGGACGAGGGCGGCGGGCGCTTCAGCGTCGCGTTCGAGAACGACGGAGTCCAACGCGGGGTGTTCGTCTTCGACGGCGCCGGCGAGTACGCCGCGTTCATCGTTGACGAGAGCTCAGCTGCCTCCAATGGCTACGTGAGTGTCCTGCAGAAGGCTGATCTGGAGAGCGTGTCCCACGCCGAGGACGACCTGATCGGCGATTGGGAGGGCATAGCCGTTCGCGTCGACAGCGAGTACGCCGTGACCGACAGCTCTTCCAGCTCTGCCACGATCAGCGATCCGGATCCTCAGTCTGAAGGGGTAGATCTGTCCGGCCAGGATGGCGACGGGACCTTTTCCGCGGAGGCTGAGTCGTTCTCCGGCGTCAGGCTCTACGACGAGATCGGCCTGTACGAGACCGGCCTGCGGGAAGACTTGGTCGTCTGGTCCGACGATTCGAGCTACTGGGCGATCTACGCGCTGTCGTACGACAAGGACGTCCTCGCGGTCGCGTTTCTCGATAGCAGCATCTGGGGAGACGGTCCCGGGCCCATGGAGGATCTTCCGGCCCAGAAGTTCGCGCTCTGGCAGCGGCAGTAGAACCGGGGCGCGCCGCCCGCGCGTCCTACCGGTACCACTCCTCGCGCAGCACGTCGCGCTCGGCTTCGAGGAGGTCGTGCATGACCGCGCGCGCGTCGGTGAGGTTGTTCACGATGGGGTCGGTGCACAGCGCCCGCAGGAGGACGTCGCGGTCGTAGGTCGCGCCGGCCTGCGCGGTGAGCTCGTGGGTGTCGAGGACCTGCCGCGTCATGCCCAGGATTCCGCGCGGCATCTCGCCGGCGTAGCGCGGGTTGACACCGCCCATGTCCAGGTCTGAACGCAGCTCGAGAATCGCGTCGTCGGCGACGTTCGCGACGGCGCCGTTGTTGCGCGTGTTCACGAAGAAGCGCTTGCCCAGGTCGCCCCACATGCTCTCGATGATGTCGGTCGCGTGGTCGGGCTTGCCGGTGGCGAGAAACTCGTCGATCGGCTTCTCGCCGGCCGCGTACGCCTCGTTCTCCTTCCAGAACGCGTCCATCTGCGACTGGCGGTCGGCCGCGTCGAAGACGGCGATGGGCTCGGGGTCGACGCGCCCGGCGCCGTACCCCTGGAAGAACGGCACGTACTCCTTCGTGTGCGCGATGCGGTCGGGATAGGCACCGAAGATGTCCATGAGCTCGATCGCGTACGCGGCGTTGAAGCGGCGCTTGGCCGCGGCATTGTTGTCGCTTCCGCCCTCGGCGCTTTCGGTGGAGTCGCGCTCAGCCTGCGCATCCGCGGCGAGTAACTCGCGCCAGCGCGGCAGGTAGTCGGTGCCGTCGTAGGCGAGGCGCGTGATCCACGTGAAGTGGTTCACGCCCACGATGCGCATATCGAGCTTCTGCTCGATCTCGACCGGCATCGCCTTCGCCTCCGCCGGCACGATTTCCAGGCGCTTGAGGAGCCTGAGCCTGTTCCACGGCTCGTGCGGGCCGTCGCAGATCGCGAAGCTGCGGACGTTCGGCGCGTACCGGTCGAGCGCGATCCCCACCACGGTTGCCGGGTTCACGAAGTTGATCACCCACGCGTCGGGCGCGAGTCGCTCGACGTCGCGCGCGATGTCGAGCGCGACCGGGATCTCCCGGAGCGCGCGGAAGACGCCGCCGGGCCCGATCGTGTCGCCGGAGCACATGCGGATGCCATGCTTCAGGCTGATCTCGCAGTCGACGCCGCGGAAGTGCGCGTTGCGGTCGCTGAAGGTGAGTACGACGAAATCGGCATGCTTCAGCGCTTCGGCGCGATCCGTGGTCGCCTCGATCCGCGTGGGCGAGCCGGTGGCCTCGACCGCGCGTTCGGCGATCGAGCGCATGGTCTCGAGCACGCTCGGTTTCGTGTCGACGAGCACGAGCGTGCCGCCGCGCAGGACGGGGCTGTTCACCATGTTCCAGATCACGGGGCGGCCGAAGAAGTAGCTCCCGGCGCCCACGACGACGATCTTTGGTCCTTGTTTCATGTCGCAAGAATAGGGTCTTCTGCCCGCTCTGTGATGGAGAATCGCCGCAGGAACCTGTAGAATCGGGTCAATGACCGAACACGCGCCCTGCCTCGTGCGTACCATGGGCCTCATCCAGTCGCAGCCGTATCACTCGACGCCGCTGACGAAGGACGGCGACGTGATGCTCACCCTCGTCGTAGCGGGCAGAGGCCGATGCGTGAGCGGTCAGCGTGAGCGGGAGGTGAGCGGGGGGATGGTCGGGCTCGTCGGAGGGGACGCGCGCGGCGTCCTGATGAGCGACCTCGAATACCCGTACATCCACTACTACTGTCGTTTCGCCGGCGGCTACGCGCGCGAGCTTGCCGCGCGCATCATCGCGGCGTCTCCGGGGCCCTTCCGCCCGTGGCCGGGGGTGCTCGCGCTCTCGCAGCGGTTGCACCGGCACGGACGGATCAGCCGCCACCAGCTCCCCCGACGGTGCGGGCCGGAGGGGCTCGACGTGCTCGCGATCCTCGAAGAGCTCGCCGACGGCACGACGGGCGGGTCGACGTGCGCGACCGAAGCGGCCTCCGCCGGCGTTGCGCCGGAGCACCGCCTGCGTTCGCACCTCTTCGAGCGCGTCGCCGAGCCGACCGACGTAGGCGCGATCGCGGCGGCGCTCGGCATCTCGCGGTCCACGCTCTCGCGGCAGGCGCGGCGAATGGGAACGACGGTCCAGCGGTTGCACGAGCAGACCAAGGTCGAATGGGCGGCGACGCTCCTGCGCGCGACCGATGCCTCGGTGGGCGAGGTGGGCCGGCGGGTCGGCTACCACGACCAGTTCTATTTCAGCCGCGTCTTTCGCAAGCACTACGGATGTCCGCCGCGCGCCTACCGGGCGCGTTTCTCGTAGGAGCGTGGCTCCCGGCGCGCCAACGGTGCTATACTCCCGACCGATGGAAGCACGCGAACGCCTCACGGCCCTCCGCTCGCTGATGCGCGAAGCGGGACTTGCAGCATACGTCGTCACCTCGTCGGACCCGCACCAGAGCGAGTACCCTCCGGCGCACTGGAAGCACCGGTCATGGTTAAGCGGTTTCGACGGATCGGCGGGCACCGTCGTCGTCACCGCGCAGACCGCCGGCCTGTGGACCGACTTCCGCTACTACCTCGAAGCCGAAGAGGCGCTCGCCGGTACCGGCATCGAGCTCTTCCGCGTCGGAGAGCCGGACGTACCGGATTACCCGGAGTGGCTCGCCGACACGCTCTGCGAAGGCGACGCCGTCGGCTTCGACGAGCTGTGCATCTCGCTCGCCGCCACGCGCAACCTCGAGTCCCGGCTCGGCCCGCGGGGGATCGGCGTCGTTCCCGGAGACGACCTCGTGGGGCGGATCTGGTCAGATCGGCCCGAGCTCCCCTCTCGACCCATTCGCGTGCACGACGTACGCTACGCCGGCAGGAGCCGCGGCGAGAAACTCTCGGCGTTGCGCGGCGAGATGGACGAGCTCGGCGCCGACTACCACCTCATTTCCACGCTCGATGATATCGCGTGGCTGCTCAACATCCGGAGCAGCGACGTTCCGTACAACCCGGTTGCCGTCGCGCACATGATCGTCGGGCGCGAGCTGGCGGTGCTCTATGTCGACGAATCGCGAGTCGCCCCAGATCTCGGTCACGAGCTCGAATCAGACGGCGTCACGATGCGTCCGTACGGCGAGGTGGCCGGTGACCTCGCATCGTTTCCGGTCGGCACGGCGGTGCTCCTCTCGCCCGAGCAGGTGAGCGCAGGGCTTGCGCGCGCGCTCGACTCGCACGCGCGTATCGTGGAGCACGTGAACCTCAGCACCCCGGCGAAGGCGAAGAAGAACGCCGTGGAGCTCGATCACCTCCGCTCCGCGATGGTGCGCGACGGCGTCGCGATGGTCCGGTTTCTCCACTGGCTCGGCTCGGCGGTCGGTGAAGGTGAGGTGACCGAGCTGAGCGCGGAGGCAAAGCTTCGTGATTTCCGCGCGGAGGGGGAGCGGTTCGTCTCGGAGGCGTTCCGCACCATATCCGGCTACCGCGGGCACGGGGCGATCGTACACTACTCGGCGAGCGAGGAGACGGACGCTCGCCTGCAGCGCGCCGGCGTCTACCTCGTCGACTCCGGCGCCCAGTACGAGGACGGCACGACCGACATTACACGCACCGTCGCGCTCGGCGAGCCGAGCGAGCAGGCGCGGCGCGATTTCACACTCGTGCTCAAGGGCCACATCAGCCTTGCGACGCTGCGCTTCCCCGTGGGTACGACCGGTCACATGATCGACGTGGTTGCCCGCGAGCATCTCTGGCGCGAGCGGATGAACTACGGCCACGGAACGGGTCACGGCGTAGGCTTCTTTCTCAACGTGCACGAGGGGCCGCAGCGGATCAGCCAGCGGCCGAACGACGTCGCGCTCGAGCCGGGGATGATCGTGAGCAACGAGCCGGGCGTCTATCGCCCTGACCAGTACGGGATCCGGATCGAGAACCTGGTGGTCGTCACCGAAGACGAGTCCGCCGGGTTCGGCCGATTCCTTCGCTTCGAGACGCTCACGCTCTGCCCGCTCGACCGTTCGCTCATCGACGTGGATCTGCTCGTCGAGCAGGAACGACGGTGGGTCGACGACTACCACCGCCGCGTGCGCGAGCAGCTGCTCGGCCACCTCGAGGAGGAGTGCGCGGCCTGGCTTGAATCCGCGTGCGCCCCGCTGTAGAGTTGCCGCATGGAATACGCGCGCGTTATGATGACAATCATAGTCATGCTGTTCGCTGCGATCGAGCCGGGGATCGCGCAGGGAGCGCAGGAAACGGGCTCGGAGGGCCTCGACGTCTACCGTGATCCGGACCGGCTGCGCGAGCTCATCGAAGATCCGCCTGCGGTGTTCCTTCTCGTCGACGTTCGCGCCAAAGCCGAATACCTGGTCGGGCACATCCCCGGCGCGATTCACGTGCCGTACGACGAGATCGCGGCGAATCCGCCGACCGACGACACCGACGCGCTCATCATTCTCTACTGTCAGAGCGGTGTTCGTTCGGGCCGCGCAGAGCGGTCGCTGCGGAGCATGGGGTATACCCGTGTGCTCGACTGGGGTGGAATCGTCGACTGGCCGTACCAGCGGGTGACCGGTCCCGATCCGCACGGGTAGGGTGCCGCAGCGGAGCGTGCGCACACCTCTGGGTCGGGCCCGATCAGCCCGGGATCTCAGCCGAGGTCACGAAGGTGACGCCGGCGTCCTTCATCTCGCCGGTGGTTCGCTCTATGTTGCCCTCCGGCTGGTCGATCCCACGAGCCGCGTCGGTGACCAGTCGGGTCTTGAAGCCGGCGTTCACCGCGTCCATCGCGGTGAAGAAGACGCAGTAGTCGGTGGCCAGGCCGCAGACGCTCACTTCGGCGACGTCAAGTCCCGTGAGGTACGCTTCCAGCCCCGTCGACGTCGTCCGGTCGGTCTCGAGAAAGGCGGAATACGAGTCGAGCTCGGTACGAGTTCCCTTGTGCAGGATAAGGTGTACCGGCCCGGTATCCAGATCGGGATGAAAGTCGGCCCCCTTGGTACCCTGCACGCAGTGGTCGGGCCAGAGCACCTGCTCGATCCCGCCCACCTCGATTACCTCGCCGATCTCGTGCCCCTCGTGAGCGGACGCGAAGGAGACGTGGCCCGCCGGGTGCCAGTCGCGAGTCGCAACGACCACGTCGAACAGCGGGGCGATCTTGTTGATCACGGGGACCACCTGGTCTCCCTCGCCCACCGCGAGCGCCCCCCCGGGACAGAAGTCGTTCTGGACGTCAACAACGATCAGTGCTGTAAGGCTCATGCATTCCCCCTCTTGTTCACAATACGCACGTAGTCCGTGGATGACCAGCTTCGTCGCCGGTGCCCGGAACTCAGGTTTTTCGTTGACACCGGGCGCCGGTAGATCTACATTCACATCTAGTACCTGCCGCGCGGGGCGGCTGAGAACTCGGGGTCACCGTGCACTACACATCACCTTCTGAAATCGTCCATCGGTTGACGTCCGGCGCCGGGCCTGCGACCGACACGATACGGGCGATCGTCGATCACGCCTCCGACGATCCGGAAATCCACGCGAAGATCGTCGCCGGTCTCCTCAACCTCACCGTCGGCGAGGACGACGCTCGTTCCATCCTTTCCGGAATCACAGACCATCACCTACTGCTCGCAGAACGGCTGGGACGTCCGGTGGACATCCGTGTCGCGGCCATGGACTACGCGACGCATCATCCGGAGCTGATCACCGATCCGATCGTCGTGAGCCTTTCCACGCTCTCGTTGAGCCAGCGGCTCGCTGCGGTCGACGAGCTCACCGGCCTGTTCAACCGACGTTTCCTCGACCTCTACCTCGCGAAGGAGCTCAACCGGGCGCTCCGCTACGAGCAGAGGTTCAGCGTCGTCTTCGCAGATCTGGACGACTTCAAGTCGATCAACGACGGCTACGGCCACGACGTGGGAGACGAGGTGCTCGCGTCGCTTGCCCGGGAGATCCAGGCGCTTCTGCGCAAGGAGGATTTTGCGGCGCGCTACGGCGGCGAGGAGTTCGTGGTCGTCCTCCCGCATACGGATACCGAAGGCGCACGCAGCTTCGCCGAACGGTTGTCGAGCCGCCTCGCCGCCGTCGACCTTCCCGGCGGCATCCGCGTGACGTACTCCGGGGGGATCGCCACCTTCCCGCAGCACGGTGCGAGCGAGCGCGAGCTGATTCACAACGCCGACCTCGCGCTCTATCAGGCGAAGCTCACCGGCAAGGCGCACGTCCGTGTCGCCGTGCCGGAAAAGCGGTCCTCGCCGCGTCACGTGGCCCAGCTACGCGCACGCTGCTTCGTCGACAACGAGGAACTCGGCGAGGTGAAGCTGCACGACATCTCGCGCGCCGGCGTCTCGGTTCGCGCGGAGACGCTGCTTGCGCCCGGGCAGACGATCCGATTCCGGATCATTCCGCCCGGTGCGCGAACGGGGGAGACGCAGGTCGAGGTGATCGCGAAGGTCGTCTGGAGCCGGAAGGTGGACGAGCTCGAGTACCGGTTCGGAGGTCGATGGGCCTCTGCCGACGCCGAGGTGCTCGACTCGCTGATCGAGAAGGTCGCATCCGGACAGGGCTACCCCTCCAGCTCGGTGAGATCGGTCCAGACGTAGGCGCTTTCGAGGACCGACCGGTTACCGACGTTCAGCCGCTGCTCGCCTCCCGGTTGCCCGCCCAACCGTTCGTAGAAGCCGCGCGCCGGATTGTCCGAGAGCACCCAGACGACGAGGCCGCTGCGGCCGTTCTCCGCGAGCTGGAACGCCATCCGGCGCACGAGCGCCCTCCCGATCCCGCGCCCGTGGTGGCTCGCGAGCACGTAGAGCGCGGTCAGCTCGCCGTCGGCCTCAAACGATCTGCTGCGCTCCGCGCCGCCCGCGGCGAAGCCGACGATCCCCTCGTCGCTCGACTCGGCGACGAGGAGCACGCCGGAATGGCGCTCGAGCATGAGGTCCCACTGGCGCCTGCTGCGTCGGTACGAGAGCCGGCGGAGAAGGTCGGTCTCGAGCAGCTCGGCGTAGGCGACGCGCCACATGTCGACGTGAATTCGTGCAATGTCTGCGGTGTCGCGATGGGCAGCGTTGCGAACCAGGGTCATAGCCTCAATATAGTACCATCGGCTGGGCACGCGTCCGTCGGCTCGCTACAATGCCGGTGATGCCGCTCTCCAGACCCGACTTCGCGCGCATAGGAATCCTCGGTGGGGGCCAGTTGGGGCGCATGATGATCCTCGCCGGGGCTCCTCTGGGATTCCGGTTTGGCGTGCTGACCCCGCGCGACGATGACCCGGCCGCCGGCCTGGCCGACCACCACGTCTGTGGTGCGCTCGACGACGGCGGGGCCATCCGGGCGCTGACATCGTGGGCCGACGTGTCTACCTACGAGATCGAGCACATCGATACCGAGGCGCTTCGGGCGGCCGAATCCGACGGCGACCTCATCCTGCCGCGCCCGGGGCTGCTGTGCACGATCAACGACAAGCTCGAACAGAAGCGTGCGCTCGAGAGTGCCGGCGTGCCGGTTGCGACGTTCGGCGAGACTCCCGACGGCTACCCGACGGTGCAGAAGGCGCGCCGCGGAGGGTACGACGGGCGCGGCGTTTCGGTCCTGCGCAGCGACGCGGACGACCGTCTGCCGGGCGCGTCGTTCTTCGAGGAGCTCGTCGATTTCTCCTGCGAGCTCGCGGTGATCGTCGCCCGTTCTTCCACCGGCGAGACCACGACCTTTCCGGTCGTGGAGATGGAGTTCGACGCGGAGGCAAACATCTGCTCGCGCGTGATCGCTCCGGCGAGGATCAACCCCGGCGCCGAATCGCGCGCGCGCGAGGTTGCGACCGCGGCGGTCGCCGCGCTCGACGCGGTCGGGGTCGTGGCCGTAGAGCTCTTTCTGCGCCGCGACGGCGAGATCCTCGTCAATGAGCTCGCGCCGCGGCCGCACAATTCGGGGCACCTGACGATCGAGGCGTGCGAGACAAACCAGTTCGAGCAGCACCTGCGCGCCATTGCAGGCCTGCCGCTGGGCGCGACGCGCCTGCGCGCGAGCGCGGTCATGATCAACGTGCTCGGAGCCGCCGGAGCCGGCGGCTCTCCACGGTTGCCCGAACTGTCCCGGCTCCTCGGCGTTCCGGGCGTGCACCTCCACTGGTACGGGAAGCGGGAGGTCCGTCCGTACCGCAAGATGGGGCACGTCACCGTCGTCGCCGATGACCTGCAGAGCGCGCTCGCGACCGCCGACGGTGTGGAGGCGTACACGCGAGTCGAAGGAGATCCGCATGGCTGAGGTAGCGATCATCATGGGCAGCGACTCCGACCTGCCGGTCATGAGCAGCGCGTGCGAGACGCTCGACGAGCTCGAGATCGCCTACGAGGTGACCATCGTCTCCGCGCACCGTACGCCGCTTCGCATGGTCGACTACGCGCGATCGGCCGCGGAGCGCGGGATCCGGGTTATCGTGGCGGGCGCAGGCGGCGCCGCTCACCTGCCGGGCATGGTCGCCGCGCTGACCGACCTCCCCGTCATCGGCGTGCCGGTGCGCGGGCGCAACCTCGAGGGGCTCGACTCGCTCCTGTCGATCGTGCAGATGCCGCGCGGCGTCCCGGTCGCGACCGTCGCGATCAACAACGCTCGCAACGCCGGTCTCCTTGCGGCACGCATCCTCGGCGCCTCGGACCCCGACGTCCGCGAGCGCGTGGCTGCGCTTCGGGACTCTGCGCAGGCCGGGGTGACCGAGAAGGCCCGACGGCTCGAGGCCGACGGGTGGAGGGCGTACCTGGAGGGCCGTGGCGGTGAGTAACAGCTGCCGACGGCGCTCGGATCGACGCGCGCTATCGCCTGGAGTTATTCCGGCGAATCGTGGATTTCCGTTTTTGAAATGTATACGTTCTCTACCGTAAGTAGCAGAAATATGGTATAGGTATACTCGCTATGAGCCTACCAACGCGCCTCGCCGCCGGTTCGCACATCCTCTTTCTCAACGGATCGCTCGTCGAGCGTCTGTCGGTGTTCGAGCGTGTCCTGGTCAATGCCGTCGACGGGGGTCGGCGCCTGGTCGTCGTCGTCAATCCCTCGCTGCGCGAGGTCGTTCAGAGCGCCGCGAGCGTTGCTGGGCTGCCGGCCCGGCAGCTCTCGCTTCGGACCGGGGAGGAGATGACCGGCGACGGCGGTGGCTGGCAGGAGATGGTCGCGGCGATCGACGCGCTCGTGGAGCAGACCGAGCGATCCGCGTCCGGGTGGCGGCTCGACGAAGCGGAGAGCGAGACGCTGATCTACGTCGACCTCGACTCGGTCTTCGCCCGTTGCGCCGCAGCGAGCGAGATGATGAGCTTCATCTACTCGCTCCACCAGAATCACGCCGCCAGGCGGCGGTGCGTCGTCGAATCGGTCTCGATCGAGGCGGTACCGCGCAGCATTCCGACGGAGTTCTTCGAGGTTCACACCGACTGGATCTTCTCCTCGCACGCGGTGCCCGGCTCGGGCAACGGCCGCGAGCTCGACCTCGCCGCCCAGCGCATCGCGCTGGAGACTCCGGAGTTTCGACACCGCTTCCTGGCGCTCGCGCGTACGGACGAAGAGGCGGCGATGCGCCTCGTTCCGCGTCTGTTCGGCGATTATCGCCGCGGCTTCCTGCTCGTCGACCAGCGCTTCCTGGTTCGGATGTGCTCCTCACGCGCTGCGACCCTGCTCGGCAGATCGATCGACGAGATCGTGAACCGACCCCTGAACACGTGCATCGACGGCGTCGACTTCGTCACGCTCAAGCAGGAGTGCCTTCGCGTCACCGCCGGCGCGCACGAACCGTTCGTCGTCTCCTGGCGCCTCGCCCCGGGCAACTACGAGCCTCGCGAGGTAACCGTGGACGCGATCACGAGCGAGCACCGAACCGTCGGATACCTCATCTCGGTCGCCGTCGTCCAGAACGTGCGGGGACCGCGGGCGGTCTACCGCGAGCTTGCCGAGCAGCGGAGCTCGATGGGGCTTGCCGGCGGCACGAACGACGAGGAACCGTCGACCGAGGAGGTGGTGAGCGATAGCCTGCAGGGTACGCAGATTACCAAGCGCGAGCACGAGGTGCTGCTGCTGATCCTGAACCGCTGGTCGAACCGGGAGATCGCCCGCCATCTGGACATCGCCGAGGTCACGGTCAAGAAGCACCTCACGAGCATCTACCGGAAGCTGCGGATCACGAATCGTGCGGAGCTGGTCCGCAGCTTCGAGGTGCCGTACAGCGACGGGGCCGCGTCGAAGGGAGTGTCAGAATAGCCTATGCCGCACCGGATCTTCCTCGTCGAAGACGAACCGATCATCGCTTCCGGCATTGTCCGCAAGCTCGAGCAGCTCGACTACGCTGTTGCCGGTCAGACCAGCACCGGAGAGGCCGCCGTGCGGCTCGTCGACACCACCAGGCCGGACCTGGTGCTCATGGACATCAAGCTTGAGGGCCGGATGGACGGTATCGAGGCCGCCGGTGAGATCCGTCGTCGACACGACATCCCCATCGTCTTTCTCACCGCGTTCGCCGACGAGGCGACGCTCCAGCGAGCGACCCGTGAGGAGCCGTTCGGCTACATCGTCAAGCCGTTCACCGACCGGGAGCTCTCGGGTGCGGTCGAGGTCGCGCTCCACCGGCACGCGCTCGACCGTGCCATCCGTGCCCGCGAGCAGCGCTACCGCATGCTCTCGGAGGTGCTCTCGGACTACGCCTTCTCGATTCGCGTCGCACCCGATCCGGAGAACGACGAACTCGAGTGGAGCGTGGGCTCGAGCGAGGTCGTCT
>CAZVEF010000066.1:0-12457 GCA_964625715.1 uncultured Spirochaetaceae bacterium | reverse complement strand
CACCGTCTTCCACGGCTTTCTCGGCGAGGCGATCGACGATTGGCGAAGCTGCGCCGCGCTCGTGAAGAGCATCGCGCATGCCTACCGCCTGCCCTACTTCACGATCTCGCCGACCTTCTCGATCTGCCCCGATCACGGCTACCTGTCAGGCGAGCACGCGAGCTGCCCGCGCTGCGGAGAAGAGACGGAGATCTACACGCGAATCGTCGGGTACTACCGCAGCCTCAAGAACTGGAACCGCGGCAAGCGTGAGGAGTACCGTCACCGGGTTACCTTCGACGCGGCGGACGCGCTCCCCGGGGCGCGGCCCCCGACCGGCGCCGCGCGCACCAACGCCGGGCCCGCTGCCGGGGGGGCCGCCCAAGGCCAGCCCGCGCCCGATCGACCCGCCGGCGAAGCCCCCCTCGGACCCGCGTCGTTCACCTACTTCTTCCGCCAGACCTGCCCCAACTGTCCGCCGGTGCGACGGTGGTTGGAGCAGCTCGGACTCGACGGCGAGATGATCGACGCAGATACCGAGGAGGGGATGCGCCGCGCGATCGACGAGCAGGTGCTCTCCACGCCGACGGTGATCCTGCGCGACGCCGCCGGCGCGCAGCTCGCGCGCGGCGGCGACGTGAGTCGGCTCGCCGAGCTCGTCGCAGGCCTCACCTCCGACGGTGCGACGGCGACCAGCGGCGCCTGCGGGGCGGGAACCGCGATCACCGCGCCGGCTGTGGACGCGGCATCCGCGTCCGGCGCGAGCTGAGTGGCGACGCTTCGCAGGCTGGGCCTGCTGAAGACGAGCCTCATCGACTACCCGGGTGAGGTCGCCGCCGTCGTCTTCACCGCCGGCTGCAACCTGCGCTGTCCCTACTGCCACAACCCCCGCCTCGTCACCGGCCCGCCGCCGGCCGAGTTCCTTCCCCGCGACGAGGTCCTCGGCGTCATCGCCGCGCGCGCCGGCGTCCTGACCGGCGTCTGCGTCACCGGCGGGGAGCCGCTCGTCCACGAGCGGCTCCCCGAGCTCCTCGCGTCGATCCGGGACACCGGGCTCAAGGTCAAGCTCGACACGAACGGCATGCTCCCGCACCGCCTCGAAGCGGTGAGCGTCGATTTCGTCGCCCTCGACCTCAAGCTCGCCCCCGAGCGGTACGGCGAGCTCGGCGGACCTCCCGATGCGCCGGCACGGCTCGCCGCCGCGGTGGACGTCGTCCGCCGCACCGCGCCGGCGTACGAGTTCCGCACGACTGTCGTGCCGGGCCTCGTCGGCCCCCGGGACGTAGAGGCCATCGCCTCGCTGCTCGGAGTCGGGGCGCGGCTTACCCTCGCTGCGTTTCGACCCGGTGCGACGCTCGATCCCCGCCTGGCCTCCACGCCGTCGCCCGACGACGAGCTCACGGCGCGGTGCGTAGAGGCAGGTGCACGCCGAGGCGTCGTCTGCCGGGTCCGCGAGGCGACAACGATGTGAACCCGCGGGAAGAGCGCCGGCTCGTCGCCGGGCACCCCCAAGTGAGTGCGCCCTGCCGGGCGCACCACCATAACAAAGGGCCGCCTCACGGCGGCCCCTGCTCTCTCAGAGAAGGTTCGATCTACCAGCTGTCGACCATGTCGTCCGGGTCGCGGCTCTCTTCGGCGAAGAGATCGGTCAGCGCGCGCAGGCCGTCGAGGTAGATATAGTAGGTCCCGTAGGTCTCCATGAGATCCGGCTGGATCATGAAGCCGAGGATCTGCAGACCCATTCGATCGTTGTAGTGGAAGTCGCGCTGGATCAGCGTGGGCGGAACCGCGGTGGTCAGCTGCTTCCAGCCGCTGAAATTGAGCGTTCCCATCTCGAGCAGGTTCACGTTGCCGAAGTAGTCTCCGACGACGACGTAGAGGCGGTGGTTGAAGTTCCGTCCCACGGCCCACACGCTGATGGTCTTCGTGATACCCGGCACCTGCAGGGGCCGGACGGGCTGGATGTAAATCTCCGCGTTCCCGCGGCGGAAGAACGACGCCTTGACACCGAGGACGTACTCGTCCGGCGTCGCGATGCCGGCGGCCTCTTCTTCGGGCAACGGCTCCTTGTCGTTCGGACCGCCCTCGAACCGTCGGCTCTCGATCACGCCCTGGTCGATCGGCATGTAGACCCGCCAGAAACCCGCGTCCTCGAACTTGGAGATCGAAACTTCCTGCAGCTCCTGTTGCGCCGTGTCGACCCCGATGCTTTCGGCTTCCGGATCCGCCTCCTGAGCGCTGAGCCCTCCCGCGGCAAGGATCAGGACGGTAAGTAGCAGTATACGCTTCATCGATCTCTCTCCTACTGTCTCTGCTCGGTGCCCCAGACTTCCTGAACGAAGTCAGGTTCGGCCAGCTGCTCACCGTCGAATCCGGTCTCGAACACGTCGGTGAGAACCTTGATCTGGTCGAGGTAGAAGTGGAACCCGGCCACGCTTTCCTCGGGTCGCGTCCAGAGCACGATCTTCACGAGCTCCATGCGCCGCCGCTGCGGCACGAACCGCACCGCGCGGGGAATGTAGTTCGGAATGTCGGTCACGAGATTCCGCCACCCACCGAAGCCGAGGTTTCCCAGCTTGAGGTTGTGGACGATGCCCCGGTAATCGCGCACCTGGACCTCGAGGTAGTAGTCGTAGTTGGAGCCCCACGCCCACAGGTCGATCGCCTCCGGACGGCCGGGAATCGGGATGCTGCGGGGAACCGGGTTGCCGTCGTCGTCGGGCTCATCCTCGACGGGGACGAACTCCAGGTAGTTATACCCGCGACGCGTGAACGCGGCTTGAACGCCGAGTACGCCCGGGTTCTCGGATTCGGGCTGCCCCATCTCCTCGGGCCACACACCGTCGACGATCTGATACTCGAAGGGGTAGTCGTAGTCGGACTCACCGTCATCGTTTGCGACGGCGAGGAACTTGCCCCCGCGTACGATCCACTGGCTGTCACCGTCATCGAAGTCTTCGAGAACGATAGACTGCCAGTTCCGAGTCACTTCGTCGGCGGCAGCCCCGGCGGTGAGCAACAGTACCAGCAATATCGAGACTCCAATGCCTCGTTTCATGCTCCAGCTCCTTTACCTGCACAAGCGGCAATCAATTCCGGTCTCTTCCGAGTATATTTCCCGCCCTATGCGGTGTCAAACACTTTTCCCGCATCGCGACACTCGAATGATCGGCACGGGTGTCCGAAAAATTCATACCATGCCGTGACTTATTCCACCGAACGAGGTCGCCGCGCCGCCTCGAAGGTCGCCTGCACGACCACCGTCTCGTCTGCCGACCCGATCGCCGCCGCGAGGCCGCGAGCCAGGTCGTCGCGCACGACGAACAGAATGCGATCCTCCTCACCACGGTCGGAGAGGTTCCGACCGGCGAGCAGAATCGGCTCGTCGCGCGTGAGCTCGAAGAGCTCGGGCGTAGCCTCGCCGAGGAGGGCCACCAGCGCGACCTGCCCCGTCACCGGGAGTGCGTCGAGGCGTGCGCGCAGATCTTCGCGGGTAGGCGCCTCGGCGAAGCGCACGACCTCGAGATCGACGCCGGCGACCGATCGATAGCCTCGGGCGAGCGAGCGCGCCTCTTCGGCGAGGACGGGCCGACCGGCGTCGAGCAGGACGCTCGCCGACCTCGGGCTCGCCTCGAAGACCCATTCGGCGAGGAACTCCCCCGCCTCACGCATCGCCACGCTCGCATCGAACTCGACCCGCGTGAGATTCCCAGCCGTCGGACCCGCGGAAAACGCGACGAAGGTCCGCTTTGGAAAGCGCTCGGCGATCGAGGCGGCAAAGAGCGACAGATACGGGCTCAGCCCGATCGTAGAGGCGTCGGCGGAAGCCACGACCGCCTGGGGGTCGAGCGCCTCGAGCGACGACACCGCGGGCCAGATCACGCGCGAGCGCGCGCCCGTCTCGGTGACGGCGGCGTCGATCGACGCCTCGAATCGATCCGGGTCGACGACGGCTTCGAGCACCGGATCCCCTATGAAGGCAACGTCGGGCGCGCATCCGGTGAGAACGACTCCTGCGGCGATGATAGCGACGGTCGCTGGGCGCCGGACGGTCACTCGATATCCTCAGCGGTACCGCAGCGAGCGGCTTCCGCCGGCGGCGAAGAGCGCGGAGGCCCACCCGCCTGCGAACAGAACGACGGTGACCGTCGTGCCGGCCAGCAAGTAGTTCATGTTCAGCAGCAAGGCAGCGGTACCCAGCGCGAACGGGACCGCCAGGATCAGCGCCAGGTAGAGGTAGCGCAGCCAGAGGGTTTCGGCCGCGTACCGATACGAGAGCACGGGGAGCATCACCATGAGTGCAATGCGCAGGGCCGGCAGATGGAACAGTTCGTACGCGCCGAAGTACGCGGACCGCAGCAGGACATCCATGAGCCCCGCGAACGCGAACAGCCCTGCGAAAAACGACAGCAGTGAAACAAAGCGCTCCTCCGGAGCGAGCCCCCCGGGGTCTCTCGTGAACCACAGGTAGAGCAGAAAGCCCAGATACCCCGGAATGACGAAATCGTACACCGCCCCGTAGAAATAGAGTCCCGGACCGGTGTAGGGGCGCTGCACGAACCGCTCGACCATCAGCAGCGAAACGAGGACGACGAGGTACGCGATTGCGCCTTTGAGCGCAGAGACGGCCGTCAACGCTGCCGGCTGATGCGCCTCGTCGCGAAGAACCAGCAGATAGATGTAGGCCAGCGGCACTGAAAGCATCAGGAAGATGTGCACAGCGGCCGCATCGTATCACGTCGTCGTCGGTCGGGCAACGGATTGACACCGCAACCCACGCGCGTAAGATGGGTCGCCATGGGACTGCCCGGACTCGGGATCGTCGAGCAACACGACTACACGTTCGGAGGCGAGGGTGAGGAGCCGCTCCTGCTCGAGAGCGGGCGCAGGTTCGGACCGGTCACCGTCCGCTACGAGACGTACGGAGCGCTTGACGAAGAACGCTCGAATGCGATCCTCCTGCTCCACGCCTTCAGCGGCGACGCGCACGCGGCCGGCCGGCACGCGCCGGACGACCGTCATCCCGGCTGGTGGGACGCGATGGTCGGCCCGGGACGCGCCTTCGATACCGACCGGTACTTCGTGATCTGCTCGAACGTGCTCGGTGGGTGCCAGGGCAGTACGGGTCCCGGCTCGATCGATCCGGCGATCGGACGTCCCTACGGCCTCACCTTTCCGGTCATCACGATCGAAGACATCGTCAACGTCCAGTACCGGCTGGTCCGGCATCTGGGTATCGATCGGCTGCTCGCCGTAGCCGGCGGATCGATGGGCGGGATGCAGGCGCTCCAGTGGGCGGTCAGCTACCCGGAATCGGTCGCCGGGGCGATCGTGCTCGCGTCGACCGCACGGCTGAGCGCGCAGGGCATCGCGTTCAACGCCGTGGGGCGCAACGCGATCACCTCCGACGAACGGTGGAACGGCGGCGACTACTACGACGGACAGCCGCCTGCGCGCGGGCTCGCGATTGCGCGGATGATCGGGCACATCACCTACCTCTCCGACGCGTCGATGCACGAGAAGTTCGGCCGCAGGCTCCAGCAGCGCGACCAATTCGGGTTCGACTTCTCCGATCGGTTCGAAGTCGAAAGCTATCTCGAGTACAAGGGAGGCAGCTTCGTCGACCGGTTCGACGCGAACACCTACCTCTACCTCTCCAAGGCGATCGACTATTTCGATCTGGGAGGCAAGTACGGCTCGCTCGAGCAGGCCTTCGCGAACACGAGCAGCAGGTTTCTCGTCGTGAGCTTCACGTCGGACTGGCTCTACCCTTCGTACCAGAGCAAGGAGATCGTCGTGGCGTTGATGCGGCGCCGCAAGGACGTCTCGTACACCGAGCTCGACTGCCCGTACGGACACGATTCGTTCCTGCTCGAAACCGAACGCCAGCGCCCTCTGATCTCGTCGTTTCTCAGGACGGTACACGCGCATGGATAGGCAGACACGCTTCAGCTACGACGAGATCGCCGGTCTCGTCGACGAGAACAGCACCGTCCTCGATCTCGGCTGCGGGGACGGCGAGCTGCTCCATCGTCTCATGTCTACCCGCGGCGTACACGGACGCGGGGTGGAGATCGAGGAGGCGATGATCCCCAAGTGCCTCGAGAAGGGCATCAGCGTGTTCCAGGGGAACCTCGACGAGGGTCTCAAGGAGTACGCCACGGGCAGCTACGACTACGTGATTCTCAACGAGACGCTCCAGGCGCTTCACGAGCCGGTTCTTCTGTTGCGCGAGATGCTGCGCGTCGGGCGGCGCGCCATCGTGAACTTCCCCAACTTCGCCTACGTCGTGAACCGCGCCCAGCTGTTCTTCAGGGGGCGGATGCCGGTCAACCGCGACCTGCCCTACCAGTGGTACGACACGCCGAACATTCATTTCTGCACGCGGCGCGACTTCGTCGAGCTCTGCCGCGAGCTCGACGTCCCCATCCTCGCCGTCGTCGATCTGCGGCACGAGCGTCGCGTCGGACCACGACTCGCAAATCTCTTCGCCACCGAGTGTTGCTTCGTGCTGAAAGGCTCGGGTTGATGCCGGCTGCGTTTGACTCGGCCGGGGCGCAATGGTATTGTGTATGCTTCAGACGATTGCAGGCCATGAGGAGGTTGATTGGCTACAAAGGACTTACGGATCAATGACATGATCCGGGTGCGTGAAGTGCGCCTGATCGACGAAGACAATAATCAGGCCGGGATCGTCCCGACACTCGAAGCCAGACAGATGGCCCAGGAGAAGGGACTGGATCTCGTGGAAATCGCGCCGAACGCGAGCCCGCCGGTCTGTCGCCTGCTCGATTACGGCAAGTACAAGTTCGACCTGGAGAAGAAGAACCGGGAGAACAAGAAGAAGCAGAAGCAGCAGGAACTCAAAGAGATTCGCATGCAGCCGAAGATCGACACGCACGATCTCCAGTTCAAGGCGAAGCACGTCGCCGAGTTCCTCGACAAGGGCTCGAAGGTCAAGGTGACCATCCGATTCCGGGGGCGCGAGCTCGCGCACACCGAACGCGGGAAGGACGTCCTTGGCAAGGTGCTCGACATGCTCGACCGTGACGTCACCGTGGACCGCCCACCCGCCATGGAGGGTCGGTTCATGTCGATGATCATCAGCCCGAAGTCCAAGAAGGCCTGACGACCTTCCTCAAGAGACGGAGAAGACGATGCCGAAGATGAAGACGCGCCGGAGCGCCGCGAAGCGCTACAAGAAGACCGCTACGGGAAAGATCAAGTACAAGAAGCAGGGTCTTCGCCACATCCTGACGAAGAAGTCACCGAAGCGAAAGCGCAAGCTCCGCAAGGCCGGAGTTCTCAGCCACGCTGAAGCGAAGCGCGCCAGGATCCTGCTGCCGTACAACTAGGTCGTACCGCGCGCCGGTTCCGGCGCGAGCGATGCTTTAGAACGAGGGAGTCACATATGCCACGCGCAGTTGACGGTACAAGAAGAAAGGACCGCCGGAAGAAGGTACTCAGGCTCGCAAAGGGGTACTGGGGCCGCCGGAGCAAGCTCTACCGAACCGCGAAGGACGCGGTCGCCAAGAGCCTCACGTACGCGTATCGCGACCGGAAGACCAAGAAACGCGAGTTCCGCTCGCTGTGGATCACGCGTATCTCCGCGGGCTGCCGTGCGGAAGGGATGTCGTACAGCCGTTTCATGAACGGACTCAAGAAGGCGAACGTCGAGATGAATCGCAAGGCGCTCTCCAACCTGGCGATCGAAGACCGCGACGCGTTTCGCGAGCTGGTGAGCCGGGCGAAGAAGGCGCTCGAGTAGGCTTCCTTCGAAGAAGCCGGGACGACGACCATGATCAGTCTCGAGCAGATCCGAACGCTCGAACACAAGGTGCAGTCGGCGGTAGAGCGCATCAGGACGCTGACCGCCGAAAACGCTACGCTCGAAGAACGACTCGAAGCCTACGAACAGCGCATCTCCGAGCTACAGACGCTGGTCTCCGCCTTCAAGGCCGACCAGGAGGAGATTGAAGCGGGAATCGTCTCCGCGCTCAACCACCTCGACGAGCTCGAGGACCAGGTCAGCCAGGACGCTCCCGCCGATCCTGCCACCGCGCCTGCGCGGCACACCGCACCCGAGGCGTTGTCGGACATCGCCGCCGAGGCCCCTCCCCCCGCTCGTGATGACCGGGCCGCGGATCCGCCCGGCGACGGCGTTGCATCGACCGAGCCACCGACCGAACGATCGGGCGCGGCCGAGCAATCCGCCGAAGAACCGTCGAGGGACGAGCCGGGCGACGCGTCCGACGCCGATCCGACGGCCTCGCACGATGAGTCGGAACGCGAAGAGCGCGAGCCCGACGAAGACGAGGACGAGGACGAGGAGCCGGAGCTCGACATCTTCTAGCGAGCCATGCGGATCGAACTGCTCGGGACATCCTTCAGCGTTCAGACCGACGAAGACCCCGAGTACTTCCGCGAGGTGGTCGAATACTTTCGCTCCAGGGTGACCGAGATTCAGCGATCGGTCTCGACGAGCGATCCGCTGAAGGTAGCGATCCTTGCGGGAATCCTCGCCTCGGACGACTACATGAAACTCACCGGCGCCACCCGCCGCGACGACGCGGAGGCTCGCCGGATCACCGACACGCTGATATCACAGCTCGACGCCGCGTTGCACGACGACGGTACTACCGACTCGGAAAACCCTTGACCCGGGTGTAGACGAGCTCGCGGATCTCAGGGTCGACGTTGCCCGCCCTTCGTCGAAACGCCTCCGCGATCGAGGAAGCATCCAGGACGCCGTCCTGCACCAGGATAGGCGTCTCCTTCGCGCCGAGCGGACTACCCGCCTCGCCGTCGTCCACCCGCGCGTGGCTGTACGTCCCGTCCGAGAACCAGCTGACCGCGTGCTGGTCGGTCTGCTTCGCATAGCAGAGCTGGAATCCGCGGATGTCATCGTCGTCGGTGTACCAGACGATGAGGTCCATGTCTTCGTCGGTGAACCAGCGCCGGCGACCTTCCTCCGGACGCTGCCGTAGACCTGTCCATTCTCTCAGCACGGGATCCCCCTTCACATTGTAGCGCACAAAGGCTCTTTCACGCGCTCCCGCCGGAGGCGAAGATCTCGGTCAGCGCCGAGCGAACCCCCGGTTCGTCCAGTGCGTCGTAATTGCACCCGTCGACCGAGACGATGTTCCCCGCGACGACGTTGGCGATCGTCGCGCACCGGTGGGACGCGAGCTTCTGCAGCACGCCGAAGAGGTATCCCGCTGCAAAGGCGTCTCCCGCGCCGGTCGTATCGCTGCGCGTGGCCGGATGCGGTCCGACGAGCGTGATCGTCCCCTCTTCGACGACCATGCACCCCTGCGCCCCCACCTTCATGACGACCGTCGGCGCGAGGTCCGCGGCGGCCCGCGCGACGCTCTCGCGCTCCCCGTCGACGCCGGTCAGCGCCCGCAGCTCCTCCTCGTTCGCGAAGAGGAGATCGACGTGGCCGGGAATCCACGCGGAGAGCGACTCGTGGTAGCGCTGCACCACGAAGGGGTCGGCGATGTCGAAGGAAACGAGCGCATGGGATCTGCGCGCTGAATCCACCGCGTCGCGCGCGGCCCGTTCCTGGTTCGGCGTGTCCCACATATAGCCGGTCGTATGAAAGATCCGTGCCGACTTGAGCATCGACGCGTCGATGTCGTCCGGCTCGAGATCACGGCACGCGCCGAGGTAGGTGAACATCGTGCGCTGCGAATCCGGGGTCACGAGAATGACCGACGAGCCGGTCGGCGTATGCTTGCGCGCCAGCCTCGGATCAACGCCCTCGGTGTCGAGAAGCGCCTCGAAGGCGTCTCCATCGCGGTCGACGCCGACCGCGCCCGTGTACGAGACCGTGAGCGTCGACCCGACGGTCCGCAGCAGCCAACGGGCGCCCCGGACGGTGTTCGCGCAGCTGCCGCCGGGCAATCGGCGCACGACCGACCCCGCGGCAAGCGCCTCCTGCTGTTGCTCGTAGTCCACCAGATTCATGCTGCCCGGGACCACTTCAAGCCGCTCGAGCGCCTCGTGCCCCGCGCGTACGATGATGTCCATGAGGGGATTTCCAACTCCGTACAGCACTACTCGCCTCTCGGTTGACAATGGATAGCGCGTTCCTTACACTTGCTCACGCGCCGATGCCCGTCACTACCAGCCAGCAGATAACACGCTACTTCGAGCAGTTCTCGCAGGCGGAGATCACCTTCACGAAGGAAGTCGTTCAGACGATTATGCTGAACACGAGGCACGTCTACGTAAAGTGCCTGGGATCTCAGTGGCCGTGCGTCATCTACGCCGCGTCAATGACGACCGCACGGATTATAGCAAACCTCAAGAGCGGTCTCAACGAGTGTATTCGGGAATCGAGCGGGTTCGTGCAGCTGCGCTTCAGCTTCGCGCAGCCGGACAAGCAGGACCCGATCACCTTCTTCGTCCCGGCTAAGGTGTCGCAAACCAACCCCTACGGTGAGCAGAACAAGGATCTCTTCTTCGCGAACCTGGATTTCACGCAGCGACCGCCCGACGATCTCATCCAGATCCTCGGCCAGTTGCTCGAGGCAAACGTCAACGCCAAGCGCCGGAAGGAGGAGCGCATCGCGCTCTCGGCGCACAGCGTGAGTCAGCTTGGGCTCGTGCCGGGCGACTGCGGTGTCACCGTGGACGGCGTGCCGCGCAAGATGATCCTGCGCGACCTCTCGTTCTCCGGGTGCAAGGCGGTGCTCATGGGCGTGCCGAAGATGCTCGTGAACAAGAGCACGACGGTCAGGCTCGTGTTCGACGATCCGGAGCAGACGTTCCAGGTTCCCGGCGCGATCGTGCGCTACGACCCGGTCGAAGGCCGGGACGATATCGCCGCGTTCGGTATCCAGTTCGAGGAAGACAAGGTCCCCATGGGCTACAAGATGCGGATCAACTCCACTCTCAAGCTCTTCCGCTCCAAACAGGCCGACTCGTAGCGTATGTCAGACAAGCTCTCGGACATCATCTTCATCTCCGTGCCCGACCATCTCGATCGGCAGATCGGGGCGTTTCGCATCGACCCCGACCGCATGCTGCCGGTCGAGTCGACCTCCGGAGCCGACCGGTACGACATCCACGATCTCGCGTGGGAGCAGATCGTCTCGGCGATGCTCAAGATCCTCGCCTACCTGCCCGATCACGAGGACGCGGACTACTATCGCGAGTTCATCACCGCGGTTACCCCGGACATCATCACCGATCTCACCGAGACGGCGATCATCAAGACGCAGAACGGCGATTACGACCTCGCCGAGGAGATCTTTCTCGCGCTGCGCGGACTGCAACCGGGCGATCAGCGCGCGCTCGTCAACCTCGCGGTGCTCTACGAGAAGCGCGCCGACGCCGAGTCGCAGGCCGGCAACGAAGCCCAGGCAGAGGAGTACGTCGACGACGCGTTCGAAATCTACCACGAGCTCTTCGCCTTCGAGGAGACCCTTCCCGAGGCTCACCTGAACGCCGGATTCTTCTTCCTGAAGCGGAAGAGCTTCGAGCAGGCCAGGCGGCACCTGAAGGTGTACATAGATCGCGGTGAGGACGAGGAGCGTACCGCGGAGGCACGCAAGGTCGTAGGCCAGATCGACTCGCAGGATCTCAGCGACACGCTCTTCAAGGAGGCGTACGACTTCATCCGCCTCGGCGAAGAACAGGAAGGGATCGATCGGGTCGAGCGTTTCCTCGAGAATCATCCCGATGTCTGGAACGCGTGGTTTCTCCTCGGCTGGGCTCACCGGCGCCTGCGCAACTTCGAGCGTGCAAAGCAGGCGTTCGAGCGAGCGCTGGAGCTCGGACCGCGCCAGCCCGACACGCTCAACGAGCTCGCGATCTGTTATCTCGAGCTGGACGACCTCATGGGCGCACGCGCGCTGCTCACCGAAGCGCTGACCGCCGAGCCCGAGAATACGAAGATCATATCCAACCTGGGCATCCTCGCGCTCAAGGAGCGCAATCCGGAGGAAGCGGCCGGCTACTTCCGAACGGTCCTCGAGATCGAACCCGACGACCGCATCGCCCAGGAATACCTGAACCAGATAGCCGACGAATAGCACCGCGTTCGTCGGATGAACCTCTCCCGTCTCCGTTCAAGTTTATGGCGCCACTCGCCGATGATCTGACAGGGTTGTACGTCCGTCGTTCGAAAGCGGTGGGCCTATGCTCCCTACTCTCTTTATCGGTGTTTCCGAACGCCGGTTGAGGGAAGATTAAAAAAAGAGTCCGGCGGCATTCGAGGTCCGGCGGCATTCGAGCCGCACCGGGTTCTGAAGGAGGGCGTAGAAAAAGACGAGTGCGGCCCGGGCACGAGACCGGGTATCCGGGAGGGCACGGACGCCCCCCGCCTTGAGAAACGTATCACGGAGGATTCGATGATCATCAATCACAATCTGAGCGCGATGTTTGCGCAGCGCGAGCGCGGTGTCGTAGCCGAACGGCTCGACAACAACATCGAGAAGCTCTCGTCCGGCCTGCGGATCAACCGCGCGGG
>CAZVEF010000065.1:0-12575 GCA_964625715.1 uncultured Spirochaetaceae bacterium | reverse complement strand
CGACATGATCGGAGACTTCCAACCAGGTGCTCTCGGTCCAGCGAGATGCACGACGAACTTTTTGCGTTACGGTGGTCATGGTGACCCTCCTCAAGATAATGTTATGCGAATTGTAGCCGAGGACCGTCGGGTCCGCAATGTTGTGAGCGAATTCTCTTCAGAAAACCACTCTTTGCGTTAATGAGTATCGCACGGTTTATTTGATAGAATATCCCTCTTGCACATCTACGTCGGTATGGTGCATGAGCGAGACCACACCGGGAACGAAGTATTTCGGCCAAAACGACCGGGCTGCTGGATTGGCCGACTCGTAGTCCACGTGGAGCGACGTGGCTCCCCGACTCGCGGCCTACGCCCTGCACCGGGCAAGGAGCATCTGACCGATGCCCGCGCGCGCGGCCGGCGGAGCGGCCGGTCGGGTGGTGTGTTCGTCGATCGGCATGTACGCGTCGACCACGTACCGGCCGAAACCGAGGTCGAAGAACGGCGTTCGACCTCGCACTGCGAGACGGGGATCGAAACCAGGTGTTTGTACACACCGTCCGCAACCCAGCGCTCGGCAAGGGCCGTGTAGAGCGCCTCGCAGGCATCCGCAGCGCACGACGACGAGGCGGCGTGGCCGACCAGCGGAGAAGGCGGCACGCTCGCCGTGGAACTCGAACGTGTCGAACGACACGTACCCGCCGGGCGTGCGCGGCGTCAAGGCGGAGTGCCCGCCCGGGCCATCAGGATCGACTCGGGACGGTACTCAAAGTGCAGATTGTCGAAGAAGAGCCACTTGCCGCCCCAGACGAAGCCCTGGTCTTCGAACGCGTCTATGATCGGCTGAGGGATCTGCCACCGCGACTCCAACGGCAGCTCCCACCATCGGTCGATCCCGCCCTGAGCCGCCCACAGCCAGTACGGCCACCTCCCCGCGTAAGAGAGCGGCACGAGGTCTACAGCCACGCCGTAGCCATGATAGCTGCGTCGTACGGTACCGGCAATGGAGCGCCAGTTGTACCCGTGGATTGCATCGAGGTTGCGCAGAAACGCGGTGACCTCGCGATCGTACGGAGCCAGCGCACGGATCGTCCGCTCGACGCGTTCGAGTGGCTCGACGAGCAGGGGGTGAACCCGCGTCGCACTGCCGAGGAACTCGATGCGGACCACCATGCGCTCGGCCTCGGCCCGCGATGAGATCTGGTAGAGCGCGTCGAGGAAACCATTGAACCGCTCGCGGGCATCGCTCTCCCCGGAAGCCTGAACCGATGTCCGTTCCTCGAGGATCCGCTCGAGCCGGGCATCGACCTCACGGACTCGCGCGGGCCCTCGCGCATACCGGTAGAACCGTATCGACACGTACGACTCCGACTCATCGCGAAGCTCGCGGGGCAGGAGACGGCCGTCGGCCCAGTAATACCACCGGCCGTCCATCTCGAGCGCCCACTCGCCGGAGCGGACCGCCGCAGCGGTGATGCGCTCCGGATACGCGGCCGCCATCGCCTGGACCTCGCGCGCTCCTGGAAGCTCTGCGGATGCCGATGGTTCGGTCGCGGCCCCCGGCGCAACCGACACGGCCGGTTCGAACGCATCGGCTCGGTCCTCGACGCCGACCCGCCATGCGGTGAGAAACACGCTTGCGGCCGCCGTTGCGAGAAGCACGAGAGCAGCGATGAACAGGCGTCTGCGGGCTCTCATGCGCCAAAGATACCGCCTGAAGCGACCGCCGTCCGCTCGCGCCGCCGCCGCGGCATCGGCATAGTTGAACCACCGGACACGGCCGTGTATACTGCCGGCGCACGGTACAGGTGTGGCCGCACCGCAAGGTCGGCTGTGAAAAGGGAAGACGGTGCGAATCCGTCGCAGCCCCCGCTACTGTAACCGGGAAGACGCTCTCTACGCTGCCACTGGGACCCGGGTCCCGGGAAGGTTCGGGGGTGTCGCTCGACCCGCAAGCCAGGAGACCTGCCTGTAACGAATCCAAACTCACCTTCGGAGGGAAGGATGAAGAGCACTACCTCTATCATCGCACTCGTACTCACCCTGGCACTCTTCGGTCCGTTCGCCGCCGGCGCAACCGGGCTGCAGGAGGATTCGGCGGGCCCGACCACCGCTACATCGACTCCCTCGACAGTCGACGCGCTCGTGGAGGCCGGACAGCCGATCGCCGAGCTCCCGCGACACGCGACGGGGTTCGAAGCCGTACGCGCCGGAGACCTCACCGTCGTGACCGTCACCCGACCCTGGCAGGGCGCCACGGAGGATGACGCGCTGAGCTATGTGCTCTATCCCCGCGGCGCAGAGCGTCCGGAGATAGACGGTGCGGACCTGATCGTTGCGGTACCGATCGAATCGATCGTCACGATGTCCACGACGTTTCTGCCGCACCTCAGCGCCGTCGGCGAGCTCGACTCGATCGTGGCGGTCGACTCGGTGGACTACGCGCATTCGCAGGAGGTTCACGAGATGCACGACGAAGAACGCATCATCGAGGTCGGGTCTGGACCAGACGTGGACATTGAGCAGCTGCTCGTGCTCGATGCGGACCTCATCATGGTGAACAGCTACGGCGGCGACCGGGACGCACAGCCTGTCCTTGAAAAGGCCGGACTACCCGTCGTCGTTGCCGGAGACTGGGTCGAGACCTCGCCGCTCGGCAGGGCCGAATGGTTACTGTTCACCGCGTTGTTCTACGATCGGCTTGAGCCCGCGCTCGATCTCTACGCACAGACCGAGCGGAAGTACCGACGGCTTGCGACGCTTGCAAGCGACACGACGGACCGCCCGAAGGTCCTCGCCAACACGCCCTATCAGGGTACGTGGGCCGTTCCCGGCGGAGCGAGCTACGCCGCGCGGTTCATCGAGGACGCCGGCGGCGAGTACATCTGGTCCGATGACGACTCGACCGGGGCGCTGTTCTTCGACATAGAGTCGGTCTACGCCGAAGCGGGCGATGCGGACGTGTGGGTCAACACCGGCACGTGGAACAGCCTCGAGCAGGCCGCGGCGGAGGACGAGCGTTTCACGAACTTCGCCGCATTCGAGAACGGGATGGTCTTCAACAACAATCGACGCATGGGTCCCGGCGGCGGCAACGACTACTTCGAGTCCGGCGCCCTGAATCCGCACATCATCCTCAACGACCTCATCTGGGCCTTTCACCCCGAGCTCGTGCCGGACTACGAGCCGTACTACTACCAGAAGCTCCGGTGAGCAGTTTCTCCGGAGCCGCGCGCCACGGCGTCGTCATCGGCGCCGCGTCGCTGCTGCTCCTTGCCGCGGTCGCAGCGCATCTCGTCCTCGGGTCGGTTCGGATCCCCCTCGGCGAGTCGCTTCGGATCCTGTTCGGCGGTGTCACCGGCGAGCCGATCTGGCAGCGTATCGTGCTCGAGTTTCGTCTCCCGCGCGCGCTGACCGCCCTCATCGCAGGCGCCGGGCTCGCCGCCGGCGGGCTCCTGATGCAAACGCTCTTTCGCAACCCCCTCGCAGGCCCCTTCGTCCTCGGCATCAACGCGGGAGCGAGTCTGGGCGTCGCGCTCGTCGTGCTCGCCGGCAGCTCGCTGGGGGCGCGGCTGGTCGGCGGCAGCGGTTTGCTCTCTGCCGTCGGCACGGCCGGCGACGCGGTTGTCGCGGTCGCCGCGGTGGCAGGGTCGGCCGGGGTGCTCGCGGTGGTGCTGCTCGTCAGCACGCGAGTCCCGAACGCGCTCACCCTCCTGGTCCTCGGGGTGCTCTTCAGCTACGCGGTCAACGCCGCGGTGAGCGTGCTCATGCACTTCAGCATCCCCGAAGAGATCCAGAGCTACATCAACTGGACCTTTGGTAGCTTCGGAGGCGTGACGCGCGGGCAGCTACCCGTCATTGCAGGCGTCGTGGGCGTCGGGCTCGCCTTGACGATCCTCCTCCTCAAACCGCTGAACGCGATGCTGCTCGGCGAAGGATACGCGTCGAGTATGGGGGTTCGCGTCCGGCTCGTGCGAGTGGGAATCATCGGCGTGACGGCGATGCTCGCCGGCATCGTGACGGCCTTCTGCGGGCCGATCGCATTCATCGGGGTGGCGGTGCCGCACCTCGCTCGCGCCTTCCTGAAGGACGCCGATCATCGGGTGCTCGTGCCCGTCACGGTGCTCCTCGGAGCGCTCACGGCCGTCGTCGCCGATCTCGCGGCGTCGCTGCCAGGCCTGCGAATCACGCTGCCGCTGAACGCGGTGACCGCGCTGATCGGCGCGCCCATCGTTATCTGGGTCGTCGTGCGCCGCGGCGGTCTGCAGGGGAGCTTCTCGTGAGCACGGTCTCGAGCTCGCCTCAGCTGCGGACGATCGGTCTCGCGTGCGGGTACGGGCGTACCGGCCGGACCGTTCTGAGCGGCGTGGATCTCGAGATGCGCCCCGGGCGGTTCATCTGCGTGATCGGCCCCAACGGCGCGGGCAAGACGACGCTGCTGCGAACGCTCGCGGGGCTGCTCCCGCCGGTCGCCGGCCGGGTTCTGCTTGCAGGGTCGCCGATCGAGCACATGCAGACGCTCGAGCGCGCCCGTCGGCTCAGCATCGTGCTCACCCACCTCGACAGTCCGGGCTACCTCACCGTCGGCCGGTTCGTCGAGCTCGGCCGCCATCCCTACACCGGGTTGCTCGCCCGGCTCTCCTCCTCCGATCACGCCGCTGTCCGCGACGCGCTCGACCAGACCGGCATCACTCACCTTCGCCATCGCTGGATGGCCGAGATCAGCGACGGCGAACGGCAGCGCGCCGCTGTAGCCCGGGCGCTCGCTCAGTCGGCCGACGTTATGATCCTCGACGAGCCGACCGCCTTCCTCGATGTCGCCGCGCGCGCGTCTATCATGAGCACGCTGCGCCGGATCGCTCACACGACGAACCGGCTCATCGTGACCACGAGTCACGACGTCGAGCTCGTGCTGCGCATCGCCGACGTCCTGATCATCATCGCCGCCGACGGATCGATCCAGCTCGGCAGCCCCGAAGACCTCGTGCTCAGCGGGGCGCTCCAGTCGCTCTTCCCGGATCCCGCGCTGCGGTTCGACCCGGCCAGCGGCTCCTTCCGCCTCCCCCACCCCATCGGTGCGCCGGTACGTCTCGCCGGCTCGGGCCTCGCCGAACAGTGGACCGCGCACGCGATCGAACGGATCGGCAGGCCGGTCGTCGCCGTTGATGCCGATGCGCCGGCAGCCGGCGAGCACACGGCGCGGGACTCGCCGGGCTGCGGGAGCGCCGGACACACGCCGCTCGTTCGCATCGTGGCCGACGCGACCAGCCTCACCTGGGAACTCGAGACAAACGGCACGAGCGTCCGATGCACGACGATCGAAGCGCTTGCCGAATCGCTGCGTGAATGAGCCTGCGACGCTCGCGTACTCCTCGCGTTACGCGTCGGTCCGCAAATCGATGCGGTAGCTCTGATCGAAATGCCCGACGACCAGGTCGTCCATCGCGCCCCACGCGATGCGGATCGGGACGCGGAAGGCGTAGATCAGCCGCCCGTCCTCGATCGTAGCCGTGAACCGGTCGGCCGCCGGCACGTCAAGCCGGTCGGTTCCCGCGAACGCGAGGAGCAAGCAGTCAACCTGCACGAGGTGATCGAAGGCCCCGCTTCGAATCGTCGCGTCGATCCACGTGTGCGGGTGGGCACCGGCGGCCACCGGCAGGAAGAGGAACGCTATGGTGACACGTAGAGTCGGCTACATTCGTCGGAGTGTACTACATCGGGTCGGCTCGCGACACCGCGCTCGGCGATCGACATGGGCTTGACACCGAGGACGCAGAGAGCGATATTACTTCGTAATACTTTCCGTAGGGAGACGCCGATGGCGACACAGAGGCGAAAGGAAGAGGTGATCACGTTCAAGGTCGACGAACACCTGGCTGAGGCACTCGCGGGGATCGAGAATCGCAGCGCCTTCATCCGCGACGCGATTCTCGGCGCGCTGGGGAATACCTGCCCGGTCTGCCGTGGCACGGGGATTCTCACCGTGGCGCAGCAGGGACACTGGAACGAGTTCACCGCTCATCACCACGTAGAGCAGTGCGATACGTGCCACGAGGAGCACCTCGTCTGCGACTACGAACTGGCTACAAGCCAAGGAGCCCGGACATGAAGCATCGAATCCACCTTCTTGTCCTCTTGATCATTGCCCTGCCCGTTCTTGCCTTTGCGGGAGGCGGCGCTGAGTCGCCCGCGGACGACCACGGACACGACGAGGATCACGACGAAGCCCATGAGCTCAGCGCGATCCCGGACGTCGAACAGCTCGCTTCGGCGGGCGAACGACTGCAGACCGCCGCGAGCACGACGATCGTCGGCGACGTCCTGCGAAACGTCGCCGGCGACGCAGCCGACGTGACGGTCCTCATGGCGGTCGGACAGAACCCGCACTCGTACGAGCCGCAGCCGAGCGACCTGCGCACGTTGGAAGAGGTCGACCTCGTGTTCACGAACGGTCTCGGACTCGAAGAGGACCTGCTCGACGACGTCGACCGGATGGCCCGGGGCCCCGTCGTCCCGCTCTCTGCCGAGATCGACGCGCTCGACAGCGACGACCACGATGACGATCACGGTCAAGAGGCCGAAGACGACCACGACCACGCCGTCGACCCGCACGTGTGGATGGATCCGAACAACGTGATCGTCTGGGTCGACACCATCGAGAGGGTGCTGAGCGCCGCCGACCCCGCGAACGCGTCTACCTACGAGACGAACGCCGGCCGGTACCGTGAGCAGCTGCGCGAGATCGATCGGTTCATCCGAAACGAGGTCGAATCGATTCCGCTCTCGCGTCGCAAGCTGGTCCTCGACCACAAGGCCTACTCGTACTTCGCCGAGGAATACGGGTTCGAGACGGTGGGCACGATCGTACCGGGAACCTCGGACAACGCCGAGCCGTCGGCGCAGGAAGTCGCGCGTCTGGTCGAGCTCATCCGTGAAGAGGACGTGCGGGCGATCTTCGTGGGCCGAACCGCGTCGCGCAGCATGGAGCGACTCGCGCGCACTATCGCCGACGAAGTCGGACGGCCGGTCGAGATCCTGCCGACGCTCACCGGCTCGTTGAGTGCGCCGGGAGAACCGGGGGATACGTATCTGGGCTTCGTGCGCTACAATGTCGAACAGATTCTCACCGGGCTGGGGAGGTAATGAGGAACCATCTGCTCTACGGGGGACAATGCACCATTCCCGCCGTGCCCGACAAGCCGGCGCTCTCGATCAGGGGCGTCGGCTTCCGCTACCGGGGATCCGACCGAGACGCGCTGCACGACGTAGAGCTCACGGTCGATCCGGGCGAGAAAGTCGCGCTCGTCGGCCCGAACGGGTCGGGGAAGTCGACGCTGCTGAAGCTCATCATCGGGCTTGAACCCCTCGGCCGCGGCTTCATCTCGGTCTACGGGCACCGGGCAACCGAGTGCCGCCACCGTGTCTCGATCGTCCCGCAACGCTCGACGGTGGACTGGCGGTTCCCGGTCACCGTCCGGCAAGTGGTGCTGATGGGCCGATACGTCCATCTCGGCTGGCTGAGACGCCCGGGAAAGGTCGACCACGAGATCGTCGAGCACTCCCTCGAGCGGATGCGAATCCCGGAGCTCGCCGACCGCCAGGTAGGCGAGCTCTCCGGGGGGCAGCAGCAGCGCGTGATGCTCGCGCGCACCCTCGCGCACGACGCCGACCTGCTGCTGCTTGACGAACCGCTCAACCACGTCGACCTCACCACGCAGGAGCTCATCTTCCACACAATCGAGGACCTCTGCAGCCGCGGCAAGACGGCGATCGTGAGCACCCACGACCTCGGCCTGCTCGACGTCCACTTCTCCCGCGCGCTCTTCCTCGACCGTACGATTATCGCCGACGGCCCGGTCTCGAAGGTCGTCAGCGCGGAGACGATCGCGAAGGCGTACGGGTTCACGTTCCACGGCAGGGAGGAGGAGAAGAAATGGTCGACTGGCTGATCGAGCCCCTCGGCTACGCCTTCGTCGTTCGCGGCGTCATCGCCGGCGTGCTCGCCTCGGCCTCGTGCGCCACCTTGAGCGCGTTCGTCGTATGGCGCGGCATGGGGTTCGCCGGATCGGCGATCGCCCACTCGGTCCTTCCCGGCATCGTCGTGGCCTACGTGGCAGGATTCAGCCTCTTCCTCGGTGCAATGGGAGCGGCGCTCGTTGCGGTCGTCGGAATCGGTCTTATATCGCGTCGCGGCCGCCTTCGGGAGGACACGGCGATCGGCGTCATGTTCGCCGGGCTGTTCGCGCTCGGCATCCTGTTGCTGAGCAGGGTCGCCACCTACCAGGACCTCAGCGGCGTACTGTTTGGCAACATCCTCGGCGTCACCCGCTCGGACCTCGTAGGCATGCTCGTCGTCGTCTTCACCGTCATAGGGCTCGTCGCGCTCTTCTACAAGGAGCTCCTCGTGACGAGCTTCGACGCCTCGCACGCGGTCGCAATCGGGCTGTCGCCCGAACTCATCCGCTACGGGCTGCTCGGCGCACTCGCGCTCACGACCGTCGTGGCCGCCCAGACGGTGGGAGTCGTCCTCGTGCTCGCGCTGCTCGTCACGCCCGCCGCCTCGGCCTCGCTGCTCTCGCGCAGGCTCGGACGGATCATCGGGCTTTCGATCGCGTTCGCCGTGCTGGCGACGCTCGCAGGATTCTACGCCTCGTACTACCTCGACCTCGCCTCCGGGCCGTCGATCGTCATTGCGCTCACGCTCGTCTTTCTGATATCGTGGGGCCTGTCGCGGGTTCTGCCGGCAAGGAGCTGACCAGCGGCTCCCGGCCCCAATGCCGCATAGCCCGTCTGGGTTATACTGCCGAAACACGAGGGCGAGTACCTTCGCGTCGACGGAGCGAATCATGACCGAGAACCTGAAGCGGCAGCTGCACGACGAGCTCACACGACTCGAGGCGGACCTGAGACGCAACCTCGACGAACAGACCACCGAGTACGAGCAGCTCACCGGCTCCGAACGGACCGAGCTCGGAGACGAGGCGCAGGCGCGCATGCAGAGCCACAACCGTGGCGCGCTCACCTTTCACGACGAGGAGCGGCTGACTCGCGTCCGCTCGGCGTTACGGCGGTTCGAGGACGGAACCTACGGCGTATGCGCGGCCTGCGGTGGTGAGATCTCCGAAGAGCGCCTCAAGGCCAAGCCGGAGGCGCTGCTGTGCATCGAGTGCGAACGTCGCCACGAGGCCGAAGGCGGGGGGAGCGCGATCGCGAGGCCGTAGCGAGCGAACCGGCGCCACGACACCACCGGGCGAGGAGCGTCGCGGAGATTCGCCCTTCGCGCAGCACGTACTGCGTCGC
The DNA here is from genome assembly GCA_964625715.1 of uncultured Spirochaetaceae bacterium. GTDB lineage: Bacteria > Spirochaetota > Spirochaetia > DSM-27196 > SLST01 > SLST01. Next base: position 3,293 of record CAZVEF010000065.1, on the reverse strand, counting down.
GGTGTCGAGGGCCCGCGTGCGCCGCACCGGCTGCGGCACCTCCCGCCGGGCGATGCCTCACCCGCGGCAGCGCCGGCCGAGCACGAGCGCCGAGGCGCCGGTGATCGCGACCGCCGCGACCGCCAGCAGGAGCCAGCTCCGCGCGTACGCGCCGGTGAGGTCGGCGACGAGCCCGAACAGCGGCGCACCCACCACGATCCCGACGCGCGAGAACACCAGCGCAATGCCCGTCGCCGCGCCCGCGTCCTCCGCCGGCGCGGCTTCGGTGACCGCCGTGAAGTAGAGCGCCGGCAGTCCCAAGAGGAAGAAACCGAGGAGGAACGAAACCCCGGCCGCAACCGGGAAGCTCACCCCCACCCGCGAGATCACAAGAGCGTTGAGAAGCGCTACCGCGGCGGCGAGCACGGCGAGCGTGTACATGCCGGCGTGCCGCCGGCCGCGGTAGAGTCGGTCATTGATCACCCCCCACGACGGCTGCCCGAGCACGCCGCCGACGTGGAACAGCCCGAGCCCGATCCCGGCGAGCGTGGGCGAGAAGCCGAGGTCCTGGTTGAGGAAGAGCGCGAGGTGGCCCGTCGCGCTTCCCACCGTCAGACCGAACACGAGCCCCATGAGACACGTCGCGAGAAACGCCCGGCGCGAGAACAGGCCGGCCAGCGCAGCCGCGAAGGCACCCTTCTCCGCGGCTCGCAGCGTCGGAGCCTCCGGGCGGACGTCCGGGGTAAGCCGGTCGTAGGCAAAAGCTACGAGCACGGCGATCGCGACGGCCGCGAAGCCTGCCCCGAGCATGACCGGCCGCCAGCCGAGGCGCTCGCCGATCGCCGGCAGCACCATCGTCCCGGCAAGCGCGCCGGTACCACCCACACCGTGCACGATCCCCATGGAGCCGGCTCGCCGGGCGGCGAAGACGTTGCGGATGACCGCTCCGCTCACCGAGGGCGTGATGACGCTGAAGCCGATCCCGGTCACGAAGGCGAGCGCGACGATCACGCCGAACGCCGGCGCGAGCACGTGGAGAATCGCCATGAGCCCCACGATGCCCGCACCCGAAACAAGACCGACGCGGGGCCCGAGCCGGTCGACGAGGCGTCCGCTGCCGATCGCGACGATCGTCGCGCTCAGGTAGTAGAAGCCCGAGTAGAGCCCCGCCTGCGTCCGGGTGATCGCGAACTCGGTTTGAACGATGGGCAGCATCGCGATGAAGCCCTGGATGCCCAGGTTCGCGGCGATGTAGCCGGTCGAGACAACGAGGAGGAGCGGCACGACGCCGCGTGTCCTGTCGGTCGATATCTCTTCACCCGATGGTGCGCTCATGTGGATCCTCTACGCGGGAAGCACGCTCGTGCGCACTTTGCACACCATCGTGTACGCAGGGTCGAAGACGTTAGCCAGGTCGTATTCGACGCACTGGCCCAGCAGCGAGTGCGCGGCGAGCGGTTCGAGCGCGTAATCGGCCTCGAGCCAGCGGAGCATCTCCGTGGTCGCGTGCTGGACGCCCTGATCGAGCGGCCGGGCGTTCCCCACCGTCATGATGTACTTCTCGTTCTCCGCGCGCGGCCAGCTCACGGGCCAGTCGCGGCGCACCTCCGCGCGAAAGGTCACGTCCATCGAGATCTCGATCCCGGTTCCCACGATCTCGCCGTCGCCCTGGATCGCGTGCCCGTCACCCAGGAAGAAGAGCGCGCCCGGCTCCGAGACCGGCAGATAGACCGTGGCGCCGGGCCCGAATCCCCGGTAGTCCATATTGCCGCCGTGTGTGGACGAGGTAGCGGTGGAGATCGCCTGGCCTCCCGGAGGCGCGACGCCGAAGCAGCCGAGCATGGGCTCGAGCGGCAGGACCAGATCTGCGAGCTGCGAGGCCGGTTCGCTCATGCGCGCGGTGCCCGCTTCCGCGTCGATCGTCCACGTGCACAGGTCCACGCCTTCCTCCGACGCGATGCAGAGCCCGGGGTCGAGGATAGCGGGCGCGATGCGCGGCGAGGTGAAGCCCGTCTCCCGATTGGGCCACACCGACTCGAAGGTCACCGCGAGCGTGTCGCCCGGCGCGGCGCCCTCGACGAAGAACGGCCCGGTCATGGGGTTGCCGCGTTCGGCCACCTTCTCGCCGGTCTCGTCGTGGCCGCGGGCGTCTGCGGTCTTCGTCGTCACCCGGTCCCCGGAGGCGATCGTGAGCACCGGCTCGTGCGGGCCGATCGTCGTGTAGTACGTCTGGGGAATGAAATCGTGGTGCGTCATGTGGATCTCCGTCTGCGACTATGCAGGAACGACGGGGATGGGGCAAGCGCGCCGCGTTTCCGGCGACGCGGAGCGTGCCACAGCCCTATCCTGCGGCGCAGGCCGCTACTCGTGGCGCTGCTCGCCCGGCAACCGCCGAGTCAGCAGCAGCGCGGCGAGCATGCCGAGTACGCCGACCGTCAAAAGAAAGGCGAACGCCGGGCGGTAACCCGCCGCCTCGATGCCGTACCGGTCCACGCCTGTGGCGAGCACGACCCCGCCGATCGCCGGCCCGAGCATCGCCCCTCCGAACCGGATCATGCTGTACAGGCCGGCGGCGGACGCCGACTCGTTATCCGGAACTCCGCCCATCGCGTACACGTGAAGCGCAGCGAGCATGTAGCCGGCACCCAGCCCGTTTACCCCGAGGATGACGAAGACCCAGGCGACGGGTGCCCCGGCGGGCAGCAGAACAAAGGCCGTCATCGCGAGCACTTCGACCATCATACCTGCGACGACCTGACCGCGGCTGCGCCGGCGGTCGATGACCAGCCCTCCGAGCCACATGGTAACGAAGAGCGATCCCGCGTCGAGCATGAGGAGAGACCCGGTCGCCGAAGCGCTGAAGCCGTAGAGGTCGGTCACGAACAGCGGCATGAGAAAGCCCGTCCCGCCGCGCATGACCATGCGCAGACTCACCGTGACCGAGGCGACCGAGAAATTGCGTCGCCGGAAGATCGACAGATCGATGAACGGATCCTCGCGCCGCAGGCTCCACCAGACAAAGACACAGCCGAGCAAGATGGCCACGGCGAGCAGCCGAAAGTCGGTGAGCGGATCGGCCCCCGTGATCGGCCGGCTCGAGGTGAAGAAGACGAGCATTGCAACCGCACCGTTGAACAGCGTCACGCCCACCCAGTCGAGCGACCGGATCGCCTTGAGAAACGAGCCCGTTCTGCGACTCTCGGGTAGCAGCGCCCAGACGATGACGATCGACATGACGCCCACCGCGAGCGCGGGCACGAGGATCGACCGCCACCCGAACGCATCGATCAGCGCCCCGGCGACGAGCGGACCCA